>NZ_JBVJLI010000016.1:0-152732 GCF_055584805.1 Pseudomonas sp. NPDC090752 | reverse complement strand
GAATCTCAAGGAGTTTCTCGTTCCGTTGTCGCTGGAAGTGGGGCGCATTATAAGGGGATTCGAAAGTGCGTCAAGGCTTAATTTCAAGAAACCTTCATATTGCTGAAAAACAAAGCGGGGGGGCCTGTCGGCCTCCCCGCTTCTATATAGCTACACCATCAAGCGGTCATTCAGCCTTCAACGTAACCCGGCCAAACGCTTTCTTGCCCGCCTGGCAAACGTGAGTGGCACCGAGCGCAAACATGAAGTCGCGATCAACCACCGAACCATCGACCTTCACGGCGCCACCATTAAGTAGATCCCGAGCCTGCGCCGAGTTCTTCACCAGGCCCGCACGGTTCAATACAGCGGCGATTGGCAAGTCTTCAGCTGCAGCAACCTCGATCTCGGGCAGGTTCTCCGGCAACTCACCCTCTTTCATACGGTTGCCCGCCGCACGGTGAGCGTTGGCAGCAGCCTCTTCACCATGGAAGCGCGCCACAATCTCTTCCGCCAGCTTGATCTTGATGTCGCGAGGGTTCGCGCCATTGGCGACATCGGCACGGAATTGCTCGATCTCTTCCATCGAACGGAAGCTCAACAGCTCGAAGTAACGCCACATAAGCGTGTCCGGGATAGACACCAGCTTGCTGTACATCACACCCGGCGCTTCCTGGATACCTACATAGTTGCCCAGCGACTTGGACATCTTCTTCACGCCGTCGAGCCCTTCGAGCAACGGCATGGTCACGATGTTCTGTGCTTCCTGGCCATAGGAGCGCTGCAGCTCGCGCCCCATCAGCAGGTTGAACTTCTGGTCAGTCCCACCCAGCTCCACGTCAGCATTCAGCGCCACCGAGTCATACCCCTGCACCAGCGGGTAGAGGAACTCGTGAATGGCGATCGGCTGGTTGGTGGTGTAACGCTTGTCGAAGTCATCGCGCTCGAGCATGCGCGCCACGGTGTACTGCGATGCGAGGCGAATAAAATCGGCCGGCGTCAGCTTGTCCATCCAGGTGGAGTTGAAGGCCACCTCGGTCTTGGCCGGGTCAAGGATCTTGAAGACCTGCTGTTTATAGGTCTCGGCGTTATCCAGGACCTGCTCACGGGTCAACGGCGGGCGCGTGGCGCTCTTGCCGCTCGGGTCGCCGATCATCCCGGTGAAGTCACCAATCAGGAAGATGACCTGGTGGCCCAGCTCCTGGAACTGGCGCAGCTTGTTGATCAGCACGGTGTGCCCCAGGTGCAAGTCAGGCGCGGTCGGATCGAAACCTGCCTTGATACGCAGGGGCTGGCCGCGCTTGAGCTTCTCCACCAGTTCCGACTCGACCAACACTTCTTCAGCACCGCGCTTGATAAGCGCCAGCTGCTCTTCAACCGACTTCATAGACAGACCCGCAAGGCTCAGATTCAAGGGGAGCCAACCATACAAGATCGGCCATCAAATACAAGTTTCGCAATGGAATGTGACCTGACCGCAGGCATGCGGCGTCTACGCGCCCTTGCGTGAAACTGGATTTGGTTATATTTTATACAGTTATTTCATCTTCATCATGTCATTCATCTTTTCCATATTCATTTTTCTTCAAAAGTCACCTACCTATGACCAACGAAACGCCTAAAGCGCCCCCGCTTTATCCGAAAAGCCATCTGTTGGCCGCCAGTGGCATCGCCGCCCTGCTCAGCCTGGCCCTGCTGGTATTCCCTTCCAGCGAAGTCGAAGCCAAGAAGACTACCCTCAGCCTCGAACTGGAAAGCCCGGCCGAGCAGCTGAAGGACGAATCCAACGCCGCCCCTCTGGTACAGGCCGGAGCCGATCAGGGCTCGCCTTTCGCACAGATCGAAGGCGCCGAATCGAAAACCGAACAAACCGCACAACAAACGCCCGCAGCCGAGCAGAAGCCTGAGGCCAAGGAGCCTGGGCACCGTGAAGTCACCGTGGCGCGCGGCGACACGCTGTCGACCCTGTTCGCCAAGGTTGGCTTGCCCGCCAATGCCGTGCACGACCTACTGGCCAGCAGCAAGCAGGCCAAGCAGTTCAGCCAGCTAAAGCACGGCCAGGTACTGCAGTTCGAGCTCGACAAGGAAGGTCAGCTGGCCAGCCTGCACAGCAAGGTCAGCAACCTTGAAACCATTCGCCTGACCAAAACCGTCAAGGGCTATACCTTCGACCGCGAAATCAGCAAGCCGCTGGTACGTACCGCGTATGCCCATGGCGTGATCAAGAGCTCGCTGTCGGCCTCGGCCCAGCGTGCCGGGCTGTCCCACAGCATGACCATGGACATGGCCAAGGTGCTTGGCTACGACATCGACTTCGCTCAGGACATCCGCCCAGGCGACGAATTTGACGTGGTCTACGAGCAGAAGGTCATGGACGGCAAGGTCGTCGGCACCGGCAACATTCTCTCCGCGCGCTTCACCAACCGCGGCAAGACCTACACCGCCGTGCGATACACCAACAAACAAGGCAACACCAGCTACTACACTGCCGACGGCAACAGCCTGCGCAAGGCATTCATCCGTACGCCAGTGGACTTTGCCCGCATCAGCTCGCGCTTTTCCGCTGGCCGTAAGCATCCGATTCTGAACAAGATCCGCGCGCACAAGGGCGTCGACTACGCCGCACCACGTGGCACGCCGATCAAGGCAGCCGGTGACGGCCGCATCGAATTGGCCGGTCGCCGTGGTGGCTACGGCAACACCGTGATCATCGCCCACGGTAACAGTTACAAGACGCTCTACGGCCACATGCAGGGCTTTGCCAAGGGCATCAAGACCGGCAGCAGCGTGAAACAGGGGCAGATCATTGGCTACATCGGCACCACCGGCCTGTCCACCGGCCCACACCTGCACTACGAGTTCCAGGTCAACGGCGTGCACGTCGACCCGCTGAGCCAGAAAGTGCCGATGGCCGACCCGATTGCCAAGGCCGAACGCCAGCGCTTCCTGCAGCAGAGCCAGCCACTGGTCGCCCGCATGGACCAGGAAAAAGCCACCCTGCTCGCCGCGAACAAGCGCTGATCGTATGGCGCTCTTCCTGGGGGTGATGTCCGGTACCAGCCTCGATGGCCTGGACATCGCCTTGGTCGAACAAGGCGAGCAGCTCGAACTGCTTGCCACCCATTACCTGCCAATGCCCGGCGACCTGCGCCAGCAGTTGCTTGCCCTGTGCGCCAGTGGGCCTGACGAAATCGCTCGCGCTGCACTGGCGGAGAACCGCTGGGCCAGCCTGGCGGGCGAAGGGGTCCAGCAACTACTGGCCAAACAAGGGCTCAAGGCAGAAAGCATCCGCGCCATTGGCAGCCACGGCCAAACCATCCGACATGAGCCTGCCAGGGGCTTCACCGTGCAGATCGGCAACCCGGCGTTGCTCGCCGAGCTCACCGGGATCAGCGTGGTGGCCGATTTCCGCCGCCGCGATGTGGCAGCGGGCGGCCAAGGTGCGCCGCTGGTGCCGGCGTTTCATGAAGCGCTGTTCAGCCACCTGGGCCAGCGCTTGGCCGTACTCAACGTCGGCGGCTTCAGCAACCTCAGCCTGCTCGAGCACGACAAGCCGGTACACGGCTTCGACTGCGGGCCGGGCAACGTGTTGCTGGATGCCTGGATCGAGCGAAAGCACGGCCAGCCGTATGATGCCGATGGTGCTTGGGCCGCCAGTGGCATCGTGCAGGCGGATTTGCTCAGCAGCCTGCTAGGCGACCCGTTCTTCGCCGGAACGGGCCCGAAGAGTACCGGCCGCGAAGTGTTCAACCTGTCTTGGCTGGATGGCCACCTCGCCCGCCTGCCGCACTACCGTGATGAAGATGTACAGGCCACGCTGCTGGAGTTGACCGCACGCAGCATCATCGAGTCCCTCGATAACGCCCAGCAAGGCACCGAAGCACTTTTGGTGTGTGGTGGCGGAGCGCGCAATGGTGCTTTGATGAACCGCCTTCGTGCGCTACTGCCCAACGCCCAGGTCACCAGTACCGGGGCACATGGCGTCGACCCAGACTGGGTCGAGGCCATGGCCTTTGCCTGGCTCGCCCATTGCTGCCTGGAAGGGATCGCTGCCAATCGCCCCAGTGTGACGGCAGCCAAGGGGTTACGGGTACTGGGTGCGATCTATCCAGCCTGATTCCACAATGAAAACGCCGCGCAATTGCGCGGCGTTTTTCGTTCAGCCAGGGCTCAGATCGAGAACGATGAACCGCAGCCACAGGTGGTCGAGGCATTCGGGTTCTTGATCACGAAACGCGAACCTTCCAGACCTTCCTGATAATCCACCTCGGCGCCTGCCAGGTACTGGAAGCTCATGGGATCGACCACTAGCGACACACCTTCGCGCTCGACGATGGTGTCATCTTCAGCCACATCCTCATCGAAGGTGAAGCCGTACTGGAAACCCGAGCAGCCGCCACCAGTCACGAAAACCCGCAGCTTCAGGCGATCATTGCCTTCTTCGGAAACCAGGGTCTTCACCTTGTGCGCGGCGCCTTGGGTGAACTCCAAAGCCGTGGGGGTGAAGGTTTCGACGCTCATGTTGATTCTCCCGGCGCAGTTGCCGCCATAAAACTCGATAACGCGCATTATCCGCTTCTCCGAGAAAATCGGTCAAGAATTGTGCGGCTTTAGTCGCGGCAAACAAAAAGGCCCGCACATGGCGGGCCTTTTCGACTGGCAAACGCTTACGGCAGCAGGCCGGCGTGGGACAGCCCCATGCGTTCGTCCAGGCCGAACAGGATGTTCAGGTTCTGCACCGCCTGGCCGGACGCGCCCTTGACCAGGTTGTCGATGACCGACAGCACCACTACCAGGTCGCCACCCTGCGGGCGATGAACAGCGATACGGCAGACGTTGGCACCGCGCACGCTACGGGTTTCCGGGTGGCTGCCAGCTGGCATTACATCGACGAACGGTTCGTTCGCATAGCGCTCTTCGAACAGTGCCTGCAGATCGACAGACTTGTCAGCGACCGTTGCGTACAGGGTGGAGTGAATGCCGCGAATCATTGGCGTAAGGTGGGGTACGAAGGTCAGGCCAATGTCCGTTCCTGCGGCCAGGCGCAAGCCTTGGCTGATTTCCGGCAGGTGGCGGTGCCCCTTGACCGCATAGGCCTTCATGCTTTCGCCCGACTCACAGAACAGCGAGCCCACCGCAGCGCCACGGCCAGCACCACTAACGCCCGACTTGCAGTCGGCGATCAAGCGCGACGGGTCGGCCAGGCCGGCTTCGAGCAGCGGCAGGAAGCCCAGTTGGGTAGCGGTCGGGTAGCACCCTGGCACAGCAATCAGGCGCGCTTGGCGGATCTTCTCACGGTTGACTTCCGGCAGGCCGTAGACGGCATCCTTGAGCAGCTCTGGCGCGCCGTGTGGCTGACCGTACCACTTGCCCCACTCGGCAGCATCCTGCAGACGGAAGTCGGCGGACAAGTCGATGACCTTGGTTCCGGCGGCCAGCAACTCACCGGCCAGGGCGTGGGCGACACCGTGCGGGGTAGCGAAGAACACCACGTCACAGGCTGCCAGCGCCTTGCTGTCCGGCACGCTGAACGCCAGGCCATCGTAGTGGCCGCGCAGGTTCGGGTACATGTCGGCGACCGCCACGCCGGCCTCGGAACGCGAAGTGATGACGGCCACTTCGGCCTGTGGATGCTGCGCCAGCAGACGCAACAGTTCGACCCCGGTGTAACCCGTGCCGCCGACGATACCGACCTTGATCATAACGCTTGCCCCTTATCAACGAGCCGTCTGGAAAGCGCACGATAATAGGGGCGTGGGGCGTCTGTAACAACTCTTCGGGTGACCCTTCGGGCGCTTGGCCTCTACTATCTGACGACCGTGAATACCTGAAGGAACTCTCTAAATGCTTTACCTATGGATCAAAGCGCTGCACATCGTCAGCGTGGTCTGCTGGTTCGCCGGCCTGTTCTACCTGCCGCGGCTGTTCGTCTACCACGCCCAGAGCGAGGACAGCATCAGCCAGGAACGCTTCACGACCATGGAGCGCAAGTTGTACCGCGGCATCATGAACCCAGCGATGATCGCCACCTATGTGTTCGGTGCCTGGATGCTGTACCTCACCCCCGGCTGGCTTAGCCAGGGCTGGTTGCACGCCAAGCTCACCCTGGTGATCCTGCTCACCGGCTACCATCACATCTGTGGCGCCCAGCGCAAACGCTTCGCCAATGGCACCAACACCCGCAGCCATGTGTACTACCGCTGGTTCAACGAGGTGCCGGTGCTGATCCTGTTGGGCATCGTAATTCTCGTGGTGGTCAAACCGTTCTGACGATAACCGTCCTGCACTGGAGCCTTGCCCATGTCCCTACCCGCTTCGCTCGAACAACGCCTGCGCTTGCCGGTGGTGGCCGCGCCGATGTTCCTGATTTCCAACCCTCAGTTGGTCCTGGCCTGTTGCGGCAGCGGCGTGGTCGGCAGCTTCCCGGCCCTGAACCAGCGCGATAGCGCCGGTTTCAAGGCCTGGCTCGAAGAAATCGAAGCGGGCCTGGAACAGTTGCCAGCACCAGCGCCGTATGCGGTAAACCTGATCGTCCACCCCACCAACCCGCGTCTGCAGGCTGACCTGGCGCTGTGCGTCGAACATCGCGTACCGATCGTCATCACCAGCCTGGGCGCAGTAAAGGAAGTGGTGGATGCCGTGCACAGCTACGGCGGCCTGGTGTTCCATGACGTAACCACACGGCGGCATGCCGAGAAAGCCGCCGAGGCCGGCGTCGATGGCCTGATCGCCGTGGCGGCAGGTGCCGGTGGACATGCCGGTACCTGGAGCCCGTTCGCCCTGGCGGCTGAAATCCGCCAGTTCTTCGACAAGACCCTGCTACTGGCCGGCTGCATCAATCACGGCCACGAGATTCTCGCCGCTAAGGTACTGGGCGCCGACCTGGCCTATATGGGGACGCGGTTCATCGCCACCCAAGAGAGCCACGCGCAGGATGCGTATAAACAGATGCTGCTCAATGCTCATGCCGCAGACATCGTCCACACCCCTGCAGTGTCCGGCATCCCGGCGAGCTTCCTGCGCCCGAGCTTGGAGCAGGCCGGCTATGACATGACCGCGCTGAAAACCGGCCACGAACAAGGCAAGCTCAAACCCATCGATGATGAAGCCAAGGCCTGGAAAACGGTCTGGTCCGCCGGCCAGGGCGTAGGCGATATCAATGATTTGCCAACCGCCGCAGCATTGATCGAACGCCTGCACAGCGAGTACCTGGCAGCCCTGGAACGTAGCCACGCATTGCACATCAAGGCCTTTTAGCAAAAGGCAACACCTTGCCGGGCCAAGCTGTACACTAAGCGCCCTCTTCAGCCCCCAGGAGCCTTGCATGACCCGTTACGCCATGATCACTGGTGCTTCCAGCGGCCTGGGCTTGGCCCTTGCGGAAGCCCTGGCGCGGCGCGGGCGCAACCTGATCCTGGTGGCACGCCATCGCGAAACCCTGGAGCCGGTGGCCATCGAGCTGACCCAGCGGTTTGGCGTCGAAGTATTGTTCCGCGCTTGCGACCTCAGCCAGCCGCTGCGCCTGTCCGGGTTCGTGCTTGAACTGGAAGAAGGCGAACGGCGCATCGACCTGTTGGTCAACTGCGCCGGCCAACGTACCTACGGCCCCTTCCTCGCCCACGAATGGGCGGACGAACAAGACCTGCTGGAAGTGAACATCCTTGCCCTGAGCCGCCTGTGCCACGCCATCGGCAACCTCATGGCAGTACAAGGCGGGGGGCAAATCCTCAATGTCGCCGCAATGGCCGCTGTAGCACCGGGCCCGACGATGGCCACATACGCTGCCAGTAAGGCCTACGTGATGCATTTCTCTGAAGCCTTGCGCGAAGAACTGAAACCCACCGGTATCAAGGTTTCAGTCCTGTGCCCCGGCCCGGTGCGTTCTTCGCGCCGCCGCATCCCCAGGCTCGAAGGCAATAGCCGCTGCCAGAGCCCCGAAGAAGTGGCGCTGTACACCGTGCGCGCACTGGCCAGGAACCGTGCGTTGATCATGCCCGGACGCCGCAACCGCTGGTTGGCGTTTGCCCCTCGGCTGCTGCCGCGCTGGCTAACACGCAAAGTCGCTGGCCTCATCCATCGCCGTTACTGCCCCGTCGGAATGGAATAGCCACTGGGCGAGTGGCGCCTGGCTCAGTACACTCGGCCGGGACACTCACCATGGAGCAAGTGCTGTGGACGATTTATTCCTTAGAATCATCAACCGGGAAATCCCGGCAGACATCATCTACGAAGATGACCAGATCCTGGCCTTCAAGGACATTGCCCCAGCGGCGCCTGTGCACTTCCTGGTCATCCCGAAGAAACACATCCGTACCCTGAATGACTTGACCGAAGAGGACAAGGCCTTGGCCGGCCATATTCTGTTCACCGCACAGCGCCTTGCGGTCGAGCAAGGCTGTGAAGAAGGCTTCCGTGTGGTCATGAATTGCAACCCGAAGGGCGGCCAGACCGTTTACCACATCCATATGCACGTGCTCGGCCAGCGCCAGATGAACTGGCCGCCGGGCTGACCCAAGGCAAGCCCGCCCCGGGCGATTGAGGTAGACTGTCGGGCATCACTTCAGCGGAGGTGCCCGATGGCTACCGAACGTCACTACTCGCCGCTCGACCGCTTGTTGCTGCAGGCCGATACCGCCATGCGCACCTTGCTGCCCTTCAGCGGCCAACCGTCCCGGCCGTCCCCGGCCATCGTCCAGCCGGACGTCGAACTGGACGACCAGCAGACCCGCCACATTGCCGGGCTCATGCGCATCAACCATACCGGCGAAGTCTGCGCCCAGGCGCTGTACCAGGGTCAGGCCCTGACCGCCAAGCTGCCGCAGGTGCGCAAGGCCATGGAGCATGCCGCGGAGGAAGAAATCGACCACCTGGCCTGGTGCGAGCAGCGCATCCGCCAGCTGGGTAGCCACCCGAGCGTGCTCAACCCGTTGTTCTACGGCATGTCGTTCGGCATCGGCGCCCTCGCCGGCCTGGTCAGCGACAAAGTCAGCCTGGGTTTCGTCGCCGCCACCGAGCATCAGGTGTGCAAGCACCTTGACGAACACCTGGAACAAATCCCCGACGAGGACGAAAAATCCCGCGCCATTCTCGAACAGATGCGCGTGGATGAAGAGCAACATGCCGAATCCGCCCTCGAAGCTGGCGGCTACCGCTTCCCTGCGCCAGTGCGTTTCGGCATGAGCATGCTGGCCAAGGTCATGACCAAGAGCACCTACCGCATCTGAGGCACGCCTATGACGGACCGAATCGACGCCAAGGACCTGGCGCGCGCCGTGCAAGCCGGTATTCTCCAGCCGGGCCAGGACCAGGCCCTGCTGGATTATCTGCGCCAGCAGCCAGTGACAGCTGGCAGCTTCCAACTGGCCCATGTCGCGTTCTACTTCGGCGCGCTGCTGATCATGGCAGCGATGGGCTGGTTGCTGACCGAGGCCTGGATGTTGATCGGTGATTGGGCGCTGCTGGCTATCGCTTCGCTGTACATCGCCGTGCTCACCCTGTTCGCCCTCAACCTGCAACGACGCCAACAGCCCATCGCTGCCGGTGTGCTGGCGGCAGTCGCGGTGAGTATCGTGCCATTGGCCGTGTTTGCCATCGAACGCTTGGCTGGCTGGTGGCCGCTGGACGACCGGCAAGTCGATTACCACCAGTACTACACCTATGTTCAGGGCGGCTGGCTGGCGATGGAAGCCGCTACGGTGGTCGCCGGTTTGCTGATGCTGCGCTTGATCCCCTACCCGTTCATCGTGATGCCGATCGCCGTCGCGTTGTGGTTCATGTCGATGGACCTGAGCGAGTGGGTGTTTGGCTCGCCGTTTAGCTGGGAACAACGGCGCACGGTTTCGCTGTGGTTCGGGCTCGGGCTGCTGCTGGTGTTCCTGCTGGTCGACGGCCGTACCCGCGAAGATTACGCCCACTGGGGCTACCTGGCCGGATTGGCGGCGTTCTGGGGTGGGCTGACGATGATGGAAAGCGACAGTGAACTGGGCAAGGCACTGTACTGCCTGATCAACCTTGGGCTGATGGCTATGGCGGTGCTGCTGCGCCGGCCGGTGTTCATGGTCTTCGGGGCGTTGGGGGTGGCGGCTTATCTGGGCTATCTGTCTTACGAGGTCTTTGCCGAATCATTGCTGTTCCCGGTCGTGGTTACGCTCATCGGACTGGGGGTTATCGGCTTGGGGCTGGCGTATCAGAAGCGGCGGGAGCACTTGAGCCAGTCATTGCGACGTTGTGTGCCACGCTGGCTGTTGATCGCCCTACCCGCCTTGCGCAACTGAAGATCGCCGGGGCCGCTTTGCGACCCCAGGATTTCGGACTTAACCCAACTCTACGATCTCGTAGCCGTGGGTGATTTCAACACCAGCGCGTTCCAGCATGATCGAGGCCGAGCAGTACTTCTCCGCCGACAACTCGACCGCACGCTTGACCTGCGCCTCTTTCAGCCCACGGCCTTTCACCACGAAGTTCATGTGGATCTTGGTGAATACCTTCGGGTCTTCGCTGGCGCGCTCGGCGTCCAGGAAGGCTTCGCAGCTTTCCACCGCCTGGCGCGATTTCTTCAGGATGCTGACCACGTCGAAGCTGCTGCAGCCGCCCAGGCCGAGCAGAAGCATTTCCATCGGGCGCACGCCCAGGTTACGGCCACCGGCCTCAGGCGGGCCATCCATTACCACCACATGGCCGCTCCCCGATTCACCGAGGAACATCGCTTCACCGGCCCACTGGATGCGTGCCTTCATCTGTCCGTACTCCTGGATTTCGCAAAAGGGTGTCAGCTTAAGCCTTGTATCGCTGTCGGAAAAGCTCAACACGCGTCGCATTAGTACCGAAACATCCTGCAGTGTCTGATAAGCTGGCGCCAATTGACTGACGCGTCGCGTTCAGTCAATCACTAACAAGAGCCTATGCGTCGCATCGAACAGGATTTCGTGATGGTTGCCTCCGCCCTACCCGCCAAGATCAAGAACATCGACAAGCTGCTGGTGCACTGCCAGCGCCGCCGCTACACCGCCAAGAGCAACATCATCTGCGCCGGTGATAGGGCCGAGACACTGTCGTTCATCATCAAAGGTTCGGTAACCATCATCATCGAGGATGATGAAGGCCACGAGATGATCATCGCCTACCTCAACAGTGGCGACTTCTTCGGCGAACTTGGCCTGTTCGAATCCGCAGGCAGCGACCAGCAGCGCAGTGCCTGGGTGCGCGCCAAGACCGAATGCGAAGTGGCTGAAATCAGCTACGAAAAATTCCGCGACCTAGCCCGCCACGACCCGGATATCCTCTACGCCCTCGGCAGCCAGATGGCTCAGCGCCTGCGCAACACCACACGCAAGGTAGGCGACCTGGCCTTCTTCGACGTCACCGGCCGTGTGGCCCGTTGCCTGCTCGACCTGTGCAAGCAGCCGGATGCCATGACCCACCCGGACGGCATGCAGATCAAGATCACCCGTCAGGAAATTGGCCGTATCGTCGGTTGTTCACGAGAAATGGTCGGCCGCGTGCTCAAAGACCTTGAGGAACGCAGCCTGGTGCATGTCAAAGGCAAGACCATGGTGGTCTACGGTACCCGTTAATCTTTAGGCAGGGCCGCCAGCACTTCGTCGTACGCCCGCGACAGGCGCTCGAACCAGGGCGCTTCGGGCGCCAACTCATGCAGGGCAATATGGCTGTCGGCCCGGCAGCGCTGCTCCAGCTCGCAACATTCATTGAAGCGGTTGACCGCCGCGACCATCGACTCGCGCTCGTTATCCAGCAGCAACGCACCGTGTACCAGCACCACCGGGCGCTTGCCGCCCATGCCCTGGCGCCAGCGCTGGGCGGTGCCGACCAGCTTGCGTCCATTGAGGTTGACGTTGTAACGACCATCGCAGAAGGCGCCGTCGATCTCGCCGACCGAGGCTACTGCGCCCCATTCGCGCAACACGTCGCACAGCGGCAGGCACAGGCGCTCGTAGGCGTTTTCGATGCGGCCGTGGTCGCCTTCGCTACGGGGTGCCACGTACACCAGCGCCACGTTTACCGTCGAATGCGACTGCGGTACCGGCTCACCGCCGGTTTCGCGCAGCAACACCGGCCAGCCAGCAATCGCCAGTTCCGAGCAGGCGGCCTCGAAGTTGTCCAGCCGGCTCATGCGTCGCGGCATGACCAGAGCATGGTCGGTGGGGCGCCAGAACAACACGCCACTTTCGCGTTCGCCACGGCAGACAGCGGCCAGCAGGTCCTGTTCGGCGTGCAGGCCTTGTTCGACAGTCAGGGCCAGAGGTTGGTCAGTCATCGTCCACCTTTGTAGTTATCACGAGCCCTGAACAGGGCCGACAAAAAAGCCGGCAAGTGCCGGCTTCAATGCTGATCAGTCCAGTTGCTGAACAGTCTTCTTCACCTGTTCGGGGAAGAACAGCCGCTGCAACTCCAGCCCCGGCTGCTCAGCCCGCATGAACGCTTCACCGACCAGGAACGAGTAGACCTCGTTGATCTCCATCAGCTCGACATCGGCACGATTGACGATGCCGCTTTCGGTGATGGCCAGGCGGTCACGTGGAATGCGCGGCAGCAGGTCGAGCGTCGTTTCAAGGCTGACTTCAAAGGTATGCAGGTTGCGGTTGTTGACCCCGACCAATGGCGTGTCGAGGGTCTTCAACGCACGCTCCAGTTCGTCGCCATCGTGGACTTCGACCAGCACATCGAGGCCAACATCCTTCGCGGTGGCGGCCAACTCGGCCATCTTCACGTCGTCCAGCGCCGAGACGATCAGCAACACGCAGTCGGCCCCCAGGGCACGGGCCTCGACGATCTGGTAAGGGTCAACCATGAAGTCCTTGCGGATCACCGGCAGCGCAACGGCGGCGCGCGCCTGCTGCAAGTACGCGTCAGCACCCTGGAAGTAGTCCACGTCAGTCAGCACCGACAGGCAGGTCGCCCCGCCCTTCTCATAGCTGACGGCAATGTCCGCCGGCACGAAGTTCTCGCGGATGACGCCCTTGCTTGGCGAAGCCTTCTTGATTTCGGCGATCACCGCAGGCTGCTTGCGCTTGGCCTGCTCGATCAACGCGTTGGCGAAACCGCGCGGAGCATCGGCCTCCTTGGCCAGGCGCTCCAGTTCGGCGAGGCTGACGCGCGCGCTGCGCTCGGTCACTTCCTGGAACTTGCGGGCGATGATCCTTTCCAGCACCGTCGGGACACTCATGCTTCGTTCTCCACCTTGAATACCGCTGTAAAGGCACCCAGCTCCTGCAGCTTTTCCCAGGCCAGCCCGGTGTGCAAGACGTCGTGGGCCAGTTCCACACCCTGCGCGAGGGTCATGGCATGATCGGCGGCATATAGCGCCGCGCCCGCATTGAGCACGATCATTTCCGCAGCCTTCTGGCCGTTCTCGGTCTTGCGTCGGCCCAACGCGTCCCGGATCAGTTCCAGCGACGCCTGCGGGCTCTCGACCGCCAGCCCGTGCAGGCTCTGGCTCTTCATGCCGAGGTCTTCAGGCTCGACCCAGTATTCAGTGATCTGGTCATTCTTCAGTTCGGCGACAAAGGTCGGTGCGGCGAGGCTGAATTCGTCCAGGCCGTCCTTCGAGTGCACCACCAGCACATGCTTGCTGCCCAGGCGCTGCAGCACTTCAGCCAGCGGGCGGCACAACGCTTGACTGAACACACCGACTACCTGGTGTTTCACACCGGCCGGATTCGTAAGCGGGCCCAGCATGTTGAACAGCGTGCGCAGGCCCATGTCGCGGCGCGGGCCGGCAGCATGTTTCATCGCGGAGTGATGCGTCTGGGCGAACATGAAGCCAATGCCGAGGCTGTCAATGCAGCGCCCGACCTGGGTTGGGGTCAGGTTCAGGTAGATGCCGGCGGCTTCCAGCAGGTCGGCACTGCCGCTCTTGCCGGAAACCGCGCGGTTGCCATGCTTGGCCACGGTGCAGCCCGCCGCCGCAAGGACGAACGCCGAGGCGGTGGACACATTGAATATGTTGGCACCATCACCGCCGGTGCCGACGATGTCGACCACGCCATCGAGGCTTTTAAGCTCGACCTTTTCGGCCAGCTCGCGCATCACCGAAACCGCGCCGACGATCTCGTCGATGCTCTCGCTCTTCATGCGCATCCCCATCATGAAGGCGCTGATCTGCGCTTCGGTGCATTGACCGGTCATGATCTGGCGCATCACATCGCGCATTTCTTCGGTGGAAAGGTCCAGGTGGCCGACGATACGGCTCAACGCGCTCTTGATATCCATGCTCGGTCCTTAGCGGCGGCCGCCGGTCTGCTTGAGGAAGTTGGCGAACAGCTCGTGGCCCTGCTCGGTCAGGATCGACTCGGGGTGGAACTGCACCCCTTCGATATTCAGCGTCTTGTGGCGCAGGCCCATGATCTCGTCGACCGAGCCATCGTCATGGGCGGTCCAGGCTGTCACTTCCAGGCAATCCGGCAGCGTCTCGCGCTTGACCACCAGGGAATGGTAGCGGGTAACCGTAAGTGGGTTGTTGAGGCCTGCGAACACGCCCAGGTCACGGTGGTACACCGGGCTGGTCTTACCGTGCATGACTTGGCGCGCGCGCACCACATCACCGCCAAAGGCCTGGCCAATGGACTGGTGGCCCAGGCAAACGCCAAGGATCGGCAGCTTGCCGGCAAAATGCAGGATGGCTTCGATGGACACACCGGCTTCGCTCGGCGTGCACGGGCCAGGCGAGACAACGATGCGCTCGGGGTTGAGGGCTTCAATCTCGGCAACGGTGATTTCGTCGTTGCGAATGACTTTGACCTCGGCACCCAACTCGCCAAGGTACTGAACGACGTTGTAAGTGAATGAGTCGTAATTGTCGATCATCAGTAACATCGGGCTAAACCTCTAGAATCTACTGACTTTAATAGTCGAACCTTCCTACGCCGAAAACAGACGCAGTACTGCCACAAAGGGCGCTCGGAAAACGACAGGAAGGCAAACGGGGGCGGGCCGGGCGGGCCGGCAGGGGATAAAGTCAGGCGCGCCAACGCCAACGGGCGTGGGCCTTGATAACGCGCATCAAGAGTTTGCTGACGATCAACACAGGATAAGTCTCGCTCATACTTGCAGGCACAGTAGCCTACCGGGACGGCGGGCGCAATATGCCGGTAAACACTGGGAAACGAATGGACTTGGAAGGCATGCCCAGCGATTTGCTAAGGTCGATCGGATTGACCTCATAAAAACAATGAAAAGGATGTTCATCGATGCAAAAAGCACCGTTACTGCGCTTTACCCTGGCTACGTTGGCCCTGGCTTGCAGCCAGGCATTCGCGGCCCCCTCCCCTTACTCGACGATGATCACCTTCGGTGACAGCCTGGCCGATGCCGGGCAGTTTCCCGACCTGACCGGCGGTACTGCGGGGCAGCGGTTTACCAACCGTGATGCTGATGGCAATTTTGCACCTGTATCACCCATGATTCTCGGCGCAAAACTAGGATTCGGCGGTAGTGAACTGGGGCCGTCGACCTCACTTGGCAACCTCGCGCGCGGCGTTGCCGATGGCAATAACTGGGCGGTCGGCGGCTACACCACCCAACAGATTCTCGACTCGATCACTGAGACGTCAGAAACGGTGATCCCCCCCGGCCAACCAGGAGCTGGCCTGGTGCTGCGCGAGAAACCCGGCTATCTGGCCAACGGCCTGCGCGCCGACCCTAACGCCCTTTACTACCTGACCGGCGGCGGCAACGACTTCCTGCAAGGGCTGGTGAACAGCCCCGCCGATGCGGCTACCGCCGGTTCACGCTTGGCCGCCAGCGCCCAGGCGCTGCAACAAGGCGGCGCCCGCTACATCATGGTCTGGCTGCTACCCGACCTTGGCCAGACCCCGAATTTCAGCGGCACCCCGCAGCAAAACCCGCTGTCGCAGTTGTCCGGCATTTTCAACCAGGCACTGATCAGCCAGCTTGCCCAGATCGACGCCGAGATCATCCCGCTGAATATTCCGGTACTGCTGAGCGAAGCCTTGGCCAGCCCGACGCAATTCGGCCTGGCCAGCGACCAGAATCTGGTTGGCACCTGCTACAGCGGCAGCAGCTGTGTGGAAAACCCGGTGTACGGCATCAACGGCAGCAATCCCGACCCGACCAAGCTGCTGTTCAACGACTCGGTGCACCCGACCATCGCCGGCCAGCAATTGATCGCCGATTACGGCTATTCGATCCTCTCCGCCCCTTGGGAGCTGACGCTACTGCCGGAAATGGCCCACGCCAGCCTGCGCGCGCATCAGGACGAGCTGCGCAACCAGTGGCAGACGCCCTGGCAAGCGGTGGGCCAGTGGCAGGCGTTCGTCGCCACCGGCGCGCAGGACCTGGACTTTGATGACCAACGCAGTGCGGCCAATGCCGACGGGCGCGGCTACAACCTGACCCTCGGGGGCAGCTATCGGTTGAATGATGCCTGGCGCCTGGGGCTTGCGGGCGGCGTGTATCGCCAGAAACTAGAGGCAGATGAACAGGACTCGGACTACAAGCTCGACAGCTACCTGGGCAGTGCCTTTGCCCAGTTCCGCCAGGACCGTTGGTGGGCCGATGCCGCGCTGAGCGCGGGGCACCTGGACTACCGCGACCTCAAACGCACCTTCGCGTTGGGCGTCAATGATCGCAGCGAAAAAGGCGACACCGACGGCGAAGCCTGGGCGGTGACCGGGCGGCTGGGCTACAACCTGGCGGCCGATGGCAGCAGCTGGCAACTGGCGCCGTTTATCAGCGCCGACTATGCACGGGTCAAGGTCGATGGCTATGACGAGAAGAGCGGGCGTTCGACAGCCCTGGGTTTCGATGACCAGGAGCGTACTTCGCGGCGGTTGGGTGTGGGGCTGCTAGGCAGTGTGCAGGTGTTGCCGAGCACCAAGCTGTTCGCCGAAGTGGCGCAGGAACATGAGTTCGAGGATGACCAGCAGGATGTGACGATGCACCTGACGACGTTGCCGGCCAATGACTTCACCTTGACCGGGTATACGCCGCACAGCGATTTGACCCGGGCGAGCCTGGGGGTGAGCCATGAGTTGGTGGCCGGGGTGCACTTGCGCGGGAACTACAACTGGCGCAAGAGTGATGAATTGACCCAGCAGGGGGTGAGCTTGGGGGTCAGCGTCGACTTCTGAATTGTCGGGGCCGCGTTGCGGCCCATCGCGGCTGAAGCCGCACCTACAATGTGCAATGCCTGTAGGAGCGGTTTCAGCCGCGGTGGGCCGCACGATTTACTAGTCAGGCGTCTGCTCAGCCAACGCCACCGCACGGAACATCGCCCGGCGCTTGTTGATGGTTTCTTCCCACTCCAGCGCCGGTACCGAGTCGGCGACGATGCCGCCACCAGCCTGCACATGCAGCTCGCCGTCCTTGATCACCGCCGTACGAATGGCGATCGCCGTGTCCATGTTGCCGTTCCAGGCGAAGTAACCCACCGCCCCCCCGTAAACGCCCCGCTTGACCGGCTCCAGCTCGTCGATGATTTCCATTGCGCGGATCTTTGGCGCGCCCGACAAGGTGCCCGCCGGCAGAATCGCCCGCAGTGCATCCATGGCGGTCAGGCCCTCGGCCAGCTGGCCGGTGACGTTGGAAACGATGTGCATCACGTTGGAGTAACGCTCGATTACCATCTTTTCGGTCAGGCGCACGCTACCGGTAGAGGACACGCGACCCACATCGTTGCGGCCCAGGTCGATCAGCATCAAGTGCTCGGCGATTTCCTTGTCGTCCGAAAGCAGGTCGTCTTCCAGCGCACGGTCAGCCTCTTCGGTCGCACCGCGCGGGCGGGTACCGGCGATCGGGCGCACGGTAACCAGGTTGTCTTCCACACGCACCAATACTTCGGGGGAGCTGCCGACCACATGGAAGTCGCCGAAGTTGAAGAAGTACATGTACGGCGTCGGGTTGAAGCAGCGCAGTGCACGGTACAAGTCGATGGGCGCTGCCTTGAAGTCGATCGACATGCGCTGCGACGGCACCACCTGCATGCAGTCACCGGCGAGGATGTATTCCTTGACCGTGTCCACCGCGCGCTCGTAGTCATCCTGGGTAAAGCTGGAGCGGAACGCCGGCTCGGCCGCCATCGGTCGGCTCAGGTCCAGGCCGCGGCGTGGAGTGATCGGCTCGCGCAACTTGGCCAGCAAGCCTTGCAGGCGTGCCTGGCCTTGCTCGAACGCGTGCTCCTCGGACGGATCGACCAGCACGATTGCGTGCATCTTGCCGGCCAGGTTGTCGAACACCACCACGGCATCCGAGACCATCAGCAGGATGTCCGGAACGCCCAACGGGTCAGGATTCGGGCAGGCGCCCAGGCGCTTTTCCACATACCGTACGCAGTCGTAGCCAAAGTAGCCGACCAGGCCGCCGTTAAAGCGCGGCAGGCCAGGAATGTCGGCGACCTTGTAGCGGTCCTTGAAAGTTTCGACGAAGGCCAGCGGGTCTTCCACCTCATGGCTTTCGACCTGCTCGCCATCCTGCAGGATGCTGACGTGGTAGCCATGCACACGCATCACCGTGCGCGACGGCAGGCCGATCATCGAGTAACGGCCCCACTTTTCACCGCCCTGCACCGATTCGAGCAGGTACGAGTTGGCCTGGTCGGCCAGCTTCAGGTAGATCGACAGCGGGGTATCGAAGTCAGCCAGGGTTTCACAGGCCAGGGGGATGCGGTTGTAGCCGGCAGCGGCCAGGCGCAGGAATTCTTCGCGGGTCATGGGTAGCCTCGGAGCAATGATGAGAGTCAGGCAAACGGACGGGCCGGCAGGCGCCGGCGGGCAGAAGTCAGGCGCGCCAACGCCAACGGGCCAGGGCCTTGATGACTTTCATCCAGAATTTGCCAGTAACCACCACGGTGGGCTCTCTGTCTTGTGAGGCTTGAAGGTCCGCCAACGTTATCCCAGTGTCGGTGACGACGCAACCAGGCAACAGCAGGCGCAGATCGCCAATCACCAGGCTGGGGGATTCCTCATCGATCGGCCGGCCATGGTTGTAGCCATAACTCAGGCCAACGCACTGCACGCCGGCAGCCTTGGCGGCCAGCACATCGCTGCGCGAATCGCCGACGAACAGTGCCTGCCCAGCCTCGACGCCAGCCATTTTCATGACGAACAGCAAGGCGGCAGGGTCGGGCTTCTTCTGTGGCAGGGTATCGCCGCCGATGATCCAGCGGAAGTAACGGCCGATCTTCATCTGATCGAGCAACGGCGCGACAAACCGCTCGGGTTTGTTGGTGATCAGCGCCATCTCCACCCCCTGCTTGCGCAGCCAACGCAGCGTGTCATGCACGCCGGGGTAGACCACGGTCAGTTCATGGCTTTCGGCGTACGCCTCCATGAACAGCGCCAGCCCGCGCTCGGCCAGCTCATCGTCCACTGCCGCGTGGTCGAGGCCACCGGCAAGGGCGCGGCGTACCAGCACCGGTGCACCGTTGCCAACCCAGTGCCGCACGGCGTCGAGCCCTGCGGCGGGTCGGCCCAGTTCGAGCAGCATGCGGTCGACGGCTGCGGCCAGGTCAGGGACTGAATCGATCAGGGTACCGTCCAGATCGAACATCACCAGCCTGGGCAGCGTCCCCGGGAACAGCTGCTCGAAGCCGCTCATGGGCGGGCCTGAGCCAGTTCGGCGTGCATCTTGGCGATGACTTCCCGGTAGTCCGGGGCGTTGAAGATCGCCGAACCGGCCACGAAGGTATCGGCACCAGCGGCGGCGATTTCGCGGATATTGTTGACGTTGACGCCGCCGTCGATTTCCAGGCGGATGTCACGGCCACTGGCATCGATCAGGGCGCGCGCTTCGCGCAGCTTGTCGAGGGTACCAGGGATGAACTTCTGCCCGCCGAAGCCTGGGTTGACGCTCATCAGCAGGACCATGTCGACTTTGTCCATCACGTACTTCAACGCATCCAGGCTGGTGGCCGGGTTGAACACCAGGCCGGCCTTGCAGCCGCCGTCACGGATCAGCTGCAGCGAGCGGTCGATGTGCTGCGAGGCTTCCGGGTGGAAGGTGATGTAGGTGGCGCCGGCTTCGATGAAGTCACCGATGATGCGGTCGACCGGGCTCACCATGAGGTGCACGTCGATTGGCGCGGTCACGCCGTACTTGCGCAGGGCGGTGCAGACCATCGGGCCGATGGTCAGGTTGGGTACATAGTGGTTGTCCATGACATCGAAGTGGACGATGTCGGCACCTGCTTCCAGCACTGCATCGACATCGGCACCCAGGCGGGCGAAGTCGGCGGAGAGGATGGAGGGGGCAATAGCGTAGGGCTGCATGGCGCACCTGTTGGCAGAATCACGGTGGCGCGCATTGTAACTCAGGCTGCTTTGTCTGTACCGGCCTCTTCGCGGGCAAGCCCGCGCCCACAGGTAAGACGCTGTTTTCAATGGCAGCGCTGTACCTGTGGAAGCGGGCTTGCCCGCGAAGAGGCCGGCACAGCAGACACAAACTCAGCCCGGCTGCTGCGTCCTCAGCTTCTCGCTGCGCCCACGCAGCCACTCCAGGGTCAGCAGCAACACCACCGAAAAGGCGATCAACAGGGTCGCCGCCGCCGCAATCGTCGGGCTCAGGTTCTCGCGAATACCGCTGAACATCTGCCGCGGCAGCGTGGCCTGCTCAGGCCCGGCCAGGAACAGCGTCACTACCACCTCGTCGAACGAGGTGGCAAAGGCAAACAACGCCCCCGAAATCACCCCAGGCGCGATCAGCGGCAAGGTCACCTTGCGGAACGCCAGCACCGGCGAGGCACCCAAACTGGCCGCCGCACGCACCAGGTTGTAATTGAACCCCTGCAAGGTCGCCGACACAGTGATGATGACGAACGGCACCCCCAGCACGGCATGCACCAGGATCAACGAGATAAAACTGTTACCCATGCCCAGCGGGGCGAAGAACAGGTAGCTGGCCACACCAATGATCACCACCGGTACCACCATCGGCGAAATCACCAGCGCCATGACCAACGACTTGCCAGGGAAATCGCCGCGGGTCAGGCCGATCGACGCCAGGGTGCCGAAGACCATGGCCAGCACCGTCGCCGCCGGGGCGACGATGATGCTGTTCCTCAACGCACGCATCCACTCGGCCGAGGCGAAGAAGTCCTGGTACCACTGCAGCGAAAAGCCCTGCAGCGGGTACACCAGAAAGCTGCCGCTGTTGAACGACAGCGGCACGATCACCAGCACCGGCAACACCAGGAACAACAAAATCAGGCCGCAGAGGATCCGCAGGCTGTAGAACCACACCCGTTCCACGGGCGACATGTAGGGGCTCAGCATCACAAGGCTCCTCAGCTCAGGCGCAGGCGGCTGGCGCCGACCAGCCAGCTATAAATCAGGTACAGCAGCACGGTCGCCAGCAGCAACAGCCCGCCCAGCGCGGTGGCCATGCCCCAGTTGATGCTGGTGTTGGTATAGAAGGCCACGAAGTAGCTGACCATCTGGTCGTTGGGGCTGCCGAGCAGCGCCGGGGTGATGTAGTAGCCGATGGCCAGGATGAACACCAGCAGGCAACCGGCGCCCACGCCTGCGTAGGTCTGCGGGAAGTACACCCGCCAGAAGCTGGCGAACGGGTGGCAGCCCAGCGAGATCGCGGCGCGCATGTAGCTCGGCGAAATGCCCTTCATCACGCTGTACAGCGGCAAAATCATGAATGGCAGGAGGATGTGCACCATCGAGATGTACACGCCGGTGCGGTTGAATACCAGTTCCAGTGGCTGGTCGATGATGCCCATCGCCATCAGCGCACTGTTGATCAGCCCGCCCGACTGCAGCAGCACGATCCACGCCGCCACCCGTACCAGGATCGACGTCCAGAACGGCAGCAGCACCAGAATCATCAGCAGGTTGCTCTGGCGAGTCGGCAGGTTGGCCAGCAGGTAGGCCAGCGGGTAGGCCAGCAGCAGGCAGATGACCGTGATCACCACACCCATCCACAGGGTGCGGGCAAAGATATCCAAGTAGATGGCCTGGTCGGGGGTGGCCTTGGCCAGCTCGCCGAGGTCATCGATGCGGTGGTCGACCGACGCCAGTAGGTAATAAGACGTGACGCTGCTGGTGTTGCGGCGCACCGCTTGCCAGTAGGCCGGATCGCCCCAGCGCTCATCGAGGGCCTGCAGTGCTTCCTTATAAGAAGTAGGCTCGATCTTGAACGGGAGTGCCCGCGCAGTCTTCGACAACAGGCTGCGATAACCGGCCAGTTCCATGTTCAAGCGCTTGGACAGGTCACCCAGCGACTGATTTTTGCGCGCCTCGGGCAGGTCCAGGCTCAGCGCCTTGTACACGTCCTCGCCCGGCAGGCCTTTGCCATCCCACTGCTGCACCGCTTCAACGGTGCGTGGCAGCCCGGCTACTACCTCGGGGTTGCTGACGCTCTTGTACAGCAGCGCCGCAATCGGCACCAGGAACACCAGCAGGAGAAACAGCGCCAAGGGCGCGATCAACGCCTGCGCCTTCCAGCGGTTGACCCGCTCGGCGTGCTTGAGGCGCTGCTTCAGATTAGGACCTGCGCCTTCATTGAGGGGCACTGCAATGGCCATGGCGAACTCCGCAAAACAGGGGAACGGGGAGCGTCAGCCACGTGGCCGACGCTCCTTTGAGGCGCCTTACTTCTTCGCCGCCCAGGCGTTGAAGCGTTGCTCCAGCTGCTCGCTGTTGTCGGCCCAGAAGGCCACGTCGATCTGCACCTGGTTGGCGATGTTCTCAGGCGTGGTCGGCATGTCCTTCTTCACCGCATCCGCCAGCAACGGGACGGCCTTGGAGTTGGCCGGGCCGTAGGCGATGTTTTCGGAGTAGGTCTTCTGCTGCTCAGGCTGGACGGTGTAGGCGATGAATTTCTTCGCTTCTTCCGCATTTTTGGCACCCTTAGGGATGGCCCAGGCGTCGAAGTCGTAGATACCGCCGTTCCAAACCACCTTCAGGTTGCTCTCTTTCTGCACGGCGGCGATGCGGCCGTTGTAGGCCGAGCTCATGACCACGTCACCTGAGGCAAGATATTGTGGCGGCTGGGCGCCCGCCTCCCACCACTGGATGCTGGGCTTGAGTTCGTCGAGTTTCTTGAAGGCGCGGTCCTGGCCTTCCTTGGTGGCCAGCACCTTGTAGACCTCCTTCGGCGCCACACCGTCGGCCATCAGGGCGAATTCGAGGGTGTACTTGGCGCCTTTGCGCAGGCCGCGCTTGCCTGGGAACTGCTTGGTATCCCAGAAATCAGCCCAACTGGTCGGTGCGCTTTTGAGCTTGTCGGCGTTGTAGGCCAGTACCGTGGACCAGACGAAGAAACCTACCCCGCAAGGCTGGATGGCGCCTGGCACGTAGTCAGCCTCATCACCGAACAGCGCGGGATCGAGCTCCTCGAACATCCCCTCGTCGCAACCGCGGGCCAGTTCCGGTGATTCCACCTCCACCAGGTTCCAGCTCACGCTCTTGGTGTCGACCATGGCTTTGACCTTGGCCATTTCACCGTTGTACTCACCAGCGACGATCTTACCGTTGCCGGCCTTCTCCCACGGCTCGTAGAACGCCTTGACCTGGGCCGCCTTGTTGGCGCCACCGAAGGAAACCACGGTCAGGTCTGCCGCCATGGCCTGGCCGGCGGCGAACAGGCCAAGGGCCAGGGCGGTCAGTTTCAACTGCTTGCGCATTATTATTCTCTCCACAGTACAGGGTTGGTGAAGCAATCCATCAGTGGGCTTCGGCAATCGGATCGAGCGCGCGCGCGTGCTCCACCTCCCAGCCCAGCGGTACCACATCGCCCACGGCCAGGGCCGGGTCGAGTTCGGCGATCGGCTGCTTCACGAAGAAGTCGGCCTTGCCGCAGACTTCCAGGCGCACCCGCACGTGGTCACCCAGGTAGATGAACTCGGCCACGCGGCCGGAGAAGCGGTTGACGCAATGTTCGCTGTGGCCATTGAGGCGCACGCGCTCGGGGCGCACCGACAGGGTCACCGGCTCACCGGCCTGGCCGACGTTCACCGCCAGCGCCTCGACCCGCTCGCCACGCGCCAGCTG
Source organism: Pseudomonas sp. NPDC090752 (assembly GCF_055584805.1). NCBI lineage: Bacteria > Pseudomonadati > Pseudomonadota > Gammaproteobacteria > Pseudomonadales > Pseudomonadaceae > Pseudomonas > Pseudomonas sp. NPDC090752. Next base: position 128,781 of record NZ_JBVJLI010000016.1, on the reverse strand, counting down.
TACCTGGCAACGGTTGCCGTCGCTGGCCAGCAGAATGCCGTTGATGCGGTTGTTCTCGCCGATGAAGTTGGCGACGAAGGTGTTGCTTGGCTCTTCATAGAGGGTGCGCGGGTCGGCGATCTGCTGGATCTCGCCCTGGTGGAACACCGCCACACGGTCGGACATGGTCAGCGCCTCGCCCTGGTCGTGGGTCACGTAGACCACGGTCACGCCCAGGCGCTGGTGGATATGCTTGATCTCCATCTGCATGTGTTCACGCAGCTGTTTGTCGAGGGCACCGAGGGGTTCGTCCATCAGCACCAGTTGCGGCTCGAACACCAGTGCCCGGGCCAGCGCCACACGCTGTTGCTGGCCACCGGACAGCTGGCCGGGGTAGCGCTTGGCGAAGGCATCGAGCTGGACCATGTTCAACACGCGCTTGACCCGCTCGCTAATGTCGGTCTTGCTCAGGTTGCGTACGCTCAGCGGGAAGGCCAGGTTTTCGGCCACGGTCATGTGCGGGAACAGCGCGTAGTTCTGGAACACCATGCCGATGTCGCGCTTGTGCGGCGGCACGTTGTTGATCGAGCGGCCGGCCAGCTGGATCTCGCCGGCGGTGGGGGTTTCGAAACCGGCCAGCATCATCAGGCTGGTGGTCTTGCCCGAGCCGGAGGGGCCGAGCAGGGTGAGAAATTCACCCTTGCGAATGTCCAGGTTGAGGTCTTTGACGATCAGCGATTCGCCGTCGTAGCTCTTCTGCACACCACGGAAACTGACCAGCGTCTCGCCGATGGCAGCGTTCGAATTCGCCTCGCTCATGCCTGCACCTTCTTGTTGGAATGACTGCGTAGGCAAAGACTAGAGAAGGCACCAGCGCCTGGAAATCGGGGGCGCTGAGAGAATGCCATCATCCGGGTGGAAGATTGGGTGTAGGGCAATCCCTACAAGGATGTCGCAATCAGACCAGCTTGTGCTCCATGGCGTACTTCACCAGCTCCGCCAGCGAGTTCACCTTGAGTTTCTGCATCAGCCGCGCCTTGTGGGTGCTGATGGTCTTGCTCGACAGCGCCAACTGCTGGGCGATGTCGTTGACGTTGGCGCCCTGGGCCAGACGCTCGAACACCGAGAATTCCCGCTCCGACAGCAAGGTATGCAGCGGCCGCGTTTCAGTCAGGCCCACTTCGAAGACCATGCGGTCGGCCAAGGCCGGGTCGATGTAGCGCCCACCGCCGGCCACCCGGCGGATCGCCGTCAGCAGCAGGGCGGGATCGCTGTCTTTGGTGGCATAGCCGGCCGCACCCGCCTTCAGCGCACGTGCGGCCATCTGCGCTTCGTCGTGCATCGACAGCATCAGGATCGCCGGCGGGTTGTGCAACGCGCGAATCCTCGGGATCGCCTCCAGGCCATTCACCCCAGGCATCGAGATATCCAGCAACACCACTTCGCACGGCGTATGGCGCAGTGCTTCAAGCAGCTGCTCGCCATTACCGGCCTCCCCGGCTACCTGCATGTCCTTGGCCAGGCCAATCAACTGCTTGATGCCTTCGCGGACAATGGTGTGGTCTTCGGCTACCAACACTCGAATCACGATCGCGCTCCTATTCCAATGCAATGGTCACGCTCAGGCTGGTGCCCTCGCCCGGCTCGCTGTGCAACGCCATGCTGCCACCCAGCATCAGCACCCGCTCACGCACGCCGACCAGGCCGAATGAGCTCGGCCGGGGCTGATCGAGGCAAAACCCGCTGCCATCATCACTGACGGTCATGCGCAGTTTTTCCCCTTCCCGCACCAGCTCAATCTCCACGCTGTGCGCCTGGGCGTGGCGCATGACGTTGGTCAGCGCCTCCTGGAGGATGCGGAACAGGCCGGTAGCCTTGGCATCGGTCAATGCTGGCAGATTATCCGGCACCTGCACCAGGCAGGGAATCTGCGTGCGTGCTTCGAAGCGCCGGGCCTGCCATTCGATGGCCGAAGCGATGCCGGCATCGAGGATCGGCGGGCGCAGCGCCGTGGCCACGTCGCGCACCAGCTGGAACAGCTGGGCGATCAGGCGTTTCATGCTGGCCAGGCGCTCATGCAGACCTGGATCCAGCTCAGCAAAGGCCAATTCGCACATCGACACTTCCAGCTTGAGTACGGTCAGCATCTGCCCCAGCTCATCATGCACTTCGCGGGCGATGCGGGCTTTTTCCTCTTCGCGCACGCTCTCCAGGTGCGCCGACAGCTCGCGCAATTGCTCCTGGGACTTCTCCAGCGCCAACTCGGCTCGCTTGCTCTGGGTAATGTCCCAGACGATACCATCCCAGACCACCCGGCCATCCGCCAGGCGCCGGGTACTGGCCTTGATATCAGCCCACCGCTGCTCGCCCTCGCGGGTCAGGATACGCCCCTGCCAGGACCAGTCCCGGTCACCGGCGATGGCCAGGTCCTGCACTTGGTGATAATCGGCCCGATCCTCCGGATGCACCAGGTTGCGCAAACCCATCTGCGGGTGCTGGATTTGTGCCGGCGTGTAACCGACCAGTGCCTCGCTGCCCTCGCTGATGTAGGGAAACTCCGGCTCGCCTTCGGCAGGGGCAGGTTCCAGGCGAAACACCAGCCCCGGCACATTGCCGGCGATGCCCTTGAGCCGCGCCTCGCTTTCGCGCAGCGCCGCCAGGGCGCGATGGCGCTCGGTGACATCGGCGATGTACACCACCAGGTATTCGGCATCGCGAAAGCGCAGGAAGCTCAACGACAACTCCACCGGCAGCAGGCTGCCGTCGGCGCACAAGCATTGCGCCTCGAACTGCGCCGCCCCGGCCTCCCCGGCACGCGCGCCCTTCCACAACTGCAGCCAGCGATCCATGGTCAGGTTCGGTTCGAAGTCGATCAGCGGGCGCTCCAGCAACGCGGCCTCGGCGTACCCAAGCATGCGCTCCGCCGCGTGGTTGGCGTAACGCACATGGCTGTCCCAGTTGACCCAGAGGATGCCCACCGTGCTCTGGTCGATGGCGAACTGGCTCAGGCGCAGCGCCTCTTCACGCACTTGCCGCTCGGCCAGGCTCTCGCGCGCTGCCAGCAGGCTTCGCTCGACCCGACGCTGCTCACGGCGCTGCCAGGCCAGCGTGGCCAAGGCGCACAACAGCAACATGCCGAACAACAAGGCAAGGTTCTGCCAGAACCCGGTCGAGTCGCTCAGGCGCGGATATTTGGGCTGCAACCATCGCTGGTGAAGCTGCTCCAGCTCCCTGGCGGGCATGGCTTGCAACCCACGTTCGAGGATATCGGCAAGCAACGGCCAGTCACGCCGCGACCCCACCCGCAGCAACTGCGGCAGACCGATGTCGCCGACCACGGCCAGCTCACCGAACTCGCTCTCACGCGACAACCGACTGAGCTGGGCTTCGTCCATGACCGCATAGCTGGCCTGGCCACCCGCGACCAGTTGCAAAGCCTCGCGTTCGTTAGGTACGCCCTGCAGATTGAGGTTGCTGTAGTTGCCGCGCAGGTAGTCGGCCAGCACGCTGGGCATGCGCACCGCCACGCGCTCGTCGGGCTCGAGCTTTTCCAGTTCGACGGCCAGCGCCCCGGTACGTGGCCCGACCACCAGTTGCGGCACGCGCATGTAAGGGTCGCTGAACAGCCACAGACGCAGGCTGGCCGGTGTTTGCGTCAGGCCCGGGGCGAAGTCGATTTCGCCCGCCTGCAGGGCATGTTCGAGGCTGGCCTGATCAGCGAAGTTGCGCCAGGTCAGGTCCAGCTTCAGCGCCTGCGCCAGCCAGTTCACCAACTCGACATTGGCCCCGTAGAGCTGTTGCAGGCGACGGTCGAACTGCGCGTAAGGTGCCTGCAAAACCAGGCCGACCCGCAAGCTGCGGTGGCTGTCCAGCCATTGCTGCTGGGCAGGCTCGAGCGCAACACCAGGCGCGCCCTCAGGCCTTGCCAAGGCGATCAAGGGTAGCCACAAGCAGCCGATAACCAACAGGCGACGCAATCGCTTCATCTACACGCTCGTCTTGGCAAGGGCGGCCATGCAGCATGGCCGTCACGGGCAAATACTATTAGGCTGCCGGTATCATTCTGGCCTTGGGTTGATTCATGTCCACACTTTATCGCACGACGCTGGCAATGTGCTGCCTGGCCTCGCTCCTCCCCCTCGGCGCCTTGGCCGCCGATGCCGAACAACCAGCGGCCGCCACAGAGGCGGCCGCTACTCCGGTACCGCGCCCACCGCTGCTGGAACGCAGCGAGGAAGACGCCCAGGCCCTTGAGCGTCTGGTGCCCAAGGCCGAGCAGCAAACGCTGCAAGCGGGTGCCGACAGCTTTCTGGCCCTGTGGAAACCGGCCAATGACAGCGACCCGCAAGGCGCTGTGATCATCGTTCCCGGCGCTGGAGAAACGGCCGACTGGCCCAATGCGGTCGGCCCGCTACGGCGCAAATTCCCTGATGTCGCCTGGCACAGCCTGAGCGTCAGCCTGCCCGACCTGCTCGCCGACAGCCCGCAAGCGCGGGTCGAGGCCAAGCCCGCGGCGGAGACTGCGAACGACAAAGGCGAAAGCGCGCCGGCCAAGGACACCCCCGCCGATGCCAATGCCAACGTCGCCCAGGCCACGGCGGCCGATGCGGATACGGCGGAAAGTACCGATGCCGAACAAGCCGGCGAGCAGAACGACGCGGCCGATGCCGAACGCATCTTCGCCCGCCTGGACGCTGCCGTGGCCTACGCCCAACAGCACAACTCGCGCAGCATCGTGCTGATCGGTCATGGCAGTGGTGCTTACTGGGCGGCCCGCTACCTGAGCGAGAAGCAGCCGCCGCAGGTGCAAAAGCTGGTGATGATCGCCGCGCAGACGCCGGCACGGGTCGAGCACGGCCTGGAAAGCCTGGCGCCAACCCTCAAGGTGCCGACCGCCGACCTCTACTACGCTACCCGCACTGGCGACCTCAAAGCCGCCGAGCAACGCCTGCAGGCCAGCAAGCGGCAGAAGGACAGCCAGTACAAGCAGCTGTCACTGATTGCCATGCCGGGGAACAAAGGGGCTGAGCAGGAGCAGCTGTTCCGCCGGGTACGCGGGTGGATGTCGCCGCAGGAATAAGTAATCATCCTGTACCGCCCTCTTCGCGGGCAAGCCCGCTCCCACAGGTATGGCACCGCACTTGAGAACGGTGTTGTGCCTGTGGGAGCGGGCTTGCCCGCGAAGAGGGCCTTACAGCCCCCGCCGCTTACGGATCAGCGCATAAGCCTGGTGCAAGTCCCGAGTCCGCTCGGTCGCTTCACGCACCTGAGATTCACTGGCCCCACTCCCGGCCAGCTTGTCCGGATGATGCCGGCTGACCAGGCGGCGATAGGATTGCTTGACCTGGTCACCCTCAGTATCCGCATCCACCCCCAGCAAACGCAGCGCAGCCGCATAGGTCATCACGCTGCTCGCCGCGTTCATTTTACGCGGCTCGTACTCCAGTGAGATGGCCTGTACCTGGCGCTGACTCAGGCCCAGTTTCTGCCCCCAGTCCAACAGCAGTTCACGCTCATGCTGCCCAGCCTTACCATCGGCCCAGGCCATGCGCCAGCAGGCGCGCAAGGTGCCTTCGGCCGCATGGGGCTGCAGGCGGATGCGGCGCAGGTGGTGGGCCAGGCGGTCTTTACCCGCCTTGCCACGGTTGAACGCAGCGATCGCACGCAGCCGCGCAGCCTCGGCCAGGTCCAGGCGAACCATTTCCTGACGGGCCTGCTGGATATGCTGCTCGGCCACTCGCCCGTCGCTTTTGGCCAGCCGGCCCAGCAGGACGAACAACAACTCTTCGTCACGCAGTGGGGCACGGCCACCCAGCCGCTCGCGCATGTCATCCCAGCCCTGCACACGCAAACGCCGGTCCATCGCCTGGCCCAGCAACCCACCCAGCAGGGCGCCAGGAATGCTGGCGACAGCGAACCCTGCACCCAACCCGATCACCGTGCTCGGCCACCACATGTCAGGCGCGCTCGCCAATCAGGCGCTCAGCCTCGGCCAGGCGCTCTTGGGTGCCGACATCGACCCAGTGGCCGCAGTAATGCTCGCCACTGACCTGCCCTGCCGCCATGGCCTGACGCAGCAACGGCGCGAGCTTGAAGGCACCCGCCTGGCAGCCCTCGAACAACGCTGGGTGCAACACCGAAAGACCGCTGAAAGTCAGGGTGCCGGATGCATCGTCTCCATCCACGACTTGATCGCCTTGCAGGCGAAAGTCGCCACGCCCGTGATGCCCGGGGTTATCGACCAGCACCAGGTGAGCCAGGCCCTGCATTGGTAGGCGCAGACGGGTGAAGTCGAAGTCGGTCCAGATGTCGCCATTGACCAGCACGAATGGCTCATTGCCCAGCAACGGCAGGGCCTTGAAGATCCCGCCGCCGGTTTCCAGCGGCTCGCCCTCGGGCGAATAGCGGATGCGCAGGCCGAAACGGCTGCCGTCACCCAGATGGTCCTCTATCTGCTGGCCCAGCCAGGCGTGGTTGATCACCACCTCGCTGAAGCCTGCGGCGGCCAGGGCGTTCAGGTGGTACTCGATCAATGGCTGACCGGCGACTGGCAGCAATGGCTTGGGGGTGTGCAGGGTCAGCGGGCGCATGCGCTCGCCCTTGCCCGCCGCGAGAATCATCGCTTTCATGCACGCGCTCCGGCTTTCAGTTCAGCAATCAGCTGGCCCAACTCGGCAAGCTCCGGGCGGCGGCCGATCACTTCATCTATATAGGCGAAGAAACGCGGCACGTCGGCCAGGTAGCGGGGTTTGCCATCACGGTGGCAGATCCGGGCGAAGATGCCGATGACCTTGAGATGGCGTTGCACGCCCATCAGATCGCTGGCGCGCTGGAAGTCTTCGAACGACGACTGCACGGGGATGCCGGCGGCTTGTGCCTTGCCCCAGTAATCACGCAACCAGACTTCGACACGGGACTGCGGCCAGCTGAGGAAGGCGTCCTTGAACAGGCAGGTAATGTCGTAGGTGACCGGGCCGTAGACCGCATCCTGGAAGTCCAGCACGCCAGGGTTGGGTGCGCTCTGCATCAAATTGCGCGGCATGTAGTCGCGGTGCACCAGCACCTTGGGCTGCGCCAGGGCGCTGTCGATCAGCAGTTGGCTGATGCGCTGCCAGGTTGCCTTTTGCGTTTCGTTGAAGCTCAGCCCGAGCTCGCGCCCCACGTACCATTCAGGGAACAGTTCGACTTCACGGCGTAGCAGGGCGTCGTCATAGCTCGGCAGCGGCTCATCCATCGGCAGGCACTGGAACGCCAGCAGTGCCTGGATGGCATCGGCAAACAGTGCATCGGCGTTATCGGGGCCAATGATGTCGAGGTATGTCTGGTGCCCCAGGTCACCCAGCAGCAGGAATCCACGCTCCAGATCTTCGCCATGAATCAGCGGCACATGCACGCCGGCGCTGGCCAGCAGGTGGTCGATGGCGACGAATGGTCGGCAGTTTTCCTGCGGTGGCGGTGCATCCATGACCACGAAACTGCGCCCTGCGCCCTGCCAGCGGAAGTAGCGGCGGAAGCTGGCATCGCTGCTGGCGGCGGTCAGGCTGCCTTCGGGCACCTCGCCCCAGGCGTTGTCGCGAAAGAGGACTTCGAGCTGCTCGGCGAGCCAGACAGTCAGTTGTTGCAGGCGTACATCGTGTTCAGGCATTACAAGGGTCTCCGACGGCCCTAGCCGTCAAGCGGGTCATGCTTTATTATCCAGCATCTTTTTCAGACCATCGAGAGGCGTGCGGCCCCACACGCGGGCAGATGGCACGCAGGAAGCCCGGACTAATAAGATGGCATTGAAATCCCCCGCGTTTCGTAGAAAGTTTCCGTTGCTGGTTACCGGCAGTCTGCTGGCCCTGCAACCTTTTGCCACCTCGTACGTGGTCGCAGCCGAGCAGTTCGACTGCCAAGTGTCCGCCTCCGGTGGTTGGGACTGCAAGCCCAAGAGCCCAGTCAACAACTTGCCACCGCGCCCCGTGCACGAAGGTGCCGCAGCCACTTCCGGCACCGAGGCTTCGTCGACCGCGGCCGAAAGCGCCGAAAAACCCGTGCTGGTCACCGAGAGCAAGGGTCGTGGCCTGAAGTCGCGCAGCGAAGATTACAGCCATCTCGACTGGGTACCCCGCGACAAGCTCACCGCCGCGCAGCTGGCCGAAACCGGCCCGTACTGCGGTGGCGCGTATGTCGAGCCGACCCGCCCGGGCATGGCCGACACCACGCCGAAGGACGAGTCGCCGACCTACATCAACGCCAAGGTTTCCAAGTACCAGCAGGAGCAGCAGATCGCTACCCTCGCCGGTGACGTGGTCATGCGCCAGGGCAGCATGCAGGTCGAAGCCGACGAGGCCAACCTGTACCAGGCCGAGAACCGTGGCGAGCTCAAGGGCAACGTCAAGATTCGCGACAACGGCTCGCTGGTGGTTGGCGACGAGGCGCAAATTCAGCTCGACACCGGCGAAGCGCAAGTCGACAACGCCGAATACGTGATGCACAAGTCGCACATCCGCGGCAACGCCCTGTACGCCAAGCGTGGCGAGAACGCCATCATCCGCCTCAAGGACGGTACGTACACCACTTGCGAACCGGGCAGCAACGCCTGGCAGCTGAAGGGCAACAACATTACCCTGAACCCGGCCACCGGCTTCGGTACCGCGACCAACGTCACCCTGCGGGTCAAGGATTTCCCGGTGTTCTACACACCGTACATCTACTTCCCGATCGATGACCGTCGCCAGTCCGGCTTCCTGCCGCCCTCATTCAGCAGCACCAGCGACACCGGCTTCATGCTGGTCACGCCGTACTACTTCAACCTGGCGCCGAACTATGACGCCACGTTGTACCCGCGCTACATGACCAAGCGTGGCTTGTTGATGGAAGGCGAATTCCGCTACCTGACCAAGTCCAGCGAGGGTCAGTTCGGCGGCGCGTACCTGAACGACAAGAACGACGATCGCAAAGACCAGACTGACTACAAAGAACAGCGCTGGATGATCAACTGGCAGCACAAGGGTGGCCTGGACGAGCGCCTGATGACTGAAGTCGATTACACCGACATCAGCGATCCGTTCTACTTCCAGGACCTCGAAACCGACCAGATCGGCGTCGAGAGCCATGATGTGGTCAATCAGCAGGGTGCCCTGACCTGGCGTGGCGACACCTACACCGCTCGCCTGAACGCTCAAGCGTACGAGATGGCGACCCTGTCGCAGATCACCCCGTATAACAAGCTGCCGCAGATCACCATCGACGGCATGCTGCCGTACCACCCGAGCGGTTTCGACTTCAGCTATCAGACCGAGGCCGTGCGCTTCGATCGTGACCTGAAAGACGGCACGGTGTTCGACAAAGACGGCAATCTCGATACCACCGCAGGCCTCGATGGCCGCCGGCTCGATCAGAACGTCTTCGGTGTGGCGCGCGCCAACGGTACCCGCTTGAACGTCGCGCCGGCTATCAGCCTGCCGATGACTGCCAGCTACGGCTATATCACGCCAAAGCTGAAGTACGTGTACACCCACTACGATCTGGACCTGGATGGCAAGGGCAAGAGCGACATTGCCAACAACCCTGGCTCGGTACCGTTGAACGGCGAGTTCAACAGCAACCAGAACCGCGACATTCCGGTCTTCAGCGTCGACAGCGGCCTGTATTTCGACCGCAACACCTCGCTGTTCGGCAACAACTACCGCCAGACCCTCGAGCCGCGCCTGTACTACCTGAATGTCCCATACAAGGACCAAGTGGACATCCCGCTGTTCGACACCGGCGAAACATTGTTCAACTTTGACTCGCTGTTCCGCGACAACCGCTTCAGCGGTACCGACCGTATCGGCGACGAGAACAAGCTGTCCCTCGGTGTAACCAGCCGCTGGATCGAAGAAAGTGGCTTCGAGCGCCAGAACATCAGCCTCGGCCAGGCTTACTACTTCAAGGACCGTAAGGTCCAGCTGCCTGGCATCGACTACCGCACCCGCAAGGATGCGCAGTCCGACGTATCGCCGTACGCGCTGGTGTACAACTACTACTTCAACCGCGACTGGCGCTTCAATTCGGACTTCAACTGGGACCCGGACAGCCGCAGCACCCGCTCGGGCAGCGCGATGTTCCACTACCAGCCTGAAGACAATCCGAACAAGGTGGTCAACCTCGGTTATCGCTACCGCAATGACACCATCGCCTACGACTCCACCACCGGTACCTGGAAAGTGGGCGGCGGCGACTATGGCACCCCGGGTGATCCGAACTACATCAAGGATTACTACAAGATCCAGCAGCACGACTTCTCGGTCATCTGGCCGATCGTGCCGCAATGGAGCGTGATCGCGCGCTGGCAGCATGACTACAACCGCAACCGTACCCTGGAAGCCATGGGTGGTTTCGAGTACGACAACTGCTGCTGGAAGCTGCGCCTGATCAACCGTTACTGGATCGACTACGACGACTTCAGCCAAGCCACACCGCAAAACGAGAAAGGCGACCATGGCATCTTCCTGCAGATCGTGCTGAAAGGCCTCGGTGGCGTGGTAGGCAACAAGGTCGAATCGTTCCTCGACGAAGGCATTCAAGGTTACCGTACACGTGAAGACCAAGCTTATTGATCGTCTGCGCCCAGTGTTGCTGGGCGCTGTATTGCTGAGTGGCGCGGTGCATGCCGCGGTGCAACCTCTGGACAGCGTCGTGGCCATCGTCGATAACGACGTGATCATGAAGAGCCAACTGGACCAACGCGTTCGGGAAGTCGAGCAGACCATCGCCAAGCGCGGTGGTGGCTCGCCACCCCCAGGCGCTTTGGACCAGCAGGTACTGGAACGCCTGATCGTCGAAAACCTGCAGCTGCAGATTGGCGAACGTTCGGGCATCCGCATCACCGATGAGGAGCTGAACCAGGCCATCGGCACCATTGCCCAGCGCAATGGCATGTCGCTGGATCAGTTCCGCGCAGCCCTGGCCCGCGATGGCCTGTCGTTCGACGACGCACGTGACCAGGTCAAGCGCGAGATGGTCATCAGCCGCGTGCGCCAGCGCCGCGTGGCCGAGCGCATCCAGGTGTCCGAGCAGGAAGTGAAGAACTTCCTCGCTTCGGACATGGGCAAGATGCAGATGTCGGAAGAGTACCGCCTCGCCAACATCCTCATTCCGACCCCGGAAGCGGCCAATTCGGATGACATCAGAAAGGCTGCCGACAAGGTCGGTGGTGTCTACCAGCAACTGCGTAACGGCGCCGACTTCGGCCAGATGGCAATTGCCAACTCCAAGAGTGAAAACGCCCTGGAAGGCGGCGAGATGGGCTGGCGTAAAGCCGCTCAGTTGCCACCTGAGTTCGCCAAACTGCTTGGCAGCATGAGCGTCGGCGACATCACCCAGCCACTGCGCATCCCAAGCGGCTTCATCATCATCAAGCTCGAAGAGAAACGCGGCGGCAGCGAGAACGTGCTGCGTGACGAAGTTCACGTGCGCCACATCCTGATCAAGCCAAGTGAAGTGCGCAGTGAAGCGGCCACCGAGCAGCTCGCCGAAAAGCTCTACGAGCGGATCAATAACGGTGAAGACTTCGCCACCCTGGCCAAGAGCTTCTCGGAAGATCCGGGTTCGGCGCTCAACGGCGGCGACCTCAACTGGGTCGACCCGAACAGCCTGGTGCCTGAGTTCCGCGAGCAGATGGCCGACGCCCAGCAAGGCGTGGTGACCAAACCGTTCAAGACCCAGTACGGCTGGCATGTCCTGGAAGTGCTGGGCCGCCGTGCCACCGACAGCACCGAACAGGCCCGCGAGCAACAGGCTTTGAGCGTGCTGCGCAACCGCAAGTACGACGAAGAGCTGCAGACCTGGCTGCGCCAGATCCGCGACGAAGCCTACGTTGAAATCAAGCTGCCTGGCGCTGACCAGGCCGCACAGTGAAGCCCCAACGCTTCGCCGTCACCCCCGGCGAACCAGCCGGCATAGGCCCCGACCTGTGCCTGCTGCTCGCCAGCGACGCCCAGCCCCACCCCCTGATCGCCATCACCAGCCGTGACCTGCTCGCCGAGCGGGCCTCGCGGCTGGGGCTGGCTGTCAGCCTGCTGCCGGTAGCACCGGGCCAGTGGCCTGACCAACCTGCGCCAGCTGGCAGCCTATACGTTTGGGATACGCCCCTGGCCGCCCCCGTTGAGCCAGGCCAGCTGGACAAGGCCAATGCGGCATTCGTCCTGCAAACCCTGACCCGGGCCGGCCAAGGCTGCCTGAACGGCGATTTTGCCGGGATGATCACCGCCCCTGTGCACAAGGGCGTGATCAACGAAAGCGGCATCGCCTTCTCAGGCCATACCGAATTCCTGGCAGAGCTGACCCACACCGCTCAAGTCGTGATGATGCTGGCAACCCACGGCCTGCGCGTGGCCCTGGTAACCACGCACCTGCCACTGCGGGACATCGCCGACGCCATCACCCCCGACCGTCTGGAGCGTGTCACGCGCATTCTGCATGCTGACATGCGCGACAAGTTCGGCATTGCCAACCCACGCATCCTGGTGTGCGGGCTCAACCCGCATGCCGGCGAAGGCGGCCACCTGGGCCGCGAAGAAATCGACATCATCGAACCGGCACTGGCCCGCCTGCGCACCGAAGGCATGGACCTGCGCGGCCCGCTGCCGGCCGATACCTTGTTTACCCCAAAATATCTGGAGCACTGTGACGCGGTGCTGGCGATGTACCACGACCAAGGCCTGCCCGTACTCAAGTACAAAGGCTTCGGCGCAGCTGTGAACGTTACCCTCGGCCTGCCGATCATCCGCACGTCGGTCGATCACGGCACCGCCCTGGACCTTGCCGGGACTGGCAAGGTCGACACCGGCAGCCTGCGCGTCGCACTGGAAACCGCCTACCAGATGGCCGAGAACCGACCATGAACGAGCAATACCAACACCGGGCGCGCAAGCGCTTCGGCCAGAACTTCCTGCACGACGCCGGCATCATCGACCGCATCCTGCGCGCCATCAACGCCAAGGCCGGCGAGCACCTGCTGGAAATCGGACCGGGCCAGGGCGCCCTTACCGAGGGTCTGCTGGGCAGCGGCGCACAGTTGGATGTGGTCGAACTGGACAAGGACCTGGTGCCGATCCTGCAGCACAAGTTTGCCGGCCGCGACAACTTCCGCCTGCACCAGGGCGACGCCCTGAAGTTCGATTTCAACCAGCTGGGCGTGCCTGAGCGCAGCTTGAAAGTTGTCGGCAACCTGCCCTACAACATCTCCACCCCGCTGATTTTCCACTTGCTCAGCCATGCCGGGCTGATCCGCGACATGCACTTCATGCTGCAGAAGGAAGTCGTGCAGCGCATGGCCGCAGGCCCAGGGGGTGGCGATTGGGGCCGGCTGTCGATCATGGTGCAGTACCATTGCCGGGTCGAGCACCTGTTCAATGTCGGCCCTGGCGCATTCAACCCGCCGCCGAAAGTGGATTCGGCCATCGTGCGCCTGGTGCCGCATGAAGTACTGCCCTTCCCTGCCAAGGATCACCGGCTGCTGGAGCACGTGGTCCGCGAAGCCTTCAATCAGCGACGCAAGACGCTGCGCAACACCCTCAAGGGCCTGCTCGACAGCGCAGCCATCGAAGCCGCAGGCGTCGACGGCAGCCTGCGCCCTGAGCAGCTAGACCTGGCAGCCTTCGTGCGCCTGGCCGACCAGCTCGCCGATCAGCAAGCCTGATTTCGACCGTACCGGCCTCTGTGGGAGCGGGCCTGCCCGCGAAGAGGCCGGTACGCTCACACACACTTTCCAAGCCCCCACACCGCTGGCTCTCCCCCCTGCCAATGGCCTAGACTGCATTATTGCGTCAGTTCGCCCAAGGCCTTTGCATGTCCGACTCCCGCTATCAGATCGACGTCAGCGTCGTGACCCGTTACCTGAAAGATCAATCCGACCCCGAAAGCGATCGCTTCGCCTTCGCCTACACCATCACCGTGCAGAACAACGGCTCGGTCACCGCCAAGCTGATGTCTCGCCACTGGCTGATCACCAACGGTGACGGCGAGGTCGAAGAAGTGCGCGGCGCCGGGGTGATCGGCCAGCAACCGACCATCGAACCTGGCCAGAGCCATACCTACAGCAGCGGCGCCGTCATCAGCACCCGCGTGGGCACCATGCAAGGCAGCTACCAGATGTTCGCCGAGGACGGTAACCGCTTCGACGCCAACATCGCCCCCTTCCGCCTGGCGGTACCTGGGGCCCTGCACTGATGGCCACCTACGCCGTCGGTGACCTGCAAGGCTGCCTGCAACCGCTCAAGTGCCTGCTCGACCGCGTCAACTTCAACCCGGCCGTGGACCGCCTGTGGCTGGTCGGCGACCTGGTCAACCGCGGCCCCGATTCGCTGGAAACCCTGCGCTACCTCTACAGCATCCGGCACTCGCTGGTATGCGTCCTGGGCAACCACGACCTGCACCTGCTGGCCGCCTGGCACAACGTCGAGCGCCTGAAAAAAAGCGATACCCTGCGCGAAATCATCGAAGCACCCGACGCCGACCAGCTGTTCGACTGGTTGCGCAGACAGAAGCTGCTGCATTACGACGAGCCGCGTGGCATCGCCATGGTCCATGCCGGTATCCCGCCGCAGTGGACCTTGGGCACGGCGCTGGAACTGGCCGCTGAAGTCGAAGAAGTGTTGCGCGACGACGGTCGCCTGAAGCTGTACCTCGACGGCATGTACGGCAACGAGCCGAACAAGTGGAGCAAGCACCTCAGCGGCATCGAACGCCTTCGGGTCATCACCAACTACCTGACCCGCATGCGCTTCTGCACCGCCGAAGGCAAGCTCGACCTCAAGAGCAAAGAAGGCCTGGGCACGGCACCGAAAGGCTACAAGCCCTGGTTCGCGCACAAGGGCCGCCGCTCACGGCATGTGAAGATCATCTTCGGCCATTGGGCCGCCCTGGAAGGTCGCGTCGACGAACCGGGCATCATCGCCCTGGATACCGGCTGCGTGTGGGGCGGCGCCATGACCCTGTACAACGTCGACAGCGGTGAGTACCACCGCTGCGACTGCGCCGACGACGGCACCCTACGCACGCCGGCACAACCGACTAAACTCAATGACCACCCCTGAAGGAAAGCCATCCCCATGAGCGAATTCAAGCGCATCCCCCCTGAGCAGGCGTTGGAGCTTCGCAAGCAGGAAGGTGCGGTCGTCGTCGACATTCGCGACCCGCAAGCCTATGCCGCTGGCCATATCACCGGTGCTCTGCACCTGGATAACCAATCGGTGCCCGACTTCATCCGCAACGCCGACCTCGATGCCCCGACCCTGGTGGTTTGCTATCACGGCAACTCCAGCCAGAGCGCGGCCGCCTACCTCGTTGGCCAGGGTTTCTCCGACGTGTACAGCGTCGATGGCGGCTTCGAACTATGGCGTGCCACCTACCCCGCCGAGACCGCCCAAGGCAGCGCCGAATAATTTTTTCATTTGTACTACAGCCCGCGCCCCACGCGGGCTTGCGCCTCACCTGACGAACGGTCGTTGGTAACTTCTCCACCGCTTGCCCTTGACCTTGCGGATAACCAACTATTCTTAAGCGCAGGCCATCCAAAAAAGGGGAGAGCCGGTACACCGGCGTGCGGGTCATCGGTAGCGTTACAGGGTGTTCTGGGGGGTATACAGCAATCGGCGAACCCGATTGCATGCCAGCATCAGCTGACTGATCCGGCGTCGTCTCCACGTATCGAGCGAGGTGACGTCATGAGTATTTTTAGCC
This sequence comes from Pseudomonas sp. NPDC090752, assembly GCF_055584805.1. Taxonomy (NCBI): domain Bacteria; kingdom Pseudomonadati; phylum Pseudomonadota; class Gammaproteobacteria; order Pseudomonadales; family Pseudomonadaceae; genus Pseudomonas; species Pseudomonas sp. NPDC090752. The sequence goes on along the minus strand of NZ_JBVJLI010000016.1, from coordinate 113,094 downwards.
ACTTCCAACAACGTTTCGAGTCCACGCGCCAGGAAGAACTCTCGCTGCAGGAGTACCTCGAGCTGTGCAAAGAGGATCGCAGTGCCTACGCCTCGGCGGCCGAACGGCTGTTGCTGGCCATCGGTGAGCCAGAACTGATCGACACCTCAAGCAACTCCAGACTGTCGCGTATCTTCTCCAACAAGGTGATCCGCCGGTATCCGGCCTTTGCCGACTTCCATGGCATGGAAGAGTGCATCGACCAGATCGTGTCGTACTTCCGCCACGCCGCCCAGGGCCTGGAAGAGAAGAAACAGATCCTCTATCTGCTGGGTCCGGTGGGCGGCGGCAAATCGTCGTTGGCCGAAAAACTCAAGCAGCTGATGGAAAAGGTACCCTTCTACGCGATCAAGGACTCGCCGGTGTTCGAGTCGCCGCTGGGCCTGTTCAATGCCACCGAAGATGGCGCCATTCTCGAAGAAGAGTACGGCATCTCGCGGCGATACCTGAACACCATCATGTCGCCATGGGCCACCAAGCGCCTGCAGGAATTTGGCGGCGACATCAGCAAGTTCAAAGTGGTCAAGCTGTACCCCTCGATCCTCAACCAGATCGCGATTGCCAAGACCGAACCGGGTGACGAGAACAACCAGGACATCTCGGCGCTGGTCGGTAAAGTGGATATCCGCAAGCTGGAGGAATTTCCGCAGAACGACGCCGACGCCTACAGCTACTCGGGCGCGTTATGCCGGGCCAACCAGGGCCTGATGGAATTCGTCGAGATGTTCAAGGCGCCGATCAAGGTCCTGCACCCACTGCTCACCGCCACCCAGGAAGGCAACTACAACAGTACCGAAGGCCTCGGCGCGATCCCCTACTCCGGGATTTTGCTGGCGCACTCCAACGAATCGGAGTGGCACACCTTCCGTAACAACAAGAACAACGAAGCGTTCATCGACCGGATCTACATCGTCAAGGTGCCGTACTGCCTGCGCGTCAGCGACGAGATCAAGATCTACGACAAGTTGCTGATCAACAGCTCCCTGGCCAAAGCCCACTGCGCGCCAGACACCCTCAAGATGCTCGCCCAGTTCACCGTGCTCTCGCGCCTCAAAGAGCCGGAAAACTCCAACATCTACTCGAAGATGCGGGTTTACGACGGCGAAAACCTCAAGGACACCGACCCGAAAGCCAAGTCGATTCAGGAGTACCGCGACTCTGCGGGCGTCGACGAAGGCATGAACGGCCTGTCGACCCGCTTCGCCTTCAAGATCCTCTCCAAGGTGTTCAACTTCGACCCGCATGAAGTGGCGGCCAACCCGGTGCACCTGCTGTATGTGCTGGAACAACAGATTGAGCAGGAACAGTTCCCCGCAGAAGTGCGCGAACGTTACCTGCGCTACCTGAAAGAGTACCTGGCACCACGCTACATCGAGTTCATCGGCAAGGAGATCCAGACCGCCTACCTCGAGTCCTACAGCGAGTACGGCCAGAACATCTTCGACCGTTATGTGCTGTACGCCGACTTCTGGATCCAGGACCAGGAATACCGCGATCCGGAAACCGGCGAAATCCTCAACCGCATCGCCCTCAACGAAGAACTGGAAAAGATCGAGAAACCGGCAGGCATCAGCAATCCGAAGGATTTCCGCAACGAAATCGTCAACTTCGTGCTGCGCGCTCGCGCCAACAACAACGGCAAGAACCCGAGCTGGCTCAGCTACGAGAAGCTGCGGGTGGTGATCGAGAAGAAAATGTTCTCCAACACCGAAGACCTGCTGCCGGTCATCAGCTTCAACGCCAAGGCCAGCAAGGAGGATCAACAGAAACACAACGACTTCGTCACGCGGATGGTGGAGCGTGGCTACACCGACAAGCAGGTGCGCCTGCTGTCGGAATGGTACCTGCGGGTCAGGAAATCGCAATAAAGCGGCAAGCTACACACCGCACGCCCAAGGCTGGCTTGCCAGCTGCGGGCGGCGGCGGCTGATTTACATGCAGCTCGTAGCTTGAAGCGTGCAGCTGTTCCCAGCTACCGGAGGGACCATGAGCTACGTTATCGACCGACGCCTGAACGGCAAGAACAAGAGCACGGTCAACCGCCAGCGCTTTTTGCGGCGTTACCGTGAACACATCAAGAAAGCCGTCGAAGAGGCCGTGAGCCGCCGTTCCATCATGGACATGGAACACGGCGAACAGATCAGCATTCCGGGACGCGACATCGACGAACCGGTGCTGCACCATGGCCGTGGCGGCAAGCAGACCATCGTGCATCCAGGTAACAAGGAATTCACTGCCGGCGAACATATTCCCCGGCCGCAAGGCGGTGGTGGCGGCGGCGGGCGCGGCAAGGCGGGCAATTCCGGCGACGGCATGGATGACTTCGTCTTCCAGATCACCCAGGAAGAGTTCCTCGAATTCATGTTCGAAGACCTTGAACTGCCCAACCTGGTCAAACGTCACCTGACCGGTGCCGATACCTTCAAGACCGTGCGCGCCGGTATCGCCAACGAAGGCAACCCATCACGCATCAACATCGTGCGTACCTTGCGCTCGGCCCATGCCCGGCGCATCGCCCTGACCGGCAGCAGCCGTGCGCTGCTGCGCGAAGCACAGAAGGAGCTAGCCCGGCTGAAGGTCGAAGAGCCAGACAACTTCACCGACATCCAGGAAACCGAGCAAGAAATCGAGCGCCTCAAGGCACGCATCAATCGCCTGCCCTTCCTCGACACCTTCGACCTCAAGTACAACCTGCTGGTCAAACAGCCCAACCCCAGCTCAAAGGCCGTGATGTTCTGCCTGATGGACGTGTCCGGCTCGATGACCCAGGCCACCAAGGACATCGCCAAGCGTTTCTTCATCCTGCTGTACCTGTTCCTCAAGCGTAACTATGACCGCATCGAGGTGGTGTTCATTCGCCACCACACCAGCGCCCGCGAAGTGGATGAGGAAGAATTCTTCTACTCTCGCGAGACCGGCGGCACCATCGTTTCCAGCGCGTTGAAGATGATGCAGGAGATCATGGCCGAGCGTTACCCGGCCAGTGACTGGAATATCTATGCCGCCCAGGCTTCCGACGGCGACAACTGGAACGACGACTCGCCCATCTGCCGCGAGATCCTTTCCAAGCAGATCATGCCGCACGTGCAGTACTACACTTACGTCGAGATCACCCCGCGTGAGCATCAGGCGTTGTGGTACGAGTACGAGCGGATTGGCGAGGCTTACCCCGACACGTTCGCCCAGCAGCAGTTGGTTTCGGCCGGCGATATCTACCCGGTCTTCCGTGAACTCTTCCAGCGCAGGTTAGCCACATGACCGCCAGAGCACAGAGACGCCAACCCATTTCCACCGGGTCCGAGTGGACGTTCGAGCTGATCCAGACCTACGACCGGGAAATCAGCCGCCTGGCCGAACGTTATGCCCTGGACACCTACCCCAATCAGATCGAGGTGATTACCGCCGAGCAGATGATGGACGCCTACGCCTCCGTCGGCATGCCGCTGGGTTATCACCACTGGTCCTACGGCAAGCAGTTCCTCAGTACCGAGAAGTCCTACAGCCGCGGCCAGATGGGCCTGGCCTATGAAATCGTGATCAACTCCGATCCGTGCATTGCCTACCTGATGGAAGAAAACACCATGTGCATGCAGGCACTGGTGATCGCCCACGCCTGCTATGGTCACAACAGCTTCTTCAAGGGCAACTACCTGTTCCGCACGTGGACCGATGCCACTTCGATCATCGACTACCTGGTATTCGCCAAGCAGTACATCGCCCAGTGCGAGGAGCGCCATGGCATCGATGCCGTGGAGGACCTGATCGACTCCTGCCACGCGCTGATGAACTACGGGGTGGACCGCTACAAGCGGCCCTACCCCATCTCTGCCGAGGAAGAGCGTCGTCGACAGAAGGACCGCGAAGAGCACCTGCAGCGCCAGATCAACGACCTCTGGCGAACCATTCCCAAGGGCGCCGATAAAGGCGGCGAGCGCGACGACGCGCGCTTCCCCGCCGAGCCTCAGGAAAACATCCTGTATTTCATCGAGAAGAACGCGCCTTTACTGGAGCCGTGGCAGCGCGAAGTGGTGCGCATCGTGCGCAAGATCGCCCAGTACTTCTACCCGCAACGCCAGACCCAGGTGATGAACGAAGGGTGGGCGACCTTCTGGCACTACACCCTGATGAACGACCTCTACGACGAAGGCCTGATCACTGAAGGCTTCATGATGGAGTTCCTGCAGTCGCACACCAGCGTCGTGTTCCAACCAGGCTTCGACAGTCCCTACTACAGCGGCATCAACCCTTATGCACTGGGTTTTGCCATGTACACCGACATCCGCCGCATGTGCGAAAACCCTACTGAAGAGGATCGCCGCTGGTTCCCCGACATTGCTGGCAGTGATTGGCTTTCTACCCTGAAGTTCGCCATGAGCAGTTTCAAGGATGAGAGCTTCATCCTGCAGTATTTGTCTCCCAAGGTGATCCGCGACCTCAAGCTGTTCAGCATCCTCGACGACGACCAACGCGATGACCTGCTGGTGCCAGCCATTCACGATGAAGCTGGCTACCGGGTCATCCGCGAATTGCTGGCCGCCCAGTACAACCTCGGCAACCGCGAACCCAACGTACAGATCTGGAGCATCGACCGACGTGGCGACCGCTCGCTGACCTTGCGCCACCAGCAGCACAACCGCAAACCGCTCGGCGACTCCACCGAGGAAGTCCTCAAGCACTTGCACCGCCTCTGGGGCTTCGACATCCATCTGGAGACCGTACAGGGCGACCAGGTGGTCAAGACCCACCACATGCCACCCCGTGGCGAGCACGGTGAAAGCGGCGACTATGGCCGCATGGACCTGGCCGTTATTCATCATCTCTAGCCAGCACCCGCCATTACTGCCGACAGGGTATCCTGTCGGCAGTAATGGAGGCTGCACATGCACATCTACAAAGTCGGCGGCGCCGTGCGCGATCGCCTGCTCGGGCGCCCGGTCAGTGACATCGATTGGCTGGTGGTCGGCGCTACCGTCGAACAGATGCACGCCCAGGGCTTTCGCCCTGTTGGCGCCGATTTTCCGGTTTTCCTGCATCCCAAAACGGGCGAGGAATACGCGCTCGCGCGTACCGAGCGCAAGAGCGGGCGCGGCTATGGCGGGTTCACCTTCCATGCCAGCCCAGACGTAACGCTCGAAGAAGACCTGATTCGTCGTGATCTGACCATCAATGCGATGGCGGAGGATGACCAGGGTACTGTCTACGACCCTTATCACGGCAAAGCCGACCTTGAAGCTCGCATTCTGCGCCACGTTTCTCCGGCATTCGCCGAAGATCCCTTGCGCGTATTGCGAGTTGCCCGCTTCGCCGCGCGCTACGCGCCAATGGGCTTCAAAGTCGCTGACGAAACGCTGGAATTGATGCGCCAAATCGCCAGCTCCGGTGAGCTGCAGGCACTGACCGCCGAGCGCAGCTGGAAGGAAATCGAGCGGGCGCTGATGGAAAGCGCGCCGCAAGTATTCATCCAGGTGCTGCGTGAATGTGGCGCCCTTGGTGAGCTGATGCCAGAGCTGGAGCATGGCGCGGATACACTGGCGTCGCTGCAGCAGGCAGCGGAGCACGACCAGCCGCTTTCTGTACGCTGGGCGTGTTTGCTACGGGCCTTGGAGCCTGCAGCGATCAAGGCGCTCAATCTGCGCTTCAAGGCGCCGCGCGAGTGCCAGGAGCTGGCAGTGTTGGTCGGGGAGTTCGCTGAACGCGCCGACGAGGCACTGGAGCTGTCCGCCTCAGCCTTACTGGAGATGCTGCAAAAATTCGATGTTTATCGACGACCGCAACGCTTCGAAGATTTCATCGCCGCGTGCCAGATGGGGGCACTGGGGCGTGACCAGTCAAGTTATCCACAGGCTGATCATTTGCGCGGGGCGGCTGAAGCAGCCCGGGCGGTGGATGTGAAGCCGCTCGTTGAGGCTGGGCTAACTGGCCAGGGGCTGGGTGAAGCTCTCAAAGGTGAGCGGCTGAAGGCGCTCGAGGCTTACAAGCTCGGTTGATCACACCGGCCCATTCGCGGGGCAAGCCCGCTCTCACAGAGATCCTCACCGTCCTTGTGGGAGCGGGCTTGCCCGCGAAGAGGCCGGCCCAGGTTCACGCAGGCGTCAGCTGTAACCCGCGCCACTCAAAGGCCACCGGTGCCAGCACCTGCTCGATCTGCGCTTCCTGCCACAGCTGCGCCATGCGCTTGCCCACTCCCGGATGCACCAACTCAGGGGCCAGCAAGGACAGCGGCCACAGCACAAAGGCATTTTTCAAGATCTCCGCCCTTGGCAACACCAGGCCATCGAACGTACCACACAGATGGTCATACATCAGCACGTCGATATCCAGCGGCAAGCCCTTGCGCTCAGGCGCATAGCGACCATTGTCGGCCTCGATGAACTTCAGCCGGCGGTCCAGCTCCATCAAAGGCAAGTCCGTCTTGCCAGTCACCACGAAGTTGATGAACGGGCCGCTCTTGATCCCCACCGCCTGGCTCTCAAATGCCGGAGAACAGCGCATTTCAGTGAGGATCGACGCCAATGCATCAAGCCCAGCACACAGATGTGCATGGCGCTCGGTGTTACTGCCAAGGCCCAGGTAAACCGTGCTCAGAGACATCCGCGCTCGATCTCCACGCCAACACCGCCACGGGCCGCCGGTACGGCGCCCGGCTTGATCAGCTTGAGCCGAACCCAAGGGATGTGGAACTCGTCCATCAGGGTGGCGACCAGGCGCTCGGCGAAGGTCTCCACCAACTCGAAACGCGCCTGCTCGGCAAAGGCCTGGATTCGCGCCGAAACACTGGCGTAGTCCAACGCCAAGGTCAGGTCATCCCCCGCCGCCGCCGGGCGGTTGTCCCAGGCGAAACTCAAGTCCAGGCGCAGGCACTGGCGAATATCCCGTTCCCAGTCATAGGCACCAATGACGGTCTCGACTTCCAGGCCTTCGATGAACACTCTGTCCAAGCACTTCTCTCCACAGCACGACAAGGGCGACTGGCGCCGTTAGAATCAGGGCGTCCTCGCCCGGAATAGTTAGCATGTTTTGGTTACTGGCGCTGCTCGCCTACCTGCTCGGCTCGCTGTCCTTCGCCATCGTCCTCAGCCGCCTCACGGGCAGCCCGGACCCTCGCTCCAGTGGTTCAGGCAATGCCGGCGCCACCAACATGCTACGCCTGGCAGGCCGTAAACTGGCGATCCTGACCCTGCTTGGCGACCTGTGCAAGGGGTTGTTGCCGATACTCCTTGCACGCCTGGCCGGACTCGACCTGCAAGAACAGGCCTGGGTCGGTGTATGCGCGGTGCTCGGCCACCTGTTCCCGGTGTACTTTCGCTTCAAGGGCGGCAAGGGTGTGGCGACTGCGGCAGGCATGCTCATGGGCCTGTACTTCCCCGCCGCGCTACTGGCCATCGGCGCCTGGCTGTTGACCTTCTACCTCACCCGCACCGCCTCGCTGGCTGCGCTGGTGGCGACACCGCTGACCCTGCCGCTGCTGGCCTGGCGCGAGCCCGAGGCGCTGCTGCCGATCAGCGTACTGACCCTGATGATCGTCTGGCGGCACCGCAATAATCTGCGCGACCTGTTCGCCGGACGCGAACGCCACTTCTGACGTTCGCCTAGACCTTTTTACAACGGTGGCAACTGCTCCATCGGCCAGCGCGCCTGCACGCTGATCGCCAGGTCCTGCTGCTGTCCGGCCAACAGCCGCTGGCAGCCGGCATAGGCAATCATCGCACCATTGTCGGTACAAAATTGCGGACGCGCGTAGTAAACGTTGCCCTTGATACTGGCGAGCATGTCTTCCAGGGACGCCCGCAGTGCCTTGTTGGCGCTCACGCCACCGGCAATCACCAGGCGCTTGAGACCGGTCTGCTTCAGGGCGCGCTTGCACTTGATGGTGAGCGTCTCCACCACCGCCTGCTGAAACGCCAGAGACACATCGCAACGGGTTTGCTCGTTGTCGTCACCCGCATCGCGGCACTGCTGCCAGGTGTTCAGGGCGAAAGTCTTGAGGCCGCTGAAGCTGAACGCCAGGCCTGGGCGGTCGGTCATCGGCCGCGGGAACTTGAAGCGCCCCGGCACACCTTGCTCGGCCAGGCGGGCGATTTCCGGGCCGCCTGGATAATTGAGGCCTATCAGCTTGGCGGTCTTGTCGAACGCCTCGCCTGCCGCGTCATCAAGGCTCTCGCCCAGCAGTTCGTATTGGCCGATGCCATCGACCCGAACAAGCTGGGTATGGCCGCCAGACACCAACAAAGCGACGAACGGGAATTGCGGCGGGTTTTCCTCCAGCATGGGCGCCAGCAGGTGACCCTCCATATGGTGTACACCAATGGCTGGAATATCCCAGGCAAACGCCAACGCCTGGGCGCACGAAGCGCCGACCAGCAACGCACCGACCAGGCCAGGGCCTGCGGTGTAGGCGATGGCATCGATCTCGGTGGCGACGCAGCCTGCCTCGTCCAGCACCTGGCGGATGAGTGGCAGCATGCGCTTGACGTGGTCGCGCGAGGCAAGCTCGGGCACGACCCCGCCAAACACACGGTGCAGGTCGATCTGGCTGAACAGCGCGTCGGCTAACAAACCGCGTTCACTGTCGTATAATGCGACGCCGGTTTCGTCGCAGGATGTTTCCAATCCCAGTACTAGCATGGGCTCGTCCCTTGTGGGGGCTGAATTCGAAGCCGCGCATGATAGTCCCCGTGCCGGGTGCCGACCAGCGGTTTTCGATCAGAGGCTTTGCATTCCGGCGTGCTAAGGGTTAACATCCGCAACCCTTGAAAACCGACGTACTCCAGCACACCTTTGTTTTGCCAGGAGCACGTCTACCCCGGTAATGAATTAAGGTAGCCCTGGATGCCAGCCGTCAAAGTTAAAGAGAACGAACCCTTCGACGTAGCTCTGCGTCGTTTCAAGCGCTCCTGCGAAAAAGCCGGTGTACTGGCTGAAGTTCGTAGCCGCGAGTTTTACGAGAAGCCGACCGCCGAGCGTAAGCGTAAAGCAGCTGCTGCTGTTAAGCGTCACGCCAAGAAAGTTCAGCGCGAACAGCGCCGCGCCGTTCGCCTGTACTGATTCAGTACAAGCGTTCTACGCAAAGCTTCTGCCCTGCCCGGCTCACCGCCGGGCCGATGGCAGCGGTTTGTTTCAACCTTGAGCAGCTAGCCCAAGGCGTCCATCGCATCACGCAATGGACAAAACGCATCACAACGTCAGAACTGGTTTCGACCAGTGCGTGCACGTCCTCACTGACGAGCCACCAGTTGTTCTGGTAGCTGCAGACGAGCACACACTCCCTCGCACTTCCCCTAGCAGCACTCGCCCCAAACGGCGCGCTAGCGATTAGACTTGCCAGTTGCCAGATGACGAGACTGCCATGGCCGGGCTGATTCCCCAAAGCTTCATTGACGACCTGATCAACCGCCTCGACATCGTCGACGTGGTGAGTTCGCGCGTCCAGCTGAAAAAGGCCGGCAAAAATTATTCCGCCTGCTGCCCGTTTCACAAGGAGAAAACCCCCTCCTTCACGGTCAGCCCGGACAAACAGTTCTATTACTGCTTCGGCTGCGGCGCCGGCGGCAACGCCCTCGGCTTCGTCATGGACCACGACAACCTGGACTTCCCCCAGGCCGTCGAAGAGCTGGCCCGCGCCGCCGGCATGGAAGTCCCCCGCGAAGAGGGCCGCCGCGGGCAAAAACCCCGCCAGCCGACCGACTCACCGCTGTATCCGCTGCTCGACGCCGCCTCGGAGTTCTACCGCCAGGCCTTGCGCAACCACCCGACCCGCAAGGCAGCGGTGGATTACCTCAAAGGCCGCGGTCTTTCTGGCGAAATCGCCCGCGACTTCGGCCTGGGCTTCGCCCCGCCAGGCTGGGACAACCTGCTCAAGCACCTGGGTGCCGATACCCTGCAACAAAAGGTGATGATCGACGCCGGCCTGCTGATCGAGAACGCCGAAAGCGGCAAGCGCTACGACCGTTTCCGCGACCGGGTGATGTTCCCGATCCGCGACAGCCGTGGCCGCATCATCGCCTTCGGCGGCCGTGTACTGGGTGACGACAAGCCCAAGTACCTCAACTCCCCGGAAACTCCGGTGTTTCACAAAGGCCAGGAACTCTACGGGCTTTACGAGGCACGCAAGCACAACCGCAACCTCGACGAGATCATCGTCGTCGAGGGCTATATGGACGTCATCGCCCTGGCCCAGCAGGGCCTGCGCAACGCCGTGGCCACCCTAGGCACCGCCACCAGCGAAGAACACCTCAAGCGCCTGTTCCGCGTGGTGCCCAGCGTGTTGTTCTGCTTCGACGGCGACCAGGCCGGTCGAAAAGCCGCGTGGCGCGCCCTGGAGTCGACCCTGTCGGCCCTGCAGGACGGACGACGCGCGCGCTTCCTGTTCCTGCCCGAAGGCGAAGACCCGGACAGCCTGGTGCGCGCCGAAGGCACCGACGCCTTCATGGCCCGCATCAATCAGCACGCGCAACCATTGGCCGACTATTTCTTCGAGCAATTGAGCAACGAGGCCGACCCACGCTCGCTGGAAGGCAAGGCGCACATGGCGACCCTGGCAGCACCGTTGATCGAAAAGATTCCCGGCGCCAACCTGCGCCAGTTGATGCGCAACCGCCTGAAAGAAATCACCGGGCTGGATCCACAGCAGGTCGAGCAGCTAGCCCAGCAGGCCCCTGCAACCAGCAGCGTGCCGGACTACGACCCCGGCTACGACTATGACGCCATGGCCAGCTACACCCCGGACTACGGCGACATGCCGCAGCACGACTATGCGCCTGCGCAACAGGAACAACAGTGGAAGCCAAACAAGGGTGGCGGCAAGAAGCCGTGGCGTGACAAGCCATGGGACAAAAACCGCAAAGGCGGCAAGCCCTGGCAGCAACGCGATGAGCCACCACCTCGCACACCGGCACCGGTGGAGCCCCCGACTCTCGCGGCCTTGCGCACCCTGCTGCACCACCCGCTGCTGGCAGGCAAGGTCGAGGACGCCAGCCATTTCGCCGACGAAGAACACCTTTACAGCCAGCTGCTGGTTGCACTGATCGAAGCCGCTCAGAAAAATCCTGGGCTAAGCTCAATGCAGCTGATCGCGCGCTGGCATGGTACCGAACAGGGCCGCCTGCTGCGGGCGCTGGCGGAAAAGGAATGGCTGATCGTGGCCGACAGCCTTGAACAACAGTTTTTCGACACCATTACTAGCTTGTCCGCCCGCCAACGCGAGCGCAGCCTGGAACAACTGCTCAGGAAATCACGTCAAAGCGAATTGACCAGCGAGGAAAAATCACAGCTTCTCGCCCTCCTCAGCCGTAATGTTCCCGCACAAACGCCGACCTCATCTGGCGCGTGAGGCCCATGCTCGGGTATAATCCTCGGCTTGTTTTTTGCCCGCCAAGACCTTCAGTGGATAGGGTGTTATGTCCGGAAAAGCGCAACAGCAGTCTCGTATCAAAGAGTTGATCACCCGCGGTCGTGAGCAGGGCTACCTGACTTACGCGGAGGTCAACGACCACCTGCCCGAGGATATTTCAGATCCGGAGCAGGTGGAAGACATCATCCGCATGATCAACGACATGGGGATCAACGTATTCGAGAGTGCTCCGGATGCGGATGCCCTTCTGTTGGCGGAAGCCGACACCGACGAAGCCGCGGCCGAAGAAGCCGCAGCAGCGTTGGCGGCCGTTGAAACCGATATCGGCCGCACGACCGACCCGGTGCGCATGTACATGCGGGAAATGGGTACCGTCGAGTTGCTGACCCGCGAAGGCGAAATCGAAATCGCCAAGCGTATCGAGGAAGGCATCCGTGAAGTCATGGGCGCCATCGCCCACTTCCCGGGCACAGTCGACTACATCCTCGGCGAATACAACCGTGTCACCACCGAAGGTGGCCGTCTGTCCGACGTTCTCAGCGGTTATATCGACCCTGACGACAATATCGCCGCGCCGACCGAAGAAGTGCCGATTCCTGGTGCCAAGGCCGCTGCCGCGAAAGAAGAGTCTGACGACGAAGAGGAAAGCGACGACAGCGGTGACGATGAGGAAGAGACCGAGAGCGGTCCCGACCCCGTCGTCGCAGCCCAACGTTTCGGCGCGGTATCCGACCAGCTCGTCAACACCCTCAAGGTGCTGAAAAAGCATGGCCGCGACCATGCCGAGAGCATCGGTGCGATGCAGGCTCTGGCTGATTTGTTCATGCCGATCAAGCTGGTACCGAAGCAGTTCGACGTACTGGTCGAGCGTGTGCGTGATGCCCTGAGCCGCTTGCGTCAGCAAGAGCGGGCGATCATGCAGCTGTGCGTACGTGATGCGCGCATGCCGCGGGCCGACTTCCTGCGCCTGTTCCCGAGTAACGAGACCGACCAGACCTGGAGCGGTGACCTCGCCAAGCGCAACACCAAGTGGGCTGCCGCCCTGGGTGAAAAGGACGCCGCTATTGTTGCCTGCCAGCAAAAGCTGATCGACCTTGAGACCGAGACTGGCCTGACCGTCGCCGAGATCAAGGACATCAACCGTCGCATGTCCATCGGTGAGGCCAAGGCCCGCCGCGCCAAGAAAGAAATGGTCGAGGCGAACCTGCGTCTGGTGATCTCCATTGCCAAGAAGTACACCAACCGTGGCCTGCAGTTCCTCGACCTGATCCAGGAAGGCAACATCGGTTTGATGAAGGCGGTGGACAAGTTCGAATACCGTCGCGGCTACAAGTTCTCGACCTATGCTACCTGGTGGATCCGTCAGGCCATTACCCGCTCGATCGCCGACCAGGCGCGCACCATCCGTATTCCGGTGCACATGATCGAGACGATCAACAAGCTCAACCGTATTTCCCGGCAGATGCTGCAGGAAATGGGTCGCGAACCGACCCCGGAAGAGCTCGGTGAGCGCATGGAGATGCCGGAGGACAAGATCCGCAAGGTGCTGAAAATCGCCAAAGAGCCGATCTCCATGGAGACGCCGATCGGTGATGACGAAGATTCGCACCTGGGTGACTTCATCGAGGACTCGACCATGCAGTCCCCGATCGACGTGGCCACGGTCGAAAGCCTCAAGGAAGCGACCCGTGACGTGCTCTCGGGCCTGACCGCACGTGAAGCCAAGGTGCTGCGCATGCGTTTCGGTATCGACATGAACACCGACCACACCCTCGAAGAGGTGGGCAAGCAGTTCGACGTGACCCGTGAACGGATCCGTCAGATTGAAGCGAAAGCGTTGCGCAAACTGCGCCACCCAACCCGCAGCGAGCATCTACGCTCCTTCCTCGACGAGTGATGACGAACCCCGGCCCAGGCCGGGGTTTTTCTTATGTGACAAATGGTCGTGGCAACTAGCTACCCAGTGGTATGAATGCCCGTCTACACTCGACTTCAGACTATCTGAATGCGAGGCTGCCATGCCGCCAATGCCGGCCATTCTGTTGCTGCTCCTGATCCTGTGGAACACAACGGCCGGCGCCCTGACCCTGACTGACGAAGAGAAATCCTGGCTGACTGCCCACCCGCAGTTGAAGCTGGGCGTCGACGCTTCTTGGCCACCGTTCGAGTTTCGAGACCAAGAAGGCCGGTACCAGGGATTGGCCGCCGATTACATCGCCTTGCTTCAGGAGCGCCTGGGTATAACGCTCAAACCCATCGAGCCCAGCAGCTGGACCGAGGTGTTGCAGCAGGCGCGTGAGAGCCGCATCGACCTGTTGCCTGGCGTCATGTCGACCCCGGAACGCCAGGGTTACCTGGCCTTCACCCGCCCTTACCTGGATTTCCCCATCGTCATCCTCGCTCACGAAGGTGGCCCGCAACCGCGCACCCTCAACGATCTGTACGGCCTGAAAATCGCCGTGGTAGAGAATTATGCCCCCCACGAGCTGTTGCGAACCCATCACCCCGACCTCAACCTGGTGGCCTTGCCCAATGTCAGCTCGGCGCTGCAGGCCTTGGCCACCGACGAAGTGGATGCCGTGGTCGGAGACCTCGCTTCAAGCATCTGGAGCCTGCGCCAGCTCAAGCTCGACGGTTTGTATGTCAGCGGCGAAACGCCCTATCGCTACCAACTGGCAATGGCCGCCCCGCGCGATAAAAAAATCCTTATCGGCATCCTCGACAAGGTCATGGCCGACATGTCCAGCGAGGAGATCAGCCAGATCCAGCAGCGTTGGGTGGGCAACGTAGTGGACCAGCGCACTTTCTGGCACGACATGCTCATCTATGGCCTGCCCGCCGTCCTGCTGCTGGTCGCCATCCTCGCTGCGGTGATCCGCATCAATCGCCGCCTCAGTTCTGAGATCTCTCGGCGCATCGCCCTGGAGCAGGAGTTGCGCAGCAGTGAGTATCACTACCGCGGCCTGATCGAAAGCCTCTCGGCGATCGCCTGGGAGGCCGACGCCAACGATTTCACCTACAGCTACGTTTCGCCACATGCCGAAGATCTGCTGGGTTACCCCCTTCATGACTGGCTCAAACCTGGCTTCTGGCGCAGCATCCTGCACCCGGAAGACGCGCTGTGGGCCCAGGCCTACTGCGAGAGCGAAACCGCAGCAGGCCGCGACCACAGCCTCGATTACCGGGTGATGCACGCCGATGGCCAGCCACTCTGGGTACGCAACATCGTCAGCATGATCGAGCATGGCCACCGGCCGGTAATGCGCGGGCTGATGATCGATATCAGCGAAACCAAACGGACCGAGGATGCACTGCGCCTGTCGGAGCAGAAATTCGCTTCGGTGTTCCAGCAGTGCCCCGACATCCTGCTGATTGCCCGTCACAGCGACGGCTGCCTGCTGGAAGTCAATGAAGCGTTCGAAGAGCAGATCGGCCTGACACCTGGCCAGGTGATCGGCCGCACTGCCACGGAGCTGAACCTATGGGGCGTACAGGGCACCGGACCGGTCTTGCTTGAACGCCTGCATCAGGGCGGTATCCGCAACCTGGAAATGAACTACCGCCGTAGCAATGGGCAGATGTTCACCGGCCTGACCTCCGCCGAAACCTTTGAACTGGATGGCACCCTGGCCTTCGTGGTTGCCGTACGGGACATCAGTCAGTTGAAAGAAACCCAACAGCAGCTGCAAACCTCCGAGGAGAAATTCGCCAAAGCCTTCCACGCCTCGCCCGATGGCCTGCTGCTGTCGCGCCAGAGCGACGGCCTGCTGCTTGAAGTTAACGAGGGCTTCTGCCGCCTGACTGGCTACGACCTCAACCCAACCATCGACCAGACCTCGTTCGACCTGGGTATCTGGGTTGACCTCAACGAACGCAAACGCCTGATCGACCAGCTTGCCCGTGAAGGCTTCGTGCGCGATTTCAGTTGCCATATCCGCCGCAGTGATGGGCAGATCCGCCTGTGTGAGCTGTCTGCACGGCCGCTGCCGATCGGCGGCGTCGACTGCATGCTGACCATCGCCCGCGACATCACCGAACGCCACCTGATGCAGGAAAAACTGCAACTGGCAGCCACCGTGTTCGAAAATACCGCCGAAGGTGTACTGATCACCGATATTGACCAGCGTATCAGCGCGGTCAACCGCGCGTTCAGCGAGATCACTGGCTACAGCGAAATCGAAGCCCTCGGCCAAACCCCACGCCTGCTCGCCTCTGGCCAGCACGACAGCGCCTTCTATGCGGCCATGTGGCACCAGCTTACCGACGAGGGCCACTGGCAGGGCGAGATCTACAACAAGCGCAAAAACGGCGACCTCTACCCTGGCTGGCTGACCATCAGCGCCGTGCGTAACAGCGACCGCGAAATCACGCATTTCGTCGCCGTATTCGCCGACATCTCCAGCCTCAAGCACGCCCAGGCCAAGCTCGACTACCAGGCCCACCACGACCCGCTCACCGGCCTGCCCAACCGCGCGCTGTTCGAGAACCGCCTGCAAGCCGTACTTACTTGTGCGCAAGTGAGCAATCGCCAGGGCGCGGTGCTGTTCCTCGACCTGGACCGCTTCAAGCACATCAACGACAGCCTTGGCCACCCGGTCGGCGACCTGCTGCTCAAGGGCATCGCCCAGCGCCTCAAGGAACAGGTGCGCGATGTCGACACCGTAGCGCGCCTGGGCGGCGACGAGTTCATCATCCTCCTGCCCGGCCTGCACAAACCCAGCGACGCCAGCGCCATTGCCAACAAACTGCTGGCCTGCTTCAGCGCCCCCTTCCAGGCCGGCGAGCACGAGTTCTTCACCAGCGCCAGTATCGGCATCAGCCTCTACCCGCAGGACGGCATCGACGTCGCCACGCTGATCCGCAACGCCGACGCCGCCATGTATCGCTCCAAAGCCAAGGGCCGCAACCGCGTCGAAGCCTACACCCGCGACCTGACGACCCAGGCCAGCGAACGTATCGCGCTGGAGCACGAGTTGCGCCGGGCCGTGGAACGCAACGAAATGAGCTTGTGCTACCAGCCCAAGTTCAGCCTCAAAACCCAGACCCTGGTAGGCGCCGAAGCACTGATCCGCTGGAATCACCCAACGTTCGGCGAAGTCCCGCCAGAGCATTTCATCCACCTCGCCGAGGAGAACGGCACCATTCTTCAGCTCGGCGATTGGGTGCTGGAACAGGCTTGCCGGCAAATGCATCAGTGGAAGCGGAGTTACCAGGCCTTCGGCCCGCTGTCGATCAACCTCGCGGGTGCGCAATTGCGTCACCATGGCCTGGCCAAGCGTATTGAGCAGCTGCTCAAGACGTATCAGCTAAAGGCGGGCGACCTGCAACTGGAGATCACCGAAAACTTCATCATGAGCCAGGCCGAGGAGGCCTTGGCGGTGTTGCACCAGCTCAAGCAACTTGGGGTGCAGCTGGCCATAGACGACTTTGGCACCGGCTATTCGTCACTGAGCTATCTCAAGCGCCTGCCGCTGGACATCCTCAAGATCGATAAATCATTCATCCGCGGCCTGCCGGAAGACCCACATGATGCGGCTATCGCTCGAGCCATCATCGCGCTGGGCCGCAGCATGCAGCTGACGATCATTGCCGAAGGGGTGGAAAACCAGGCGCAACAACGCTTCCTGGCCGTGGAAGGGTGTGAACAGATCCAGGGCTATATCGTCAGCCTGCCGCTGCCCCCGGACGAATTCGCTGCTACCTTTCTTCGTATAGCACTAACCGATCTTTCGGATGGCACGGTTTCAAAACCCTCGTTATAATCCGGGCACTTACTGAGGGCCTATAGCTCAGTTGGTTAGAGCAGAGGACTCATAATCCTTTGGTCCACGGTTCGAGTCCGTGTGGGCCCACCAGATATGACAAAGCCGCGCATCTGCGCGGCTTTGTCATTTTCAGGGTTTCAGAAATTCAAGCGCAGCGCGGTCCGCCACAGATTCTTCAGCGGCGATCGCCAGTGTTTACGCCAATTCCTTTCCCACCATGCATCTTCATTGCACACAACCGTTTCCAGGTCACTCCCGGCCACTCCCGCTGCATGCTGACGGAACATCATCGGAAACACGCAGTGCTGCTTGATCCGGCGTTTGAACATGACATCGACCGGCTCACCCGCGTAGGGCGTATTGGCCAGTATCCGGCATCCCTCGCGCGACAGCACATACGCATGCAAGGCAACCACCCGGCCTCGGGCAATGAACGGAAACCAAATGAGCCAAGTACGGCCCATCGAGTAACCCAGGTGCAGTGCCTCGAAGCGATGTGAACGCATGAAGCGGTTTACCCAACGGACCCGAGAAGTTTTCAGCTCATAAGGTTTGACGTCATCCTCAAACACCAGGATCCGCTCCAGCCCTTCATCCAAAGCACGCTGTGCAAGCTGCTGATGGGACTGGTAGCAGCCCCGCTTCGGATCGCTGTCTTTCTGCACCACGTGAAACGTCACAGGGTTTGCGAGCTGATTTGCAATGCTTTGCTCAAACAAAGCGCGCCGGTCAGCGCGTGTATCCAGCGAAATGCAATAGACGGCATTTACGTCGAAATGAACCCTGCTCACCCATCAATCCTTTAAATCGAGCCTGTCTTACGCAATAGCGAACCCTCACGGATGATAACGGGCAGCCATTAGCATCACAAAGCCATCAAGTAACTTAGTGTTAATGCTTTCTAGCAGCCATCCTCGTTTCTCGTGGGTTGTAAAACGTGCAACCGGCCGGGATATCACGTGTAACCAGCGACATGGCACCAATTACCACGTTGTCACCGATGTCTATCTGATCGGCAATGATGCAGCTATTGGCACCGAGACTGACGTTATCCCCGATGTGCAGCGCGTAGTGCTCCAGACCCAATGTCTTGATACCGATGGAGCAATTCTGGCGGATGAAGAAATTACGTCCGATGCTCACGTGGCGGGTGATTACCACGCCAGGCAGATGGGCGATACGCAGGCCCGGCGCGATCTGCGCACCGATGTCGATATCCACCGCGTACTTCAGGTTCAGCCGCTGCTGCATGCCACGGGCGTGGCGCCTGCACAGGCCGCCGCGGGCATCGAGGTATTGCGCCAGGCGGTAGGCAAAGAGGAAGCGCAGCTTGTTGTCCTTGCGTACGCGGCGCAGGACGTTGAAGAGCAGGCTGATCCGGCGCCCGGGCTTTGTCTTGTTGGAAACTTCCTGTCGCCAGCATTCCATCAAGAGGTCGAAATTCAAAACGGGGGTCCATTAAGGTTGCCAGACCATGATGCCGCAATATCGGCAGCGACGCAGCCCCTGCCCTTGATCTGCCTGCCACGGGCTGGCTAGGCTAGCGAGCCTACTTCAGAGACTCACCATGTCAGACTCGCGCACCATCACCCTCGACGAAGTCGATCGCCAGTTGATCGCCCTGCTGCAGATCAACGCCCGCGAAAGCGTCGCCACCCTCGCCCGTCAACTGGGCATCGCTCGCACCACGGTCAACTCGCGGCTGGCACGGCTGGAGAAAGGCAAGGTCATCACCGGCTATGGCGTGCGCCTGGGCCAGCGTCTGATGGGTGGCGGGCTGCAGGCTTATGTCGGGATCAAGGTGCAGCCACGCTCAGGCAAAGAGGTGGTGCGCCGCCTCAGTGCCATGGGCCAGGTGCAGCAATTGTGCACAGTGAGCGGCGAGTTCGACTATGTGGCCTGGCTGCGTAGCGATTCGCCGGAACAACTTGACCAGTTGCTCGACCAGATTGGCAGTGTCGAGGGGGTTGAGAAGACCACGACTTCGATCATTCTGAGCAGCAAGGTGGATCGTGGGCAGCCAGTCTGAAATCAATGCACTCGGGTTGTATCGTCTAAATTAATCAAAGCAACGTCACTTTGAGCGATTACTTATCAATTCGACGCTAATTTGCGCCTTATTTACGACCTCCCCGCTTCATAAAATGACCACCTGGCATCTCCTATACTCAGGCTCCGCCCACGCGCAGCCGCTCTGGCAAGGTCACTTCATGAACAAGAACAACCGCCACCCCGCCGACGGCAAAAAACCAATCACCATCTTCGGCCCGGATTTCCCGTTCGGCTTCGACGACTGGCTGGAACACCCGGCTGGCCTGGGCAGCATCCCGTCAGCAAGGCACGGTGAGGAAGTGGCAATCGTCGGCGCCGGCATCGCAGGCCTGGTGGCCGCCTACGAGTTGATGAAGCTTGGCCTCAAGCCTGTGGTGTACGAAGCCTCGAAGCTGGGTGGACGGCTGCGTTCGCAGGCCTTCAACGGTACCGACGGGATCATCGCCGAGCTCGGCGGCATGCGCTTTCCGGTGTCTTCCACCGCCTTCTATCACTATGTCGACAAGCTGGGCCTGGAGACCAAGCCGTTTCCCAACCCGTTGACGCCAGCATCGCGCAGCACGGTCATCGACCTGGAAGGCCAGACCTACTACGCCGAGAAGGCCAGCGACCTGCCCACACTGTTCCATGAAGTGGCCGACGCCTGGGCCGACGCGCTGGAAAGCGGCGCGCAATTCGCCGATATCCAGCAAGCGATTCGCGACCGCGATGTTCCGCGCCTAAAAGCATTGTGGAACACGCTGGTGCCGCTGTGGGACGACCGCACCTTCTATGACTTTGTCGCCACTTCGCGCGCGTTCGCCAAACTGAGTTTCCAGCACCGCGAGGTGTTTGGTCAGGTCGGTTTCGGCACTGGGGGTTGGGATTCGGATTTCCCCAACTCGATGCTGGAAATCTTCCGCGTAGTGATGACCAACTGCGACGACCACCAGCACCTGATCGTCGGCGGCGTGGAACAGGTGCCGCAGGGCATCTGGCGCCACGTGCCGGAACGCTGCGCACACTGGCCCGAGGGCACCAGCCTGAGTTCGCTGCACGGGGGCGCGCCACGCACTGGGGTCAAGCGCATTGCCCGCGCCGCCGATGGGCGCCTGGCAGTGACCGACAATTGGGGTGACACGCGCCATTACGGCGCCGTGCTCGCCACGTGTCAGAGTTGGCTGCTGACCACGCAGATCGACTGCGAAGAGTCGCTGTTCTCGCAGAAGATGTGGATGGCGCTGGACCGTACCCGCTACATGCAGTCGTCGAAAACCTTCGTCATGGTCGACCGGCCCTTCTGGAAGGACAAAGACCCACAAACCGGCCGTGACCTGATGAGCATGACCCTTACCGATCGCCTGACCCGTGGCACCTACCTGTTCGACAACGGTGACGACAAGCCGGGGGTGATCTGCCTGTCCTACGCGTGGATGAGCGACGCCCTGAAGATGCTGCCGCACCCAGTGGAAAAACGCGTGCAGCTGGCCCTGGATGCCTTGAAGAAGATCTACCCGAAGACCGACATCGCCGGGCACATCATCGGCGACCCGATCACCATTTCCTGGGAGGCCGACCCGCACTTCCTCGGCGCCTTCAAGGGCGCGCTGCCGGGCCACTACCGCTATAACCAGCGCATGTACGCGCATTTCATGCAGCAGGACATGCCGGCCGAACAACGCGGCATGTTCATTGCCGGCGACGATGTGTCATGGACGCCGGCCTGGGTCGAAGGCGCGGTGCAGACCTCGCTCAATGCCGTGTGGGGTATCATGAATCACTTCGGTGGCCACACCCACCCCGACAACCCCGGCCCAGGCGACGTGTTCGATGAACTCGGGCCCATCGCCCTGGCCGACTGACCTAAGGAGGCAGCATGCGCATCGCTCTGTTCCAGGGCGCACCCCACCCGCTGGACGTGCCCGGCAACCTGCAACGGCTGCGCCACCAGGCGCAACGGGCGGCCGAGCGTGGTGCGCAGTTACTGGTGTGCCCAGAGATGTTCCTGAGCGGCTATAACATCGGCCTGGAGCAGGTCGAACGGTTGGCCGAGGCTGACGATGGTCCATCGGCGATGGAGGTGGTGGAGATCGCCCAGGCGCACCGTATTGCCATCGTCTATGGCTACCCCGAGCGTGCCGAAGATGGGGCGATCTACAACAGCGTGCAGTTGATCGATGCCCAAGGCCGCAGCCTGTGCAACTACCGTAAGACGCACCTGTTCGGTGAGCTGGATCGCGCGATGTTCAGCGCGGGGGCCGATCACTTCCCGGTGGTCGAACTGGAAGGCTGGAAGGTCGGCTTGCTGATCTGCTACGACATCGAGTTCCCGGAGAATGCCCGGCGCCTGGCACTAAGCGGGGCCGAGCTGATCCTGGTGCCGACGGCAAACATGACCCCCTACGATTTCGTCTGCCAAGTGACGGTGCGCTCGCGGGCGCAGGAAAACCAGTGCTACCTGGTCTACGCCAACTATTGTGGAGCCGAGGGCGAAATCCAGTATTGCGGGCAGAGCAGCATCATCGGGCCGGATGGCAGCCTGTTGGCCATGGCCGGACGCGATGAGTGCCAGTTGCTGGCGGACCTTGAGCATGAACGCGTGTTGAACGGTCGCGAAGCGTTTCCGTATCTGGCTGACCTGCGCCAGGAACTGCACCTGCGCAGGGGCTGAGTGAAGCGCCATGCCTGACCCCATGCGCACGCTCACCCTGGCCAACGGCCTGCACCTTACCCTGCGCCATGCGCCGCGGCTCAAGCGCGCGGCTGCAGCACTGCGTGTGCATGCCGGCAGCCACGACGCCCCGGTGAAATGGCCAGGGCTGGCGCATTTTCTCGAACACCTTTTCTTCCTGGGCAACGCTCGTTTCCCACTGGATGACGGCTTGATGCGCTACGTCCAGGCCCTCGGCGGCCAGGTCAATGCCAGCACCCGCGAACGCACCACCGACTTCTTCTTCGAAGTGCCACCCGCCGCCTTGGCCGGCGGGCTGGAGCGGTTGTGCCAGATGCTCGCAGAACCGGACCTGGGCATTGAGCGCCAACGCCGTGAGCGGGAAGTGATTCATGCCGAATTCATTGCCTGGTCACGCAACCCGCAGGCGCAGAAACACTTCGCCCTGCTGCAGTCAGTATCGGCAGGGCATCCGCTGGGCGGCTTTCATGCAGGCAATCGGCATACCCTGGCACTGCAGGATCCAGCATTCCAGCATGCCCTCATGGGTTTTCATCAACGGTTCTACCACGCGGGTCAGATCACCCTGAGCCTGTGCGGTCCGCAATCACTGGACGAACTGGAACAGCTCGGCTTGCAGTTTGCGCAGGTGTTTGCGCCTGGGGAACGGGCCGCGCAAATACTGCCGCCAGCCTTGACCAGCACGTCTACCGGGCTAGTGTTCACCCACGAAAACCTGCCCGTTGGCGCCGATCACGCGTTGGAACTGTTGATCGCCTGTTTGAGTGACAGTAGGCCGGGTAATTGGCTGGATGCCTTGCGCCAGCGCGGCTGGCTGCAAGGGTTCGAAGCAGAAATGCTGTATGCCTTCGCCGGCCAGATGCTCTGGCACATCGACCTGAAGCTCGTTACCGACGCTTGCTCAGAGCAGGCCCGCGACCTGCTGCACGGTTGGTTCAACTTCATCCGACAGGCCGATCCTGCGCACCTCAACGCCGAGTTCAGCCTGCTGCAGCAAAACCAGGCACGCAACGCCAGCTCACTTCAGCTGGCCCGCCGCGACAGTGCAGGCCTGCCATTCGCAGCATTGGACGCTCAAGCGCTGCTGGCGCTTCGGGCGATACTCGAAGGCCTGCCACACCGTGAGCTCGGACAATGGCAGCTACCTGCGCCCGACCCGCTGCTGCTTGCCGACTTGCCTGTCCTCCAAGCGAGGCCGCTACCTGCGGCGCTGATGGTCAGTGATCTACTCCCCACAGCCCGCCAATATGCAGCAGTTTATCTGCGCTGGCATGTACCTGCACCCGTGCACCGGCCCCTGT
Source organism: Pseudomonas sp. NPDC090752 (assembly GCF_055584805.1). Taxonomy (NCBI): domain Bacteria; kingdom Pseudomonadati; phylum Pseudomonadota; class Gammaproteobacteria; order Pseudomonadales; family Pseudomonadaceae; genus Pseudomonas; species Pseudomonas sp. NPDC090752. Next base: position 89,916 of record NZ_JBVJLI010000016.1, on the reverse strand, counting down.
ACGATGTGCTCGATCGCGCCTTACACCCGCTTCAGGAACGTTGCAAACGTGCTTCGTTGCAACTGCAATTCAGCACCGCGGGTGAATACTGGCAACTTCGCTGCAACGGTCAGCCTGCAGCCGTAGTTCGCGCTGTCGAATGCGCCCTGGCGCACTTGATTTCACCTGGTGACTGGACACTTCCTGCAGAACAGGAGCCCACCCTGATTCCGATCAGAGCCCTGCTCAAGCAATTGCCCGATGCGCTGCGCGGCCCAACGCCAATGCCAAAAGCTGGCGCCACGCTCGATCAGCAAGCGCTGGACGACGCCTGGCGACAGAGCCGATGGCACGGCCTCGCCGTCGGCTTCGATGCCGCCGCCCTGCAATCGCTCAGCGCCGTGTTGCACACGTGTCCTGGGCAGGTCGGCGCTGCAGCTGCAGTGCCGCGGTGGCAGGGCCGCCGCTGGCACGACGCGCAGGTGCCGGGCACTGAACACGCACTGTTGCTGTTCTGCCCAGTGCCGGCCGAGCAGCACGCTTGTGCCCGTCTTTTCGCCCAATTGCTGCAAGGGCCCTTCTATCAACGCCTGCGTGTGGAACTGCAACTTGGCTACGCAGTTTTCAGTACCTTTCGTCAGATCGAAGGGGTCGGCGGGCTGCTGTTCGGCGTGCAATCGCCCCACGCTACCCAAGCCGAAATTCTCGATCATCTGCTAACCCTGCTGCGCCAGGGCGTGACCCTTGCCCCCGCTGCCCGCCAATCATTGGCCGAGCAGTTCGACGAACCGGCCATGGCCAACGCCGATGTCGCCGAATGGGCATGGCAGACACACCTGGCGACACAAACCGACGACTTGCCTGCGCTGCGCAAGTCTATTCTGATGACACGACAAGCGGATTTGGACGCGCTGTCAGGCGCCCTGCTAAACGCCAAATCCAGCTGGCTGTGCTTGGCGAACGCCCCTGCACCGGATGAGGCCTGGCACTGATTGTTACGTTTACCGCAAGGGCGCTTTTCGAAGAATTAACCTTTCGGTACATAATTTTCTTGTAAGATAACGCTATCTCAGCCAATGGAACCTCCTGCTCCAGGCGGCAACCAATCTAGTAGCTGAAGTGCCCTAACCCATCCTGAAGGAGAACGCCCATGTGGACCAAACCTGCCTACACTGACCTGCGTATCGGCTTCGAAGTGACCATGTACTTCGCCAGCCGCTAAGCCCAGCTTGCGCAACGACGCCTCGGCCCGCCGGGGCGTCGTCGTTTTTTGCACAGGGTTTTTGCCCCGTTCGGATAGAGAACAGCCATGTACATCCAGATTCTCGGCTCCGCCGCCGGCGGCGGCTTCCCGCAGTGGAACTGCAACTGCGTCAACTGCAAGGGCTTTCGCGATGGCAGCTTGCGCGCCATGGCACGCACACAGTCATCGATCGCCCTCTCCGATGATGGTGTGCACTGGATCCTGTGCAACGCCTCACCCGACATCCGCGCCCAGCTCCAGGGCTTCGCGCCGATGCAGCCGGGCCGGGCACTGCGCGACACTGGCATCAACGCCATCGTCCTGCTCGATAGCCAGATCGACCATACCACCGGCCTGCTCAGCCTGCGCGAAGGCTGCCCGCACCAGGTATGGTGCACCGACATGGTCCATCAGGACCTCACCACCGGCTTCCCGCTGTTCAACATGCTCAGCCACTGGAACGGTGGCCTGCAGTGGAACCGCATCGAGCTCGAAGGCAGCTTCGTCATCCAAGCCTGCCCCAACCTCAGGTTCACGCCTTTCCCGCTGCGCAGCGCCGCGCCGCCGTATTCGCCGCACCGCTTCGACCCACACCCGGGCGACAACCTCGGCCTGCTGGTCGAGGACACGCGCACCGGCGGCAAGCTGTTCTACGCGCCCGGCCTGGGCCAGGTCGACGACAAGCTGCTGACGATGATGCACGGCGCCGACTGCCTGCTGGTCGACGGCACGTTGTGGGAGGATGATGAAATGCAGCGCCGTGGTGTCGGCACCCGCACCGGCCGCGAGATGGGCCACCTGGCGCAGAACGGCCCCGGCGGCATGCTCGAAGTGCTGGACGGCTTCCCGCGCCAGCGCAAGGTCCTTATCCACATCAACAACACCAACCCGATCCTCGATGAAGACTCCCCGGAGCGCGCCGAAGTGCAGCGCCGCGGCGTGGAAGTCGCCTTCGACGGCATGAGCATCGAGTTGTAAGGAGGCTTGATGAGCGAAGCATTGCCACTGTCGCCTGCCGAGTTCGAGCAGGCCCTGCGCGCCAAGGGCGCCTTCTACCACATCCATCACCCGTACCACGTGGCGATGTACGAAGGGCGCGCCACCCGCGAACAGATCCAGGGCTGGGTGGCCAACCGCTTCTACTACCAGGTGAACATCCCCATGAAGGATGCCGCGATCCTGGCCAATTGCCCGGACCGCGAAGTGCGTCGTGAGTGGATCCAGCGCCTGCTCGACCACGACGGCGCCCCCGGCGAAGAGGGCGGCATCGAAGCCTGGCTGCGCCTGGGCCAGGCGGTGGGCCTCGACCCGGACCAGCTGCGCTCCCAGCAACTGGTACTACCCGGTGTGCGCTTCGCCGTCGATGCCTACGTCAACTTCGCCCGCCGCGCCAGTTGGCAGGAGGCCGCCAGCAGCTCGCTGACCGAGCTGTTCGCCCCGCAGATCCACCAGTCACGGCTGGACAGCTGGCCACAGCATTATCCGTGGATCGACCCGGCCGGCTACGAGTACTTCCGCACCCGTCTGGGCCAGGCCAGGCGTGATGTCGAGCACGGCTTGGCAATCACCCTGCAGCACTACACCACCCGCGACGGCCAGGAGCGTATGCTGGAAATCCTGCAGTTCAAGCTGGATATCCTCTGGAGCATGCTCGATGCCATGAGCATGGCCTACGAGCTGAACCGCCCGCCGTATCACAGCGTCACCCAGCAACGGGTGTGGCACAAGGGGATCGCCCTATGAGCTTCGACCGCAAGCAAGTCCCGAACTGGCGCCCTGGCTACCGCTTTCAATATGAACCAGCGCAGAAAGGCCACGTGCTGCTTTACCCTGAAGGCATGATCAAGCTCAACGAAAGCGCGGGCCTGATCGGTGGCCTGATCGACGGCAAACGCGATGTCACAGCGATCATCGGCGAGCTGGAACAGCAGTTCCCGGGTGTGCCTGAAGTCGCCGACGACATCGAGCAATTCATGGAGGTGGCCCGTGGCGAACACTGGATCACCCTCGCCTGAGGTGCCGGTCGGCCTGCCGCTGTGGCTGCTGGCCGAGCTGACCTACCGTTGCCCGCTGCAGTGCCCATACTGTTCAAACCCGCTGGACTTCGCCCAGCAGGGTAAAGAGCTGAGCACGGAGCAGTGGTTCAAGGTGATGGCCGAGGCCCGTGAGATGGGCGCGGCGCAGATTGGCTTTTCCGGCGGCGAACCGCTGGTGCGCCAGGATCTCGCCGAGCTGATCGGCGAAGCGCGGCGCCTGGGTTACTACACCAACTTGATCACCTCGGGCATCGGTCTGACCGAAGCGCGCATCGCCGCGTTCAAAGAAGCGGGCCTGGACCATATCCAGATCAGCTTCCAGGCCAGCGACGAGCAGGTCAATAACCTGCTGGCCGGCTCGAAGAAAGCCTTTGCGCAAAAGCTGGAGATGGCCCGGGCAGTGAAGGCCCACGGCTACCCGATGGTGCTCAACTTCGTCACCCACCGGCACAACATCGACAAGATCGACCGCATCATCGAGCTGTGCATCGCCCTGGAAGCCGACTTCGTCGAGCTTGCCACCTGCCAGTTCTATGGCTGGGCGCACCTCAACCGCCTGGGATTGCTGCCGACCCGCGAGCAACTGGAGCGTGCCGAACGCATCACCAACGAGTACCGCGACAAACTCAAGGCGGCCGGCAGCCCGTGCAAGCTGATTTTCGTCACCCCCGATTATTATGAAGAGCGCCCGAAGGCCTGCATGAACGGCTGGGGCAGCCTGTTCCTGACCATCACCCCGGACGGCACCGCCCTGCCCTGCCATGGCGCGCGCCAGTTGCCCGTACAGTTCCCCAATGTGCGCGACCACGACTTGCACCACATCTGGTACGACTCGTTCGGCTTCAACCGTTTCCGGGGCTACGACTGGATGCCCGAACCCTGCCGCTCGTGCGACGAAAAAGAGAAGGACTTCGGTGGCTGCCGCTGCCAGGCCTTCATGCTCACCGGCGATGCCAGCAATGCCGACCCGGTGTGCGCCAAGTCGGCCGACCACGGCATCATCCTCAAGGCCCGCGAGGAGGCAGAGACTGCCCAACTCGCCATTGAACAGATGACCTTCCGCAATGAGCGCAACTCCCGTGTCATCGCCCGCGGCTAAGCTCAGTGCCGCGCAGGCAGTCGCCGCCGGTACCGATTTTGCCGAACTCAAAGCCAACGACCGCGGCTTGTACTGGAACGAATTCCGCCCCGCCGATGGCGCCTGCCGCATCTGGCACTGGCGCGACCAGCAGGCCCGATGCCTGACGCCGGACGGTTTCAGCGTGCGCAGCCGGGTGTATGAGTACGGGGGTGGCAGCTTCTGCCTGGGCGACGATGCGCTCTGGTTCGTCAATGAAAAGGACCAGCAAGTCTATCGCCAAGGGCTGGATGGCGCAGCACCGGTTGCCTTTACTTGTAATGAGCAGAGCCGCTATGGCGACCTGCAATGGCACAACGGCCAGGTGCTGGCGGTCGAGGAGTGCCATGGCGAGGGCGTCGAGCATCGCCTGGTGGCGTTGACCGAGGGCGCCATTGAAGTGCTCGCCGAGGGTGCCGACTTCTATGCTTCGCCGACCGTCAGTGCCGATGGCCAACGCCTGGCCTGGATCGAATGGGACCGTCCGGCGCAGCCGTGGACGGTAACCCGGCTGATGTGTCGCCAACGGCTCGATGACGGCAGTTGGGCCACAGCTCGCTGCATCACGGCGGATGATGAGTCCTTGCAGCAACCGCGCTTCGACGCCGAGGGGCGCTTGTATTGCCTGTCAGATCGCAACGGCTTCTGGCAGCCCTGGGGTGAACTCGGCGGCCAATGGCAGGCTTTGCCGGCCAAAGCTGCAGATCACGCTGCCGCCCCTTGGCAGCTCGGTTCCAGCACTTGGCAGGCACTCGGGCCGCAAAGCTATCTCGCCACGTGGTTCGAAGCCGGTTTCGGCCAGCTGGGGCTACGTACTGCCGATGGCCAGGTGGAGCGTTTCGCCAGCGCCTACACTCGTTTTCGCAACCTGGCCATGGATGCCGAGTACCTCTACGCCATCGCCGCGTCGCCTATCAGCCCACCAGCGGTCATCGCCATCGACCGCTTGAATCACGAGGTCCGCATTCTGGCAGGTGGCGCCGAGTTACTGCCGGCTGAATCTATCAGCCTGCCACGCTCGATGCTTTACCCCAGCGACGGCGAGATTGCCCATGGTTTCTTCTACCCGGCAGCTTACGCTAAAGGCCCCTCGCCGCTGGTGGTGTTCATCCATGGCGGCCCAACTTCAGCCTGCTACCCGGTGCTGGACCCGCGCATCCAGTACTGGACTCAACGCGGCTTCGCCATCGCCGACCTGAACTACCGGGGCAGCACGGGTTATGGTCGCGACTACCGCCAGGCCCTGCATTTGAACTGGGGCGAGAGCGATGTGCAGGATGCCTGCGCCGCAGTCGAACATCTGGCCGAACGAGGTTTGATCGATGCCAGTAACGTGTTCATTCGCGGTGGCAGTGCCGGCGGCTACACCGCGCTTTGCGCCCTGGCATTTCGTGATGTTTTCCGGGCGGGCGCGAGCCTTTACGGGGTCAGCGACCCCATTGCCCTGGGCCGGGCCACGCATAAGTTCGAAGGCGATTATCTGGACTGGCTGATTGGTGATCCGCAACAGGATGCCGCGCGATATCGCCGACGCACGCCACTGGTGCATGCCGAGCAGATCAAAGTGCCGGTAATTTTCTTCCAGGGTGAGCTGGATGCGGTGGTGGTACCGGAGCAGACCCGCAGCATGCTTGCAGCGCTCAAGGCCAATGGGGTTCAGGCAGAGGCGCATTTCTATGCGCAAGAACGGCATGGCTTGCGAAAAGCGGAAAACTTGGCGCATGCGCTGGAACAGGAGTGGCTGTTCTTCCGCAGTCTGATCTGCCATCAAGATGGCAAACAGTAGCAACGCACTCACCTGGAAATCCTGTCAATGGACTGCCCAGGGCGCTTCCCTTACGTTCAAGACGCGGTTTTTCGAACCAACGTGAGGGCACTGTGATGAATAAACCGTTGCGAGTTACTCAGGATTTTCTGGATTGGACCGGGACCACGCTGCCGAATGGTTCAACCACGCCACAACCTCAAAAAAACCCACTTGAGATCTTTCGTCGCATCGAGCTTCAACCCGGTAGCAGGATCCATGTAGTTCAGGATGCCGAGCGGGGAATGGTCTGGCTTTTCGACAAACCCTCCAATGCTTCTGATACCGATAGCTATCGATGCGAATCCAACGGCATCATTTCACAAGGCAAATCCTACGAGCGTTGGCAAGAAAGGGAAACCTACGATATTTCCTGGAGTAGCAAGTTAGACGATACCGAAAGCAGTACCTATGGTGACTTCGTTATCTTCCAGTGGAAGTCCTACCCTGAAGGTATTCAAAATTATCCATTTCTGTTCACGGTCCACCAGAACCAGTTGAGACTGGTTCACTCCAACCGTGCCGGTAAGTGGATAGTCGTTTGGCGAGGCTCGATTGAGAGTAGAAAATGGTTCGACGTGAAAGTTAGGGTAACCCTGTCTAAGAACGAACGGGCGGGCACCTTGGAGCTGTTCTTCAACGGCGAGCCTCAACAGTTCCAGCGCAACCGTGACGATGAAGCCGAGGTCAGTGACATCCTGGTCTGCCGTACGCTGGATGAGGGGCGTGGAATCTATCCGAAGTGGGGCGCCTACAACCGCCACCAGCACCTCCACGCCATCAAGCACTACATTGACCGAATGCGCATCAAGCGTATTCGCTGAGCAAAAAAGGCGGTTGAAGGCCCGACCATCTTCAACCGCTGTCCTTGGACGCCTCAGCGCTTGGCGATGATGTACACCGCATGCACGATGCCCGGAATATACCCCAGCAAGGTCAGCAGGATATTCAGCCAGAACGCCCCGCCGAACCCCACCTGCAGAAACACGCCCAGCGGTGGCAGAAGGATGGCGATGATGATGCGAATAAAGTCCATGCAAGTTTCTCCTCAAAGGGTCTAAACAGAGACTAGCTGGGCATCGCAGAGGTTCCACCAGGCAAAAAAAACGCCCCGGGCCAAGTGAAACAGGCCAGGGGCGATGCGCAGAAACGCCAGACGGTTCGTTGAATTCGTATTACGCCGAGACTTCGCGGCGTGCTTGCTGTTGTTGCGCATGCAGGCGGGCAAAAGCCCGGGCCAGGCGCAGGAGCATTTCATCGATGTTGCCTTTGCTCACCGTCAGCGCCGGCGAAAAGCGCACCACATCCACTTGCGGCGCATTGAGCAGCAGGCCCTCATGCAAGGCCGCCTGCACCAGGTCCTTGGCCAGGGGCTCCTGCAACTGTAGGGCCCAGAGCAGGCCTTCACCGCGCACTTCGCCCTGGCCGTAGCGGCCAGCCAGGCGGCTGAGGCCATCGCGCAGATGACGACCGCTGTCATGAACCTGCTTGAAAAAGCCCGGCTCCAACACGGTGTCCAGCACGGCCAGGCCAGCGGCGCTCATCAGGGCATTGCCGTGGTGGCTGCCTTCCAACTCGCCGGGCCCCGCGCAGCAGGCCGATCCACGGGCCAACAAAGCAGCCAACGGCACCCCCCCGCCGAGGCCCTTGCCCAGAGTGATGATGTCCGCGCGCACGCCGTAGATTTCTTCGGCCAGCAGCGCGCCGCAGCGACCGATGCCGGTCTGCACCTCGTCGAGGATCAACAGGATGCCCAGTTCACGGCATAGTTTCTCGACGCCCTGCAGGTACTCCCTGGTCGCCGGGATTACGCCAGCCTCACCTTGGATCGGCTCGAGCATAATCGCCACGGTGCGCGAGTCGACTTGCGCATGCAGCGCCGCCAGATCGTTGAACGGTACCTTGCTGAAGCCCGGCAGCCCTGGCTCGCAACGGTTGCACGGCAGCGGGTCGGATGCCGACAACGCGCCGAGACTGCGCCCATGGCACCCCTGGCTGGCCGTGATGATGTGATAGGCGCCGTTGCGGTGCAGCTGGCCCCATTTGCGCGCAAGCTTGATCGCCCCCTCGCAGGCTTCTGCACCGCTGTTGAGCAGGTACGCCTGCTCGCTGCCGGTGCTCTGACACAGGCGGTTGACCAACGCCAGCAGCCCGCGGCTGTGAAAGCCCGAGCCTGGGTTGATCAATGCCTGAGCCTGGTTGCCCAGCGCCTTGACCAGCACGCTGGGGCTGTGGCCGAGGCTGTTGACCGCGCAGCCCTGGGTGAAGTCCAGGTAAGCGTGCCCTTCGCTGTCCCACAACCAGGAGCCTTGGCCACGCACGAATACCTGAGCGGCACGTTCGCTGCTGGGCATCAGGCGTTCACGGGACAACGGCAGCGCATCCGCCACGACCACCGGCGCACACTTGGGCTCGGTAGCTGCGACGGGGGCCGAGCGACGCAGGTTGAACAGGTTCATCGGGGCTCCAGCCAGGCACGGTAAGGGGGGCCAGCAGCCGGTCGTGATGCCGGTGCTTGATATTTTGTCTTGCCTATCAAAAGTGTTTTTCAAACGGGGTAACAATGCGCTGATTGATTGCTGTAACCCGTTGGAATACGGCGATAGACTAGGCTCCGTAAGGCCCTGCGGCCATTTCGTTTTTCCAGCTTTTTCGATAAGTGTTGCTTATGGATTTCCGCCAACTGCGTTATTTCGTCGCGGTGTACGAAGAAGGCCATGTCGGCCGCGCCGCCGAGCGCCTGTCGCTGTCGCAGCCGGCGCTGTCGCAGCAGATCCGCCAGCTTGAGCACAGCCTTGATCTGAACCTGTTCGAGCGCAGCAACAAGCGCCTGTTGCCGACCCTGGCAGCGCATACCCTGTACAACCATGCGCTGCCCCTGCTCGACGGGCTGCAACGCGCCCATGAAGCCATGCGCAACTTCAAAGGTCAGTCGCTGCGTACGCTGGCCATCGGCGTGCTGCAGACTGTACGCCCAAGCCTGGTCCCGCAGTTGCTGGAGCGGGTACGCAAGGCCCAGCCGCACCTGGTGGTGCAGATCTATGAATTGTCAGGGCTGGAAATCGAACGGCGCCTGCTCAATGGCAACCTGGACATTGGCATCAGCTATTTGCCACCGCGCCAGCCGGGGCTACATGGCATGCTGCTGTACGAAGACGAGCTGCAACTGGTCATCCCCGATACCCACCCCTTGAAGGACTTCAAGAAGGTGTCGATCAGACAAGCCGCTGAATTGCCGATGCTGATGCTCGGCGAAGAATTTCAGATTCGCCAGATCTGGAAGGAACAGCTCGCCAGCCAGGGCCGTCGGCCGCAGGTACAGGCAGAGATGAACAACATGGGCGGCATTCTAGACAGCCTGGCCCACACCCAGCTGGCCACCATTCTCCCGGGACGTGCCAAGGATGCTGCAGAAGATGACCAAGGTTTGCTGTGGAAGCCTTTGAGCGAACCACGGGTGCCGCTGAAGGTGGGCCTGGTATTTCGCGACGCCCAACGCCAGCAGGCGTCGGTGGAGTTGCTGCGTACGTTGCTCGAAGCTGAAACGGACGCCCGGCACTCGATCGCCACGCCGCTCGCCTGAAAAACATGCGCACAAAGAAAACCCCGCCGAAGCGGGGTTTTCCAGACTGTTTCCCTGTGACATCCCTATCGCCCCACCGTCCTGGCAGGAAATCCTTCGTTGTCCCTGTTCTGTCCTTTGCGCTTCCTGCGCAACGTCCATGTACAAAGATTAGCCGTGGATCCAATCTGACACCAGTGGCGAAAGGTCACCACGGCGTGTAGGAGATTGCTTACAAAAAGGACACATTCACAAACATGTTGCCTGCCGCTAGAACTGTTCGGCATCTAGCAGGTACAGAGACTCGCTGCCTGCCTTCACCGACGCCGCCAGCGAGTCCACCCGCGGCAACAAACGCGCGAAGTAGAAACGCGCCGTCCCCAACTTGGCCGAATAGAACGCTTCATCGCCCTCGCCGGCCTTTGCCGCGCGCGCCATCAGGGCCCACATATAGGCGTAGGCTACATAACCAAAGGCGTGCAAGTACTCGACCGAGGCCGCGCCGATCTCGTTGGGGTTGCCCTTGGCCTGCTGCAAGACCCACTCTGTCAGGCCGTCGAGTTGATCGAGGTAAGCCCCCAACGGCGTGGCAAACTCTTCCAGCTCGCTGCCTGCATGGGTGATGAACTGGCGAATCTCGTCGGAGAACACTTTGTAATAAGCTCCTCCACTGGCCACCACCTTGCGCCCCATCAGGTCCAGGGCCTGGATGCCGTTGGTGCCTTCATAGATCTGGGTGATGCGCACATCGCGCACCAGCTGCTCCTGGCCCCACTCGCGAATGTAGCCGTGGCCACCGAACACCTGTTGCCCATGCACCGCACACTCCAGGCCCAGATCGGTGAGAAACGCCTTGGCCACAGGAGTCAGCAGCGCCACCAGCTCTTCGCTGCGTTTTCGCGTGGTTGGCTCTTCGCTGTATTTGGCACTGTCCAGCTGCATCGCCACGTAGGTAGAGAACGCTCGGCCCCCTTCGATCAGCGCTTTCATGGTCAACAGCATGCGGCGCACGTCCGGGTGGACGATGATCGGGTCGGCTGCCTTGTCCTTGGCCTGCGGGCCGGTAGGAGCACGGCTCTGCAAGCGGTCGCGGGCATACTCGACGGCGTTCTGGTAGGAACGCTCTGCAGTGGCCAAGCCCTGGATACCGACACCGAGGCGCTCGTAGTTCATCATGGTGAACATCGCCGCCAGGCCCTTGTTAGGCTCGCCGACGATATAGCCGACGGCTTCGTCGAAGTTCATCACGCAGGTGGCCGAGGCCTGGATGCCCATCTTGTGCTCGATCGAACCGCAGGTCGCCGGGTTGCGAGCGCCGAGGCTGCCGTCGGCGTTGACCATGAACTTGGGCACCAGGAACAACGAGATGCCCTTGGGCCCGGCCGGCGCATCCGGCAGTTTGGCCAGCACCAGGTGGATGATGTTCTCGGTCAGGTCGTGTTCGCCGCCGGTGATGAAGATCTTCGTGCCGCTGACCTTGTAGCTGCCATCGGCCTGGGGCTCGGCCTTGGTGCGAATGATGCCCAGGTCGGTACCGGCATGCGGCTCGGTCAGGCACATGGAACCGGCCCAAACGCCGGCGTACATGTTCGGCAGGTATTGTTCTTTCAGCGCTTCGCTGGCGTGGGCGTTGATCGACAGGCAGGCACCGGCGGTCAGCATCGGGTACAGGCCGAAGGCCAGGCTCGAGGCGTTGACCATTTCTTCGACCTGGGCCGAAATCGCCTTGGGCATGCCCATGCCGCCGTACTGTGGGTCACCGCCCACGCCAACCCAGCCGCCTTCGGCGTAGGTGCTGTAAGCCTGGATGAAGCCAGCCGGGGTACGTACCGCGCCGTTGTCCCAGTGGCAGCCCTCTTCGTCAGCGGCGCGGCTGAGCGGGGCGATGGACTTGCTGGTGACCTTGCCGGCCTCTTCCAATACGGCCAGTGCAGTTTCGGCATCGACTGCCTCGGCCAGCTCGGGCAGTTGCGCCCACAACTCTGCCACGTTGAAGACTTCATTCAGAACGAAGCGCATGTCGCGCAGCGGCGCTTTATAGTCAGCCATGACAACCTCTCGCAGGTCGGGTCGGGGCGGTCACCTAGGACCGCAACACGGGGTTGAACCCAGTGTAACTGAACAACTTTTGCGAGACATAGGGTCATCACGCGACCATATGGTCAGACATAGTCACGCCATGCGAACTGCCCCGCGCCTCGATTGTTGACCATAGACCATGACACAGTTACGCCCTGCGCCCTTGGCACTGTAAAGCGCCTGATCGGCGGCCTTGAGCACTTCTTCCGGGTTGCGGTGCTCGGCCAGGCGCTCAGCCACGCCGATGCTGATGGTCACCGACACCGTGCCACTGGCGCTGCCATTGCGCCTTTGACGCCCAGCGGAGTCATCCTGCGGGCGATTGTTCTGGTCACGCAGGTACATCGTGTAGTTGGCAATCATCTCGCGCACTGCCTCCACGTGCGGCACGCATTCTTCTGCCGTCTTGCCAGCGAACACCAAGGCGAATTCCTCACCGCCATAGCGGTAGGCGCGCCCTCCTCCGCTGACCTTGGACAGCCGGCTGGCCACCAGGCGCAGCACCTGGTCGCCGACATCGTGGCCATGGGTGTCGTTGAATTTCTTGAAGTGGTCGACGTCGGTCATGGCGATCACATAGTTGCGCCCAAGGCGCTGCATGCGCTCGTTCAGCGCGCGGCGCCCTGGCAGGCCGGTGAGTTCGTCGCGGAAGGCCATCTGATAGGCCTCGTGGGAAACCGCTGCGGCAATCATCAGCATCACCTGGCTGCACATGATGTTCAGGGTGAACGGCAGAATGAATGTCTTGGGCAGCATCCAGAAGATGCCAATCAAGCCAATGACCTGCGCCGCGTGCAAAGGCCTGGGTTCGCGCAGGTATTGCACCACCAGCAGAATGAACACGCCGATGAACAACGGGTAGACCATCTGGATCAGGCTCATCCACTGGCCATGCAGCGACGGCCAGCGGATTTCTGCCAGCCAGGCCAGCAGCGCCGCGGGAAAACTCTGCTCCAGCGCCACCGCCACGCTACCGACAGCAAACAACACGGCAAAGCGAGCGAGCAGATCCTGGGCCAGATGGGTGCGCTCCTGCCAGGCGCCGAACAGGCCGTACAACGCAGGCAGCAGCAGACACACCAGGTGGAAGATCACCGCCGCGTCTTCGCGCACGCGACCGTTGTCGCGGTAGTAGTCGGTCTGGGTATCGAGCAGGAAATAGGCGATGTACACCGTGACCATCAGGAACAATTCGCGCTGGCGGCGGTACACGGCGCAGTAGGCGCCGCCCAGCAGCAGGACCAAGGTGGGCAGGACGTTGAACAGTGACGTGAAGAAGACGCTGAGGTCTCTCACGTAAGCCGCCGCAAGCCCTGCCAACAACAGAATCAGCGAAGGCAGGAAGTGGCTCGCGCGTACAGCGTTTAAACGAAACAAGGGTAATCTCCGACCCGGCAGATCAATAATGGCATTGTGCCTTTACTTCATCGGCAGCGCACATGAATTGATGAATACACCGCTGTGTTAACGGCAGCGGGGGCGGAGGGCTTGAGCTTTTCTTTTAACTGGATCTTGGTGGTTCTGTGGGAGCGGCTTCAGCCGCGAACACCGGCGAAGCCGGTGCCATCTACCGCGTCGCTTACTTCGCGGCTAAAGCCGCTCCCACAAGGTTAAAACGAAAAAACCCGCCTGCCGGTGAGGGCAAGCGGGTTTTTGTAGAGCCTGGCGGCTTAGTAGGACAGGCCGAAGTGCTCTTCGTCCATCGCCATCAGGTTGTTGGCGCCCGACAGCATGGTCGCTACATGGGTGCGGGTACGCGGCAGGATACGCTGGAAGTAGAAGCGCGCGGTCTGCAGCTTAGCGGTGTAGAACGCCTCTTCCGATGTACCGGCAGCCAGTTTCTCGGCAGCCAGGCGAGCGATGTCGGCCCAGAAGTAAGCCAGGCAGGCATAACCGGAATACATCAGGTAATCCACCGAAGCGGCACCCACTTCCTCACGGTCCTTCATGGCGGCCATGCCCACTTTCATGGTCAGCTCGCCCCATTCCTTGTTGATCGCAGCCAGCGGTTCGACGAACTCCTTGACAGCCTCATTGCCTTCCTGCGCCTGGCAGAACTTGTGCACGATCTTGGTGAAGCCCTTGAGCGCTTCGCCCTGGGTCATCAGCACTTTACGGCCGAGCAGGTCGAGCGCCTGGATGCCAGTGGTGCCTTCGTACAGCATGGAGATACGGCTGTCGCGCACGTTCTGCTCCATGCCCCACTCGGCGATGAAGCCGTGGCCGCCGTAGATCTGCACGCCGTGGTTGGCCGCTTCGAAACCGACTTCGGTCATGAAGGCCTTGGCGATTGGGGTGAGGAACGCCAGCAGAGCGTCAGCCTTCTTGCGCTCTTCTTCGTCCTGGCTGTACTTGACGATGTCCACCTGCTTGGCGGTGAAGTAGACCATGGCGCGGTTGCCTTCGGCGAAGGCCTTCATGGTCAGCAGCATGCGGCGCACGTCCGGGTGGACGATGATCGGGTCGGCCGCCTTGTCCGGCGCTTTCGGGCCAGTCAGCGAACGCATCTGCAGACGGTCACGGGCATACTTCAGGCCGCCCTGGAAGGCTACCTCGGCATGGGCCAGGCCTTGCAGCGCGGTGCCCAGGCGGGCGGTGTTCATGAAGGTGAACATGCAGTTCAGGCCCTTGTTGGCTGGGCCAATCAGGTAGCCGGTGGCACTGTCGAAGTTCATCACGCAGGTGGCGTTGCCGTGAATGCCCATCTTGTGTTCGAGCGAGCCGCAGCTCACGCCGTTGCGCTCACCCACGCCGCCTTCGGCGTTGGGCAGGAACTTCGGCACGATGAACAGCGAGATGCCTTTGGTGCCGGCCGGTGCATCGGGCAGGCGGGCCAGGACAATATGGACGATGTTGCCGGCCATGTCGTGCTCACCGGCAGAGATGAAGATCTTGGTGCCGGAAATCTTGTAGGAACCGTCGGCCTGTGGCTCGGCCTTGGTGCGCAGCATGCCCAGATCGGTACCGCAGTGTGGCTCGGTCAGGCACATGGTGCCGGTCCACTCGCCGGACACCAGCTTGGTCAGGTAGGTGTGCTGTTGCTCCTCGGTGCCGTGGGCCGAGATGGTGTTCATCGCGCCATGGGACAGGCCTGGGTACATGCCCCACGACCAGTTCGACCCACCGACCATTTCGCTCAGCGCCAGGCCCAGCGACTCGGGCAGGCCCTGGCCACCGTGGGCAACGTCATGCGCCAGGCTCGGCCAGCCGCCTTCGACGAACTGCTCGTAGGCTTCCTTGAAGCCGGTCGGGGTTTTAACGCCGGACTCGCTCCAGGTGCAGCCTTCGAGGTCGCCGACACGGTTCAGCGGGGCCAGCACCTGCTCACAGAATTTCGCGCCTTCTTCGAGGATCGCGTCGACCATGTCGGGCGTAGCGTCCTGGCAACCCGGCAGGCTCTGATAGTGCGCCTCATAGCCAAGCAGCTCGTCGCGAACGAAGCGAATATCACGCAAGGGGGCTTTGTAATCAGGCATTGCGATGAACCTCTGTGATGAGTCCGGTGGGGAGACCGCTGATACCGACCAGCTCTTGCCGGCTTTCGGTCAAACAGGTGTTTGAAACTTACGTTTAGGACTGACCGATGTCAAGGAGGGACTATGGTGCCATTTACGCCGCGAAAGATGGCGGTTATGCCATTGAGCGTTTTCAAGGACCGAAAACGACTGTGGGAGCGGGCTTTGTGGGAGCGGGCTTGTCCCGCGAAGGCGCCAGAGCAGACAACCAGTTGTGTCTTTACTGACGCCTTCGCGGGACAAGCCCGCTCCCACAAACCCGCTCCCACAGAGATAACGCTGATAGGTCGATATCAGGCGTAGGTATCGATGAACCGACCGAGCATTTCGTCGGAAGCCTTGGCGACCTTGGCCCCCAGCTCGACTTCGGTTTTGCCCAGGGCCAGTTGCACGGTACTGGTGGCAAGGTCCATCTGCTGGCTGCGATCGACCGCGCGCAGGCGCTCGGCCTGAAAGTCGCTGGACTGGCTGGTGGCGGCGCGTTCGACGCCGCTATTGGCGATCTGGCTGGCTGCCTGGTCGATGCGGTTCTGACCGCTCTGGATGACGCTGAGGCCCGCGTAGTACGCGGAGCTACCGGTGATTTCCATGTCAAAACTCCAATGACGCTGGATGTGATCAGTGGCAATTAAAGCAGGCCAGGGCGCAAAAGGCCCGTTTAAATCCCTAATAGCTCATTGCCAGCCAATAGACGCGGGGCATGCACCTCAGTCCAGCAAGTCCAGTTGCAGGTGCTCCGCCACCGCATCCGCGGTCGCCAGTTTGAGCTTGGGCACCCGTCCCAGGCAGGGTGCTGGCAAACGCTCGGCCAGGCTGGCGAGGTTCTCTTCCAGGCGCGCCGTACGCGGCTCGATGATGTTGGCCACCCAGCCTGCCAGTTGCAGGCCATCACGGGCGATCGCTTCAGCGCTGAGCAACGCGTGATTGATACAACCCAGCCGCACCCCAACCACCAGAATCACCGGTAGCTTCAGGGCAATGGCCAGGTCCGACAAGTTGGCGTGATCGGACAGCGGCACCCGCCAGCCTCCCGCACCCTCGACCAAGGTGAAATCCGCGCCTTGGTCCAGCACGTGTTGCATGGCCCTGCGCAGGGCCGGCACGTCCAGCGCAACACCCGCCTCGCGCGCAGCCACATGGGGCGCGATGGCGGGTTCGAAGGCAAAAGGATTGACCTCTTCATAGGCCAGCTTGATCGAACTTTCGTCGATCAGCGCCTGAGCGTCACTATTGCGCAGCCCCTTGGCTGTCATCGTGCAACCGGACGCTACCGGCTTTGCCCCCAGCGTACTCAAGCCCTGCAGCCGCGCCGCATGCAACAACCCGGCAGCGACAGTGGTCTTGCCGACATCAGTATCGGTCCCCGCGATGAAATAGGCCGGGTTCATGTCGCTCCTCTCACGCCTGTGGCTTACGCAACACACCATAGACCACCTGATAGGTGGCTGGCAGCCCTTGCGGTTGACGGAATGCTTCGTACGCCTGCAATAACCCTTGCATGCGCGCGCGCCCGGTCAGGCCTGACGGACGCCCCGGGTTGAGGTTGTGAGCCCCCAGGGCCTTGAGTTCATGAGTCAGTCCACGCACGTGCGGGTAGTGCAACACATGGGCCTGTTGACGCAGCCCGAGCGGCTCCAGGCCGCTGGCCGCGCACAGCCGTTGATAATCTTCGAAGCGGCGGAAGCGGTTGACGTGCACCATCCCATCGACTGCCTGCCAACTGGCGCGCAGTTCGTCGAGGGTGCCGACACATAAGCTGCTGAAGGCCAGCACGCCACCCGGTCGCAATACCCGCTTTGCTTCTTCCAGCACGCTGCCGAACTGGCTGCACCACTGCACGGCCAGGCTGGAAAACACCAGGTCGACGCTGCTATCACGCAGCGGCAGCCGCTCGGCATCGCCCGCCACGTGATACTGCGCACCGCCCTGCTCGCCCCGGGCGTGACGCAACATGCCTTCGGCAATGTCCACGGCCAGGCCACTGGCTGGCGCAAAACGCTCGGCCAGCACCCGGCTGAAAAAACCGGTGCCACTGCCCAGATCGAGCCAACGCGACGGCAACAGTGCATCCGGCAGTTGCTCCAGCAGGCTGACACCTACTGCGCGCTGCAAGGCGGCCACGCTGTCGTAGCTGGCTGCCGCGCGGGAAAACGAAGCCGCCACCTGGCGCTTGTCCGGCAGCGCGCCGGGCAGGGTTGGACGGGAAAGGTCAGTCATCGCCACTCTCATGCAGGAAACTCTTGATGCCCTCTGCCAGCTCCAGTGGGTACTCCAGCAGGAAGGCGTGGGAACTGTCTTCGACCAGGCCAACCTCGACGTCGGGCAACAGCTCGCTAAGCGCCTTGGCCGCCTCGGGCGGGACCAGGGCATCGCCACCCGCGAACAGATGCAACTGCGGGCCTCCGTAGGCCTGCAGTGCTTCTCGGGTGTCGAGCTTGGCCAGTACTTCAAGGCCGGTGGCCAGATAGAGCGGGTCGGTATCCGGCACCCCAACACCCAACTGGCGCAATAATGTGCGGGGCTGCAGGGCGCCGTCACTGCACAAGGTGCGAAAGCGCTTGAGCGTCACCGAGGTGTGGCTGCGGCAACCGTCGAGAAAGGTCCCGAAGGTATCGTCGGCCATGCCGTGTGGCCAATCGGCACGCGCGACGAAACAGGGATTGCTGGCCAGGGTCAGCAGCCCACAGCAATGGTCGCCGCGCTTGCGCGCCAGCTCGCTGGCGAGCATGCCGCCAAGCGACCAGCCACCCAACCAGGTGTCAGTCGGGACGGTACGGTCCAGGTGGTCGACCCACGCCTGCACATCGGCTTCGGCCAGTTCCGGCAGGGGCATCAGTTCGACCTGCAGGCGGGCGTCCTGGGCCCGCAGGCTGGCGGCCAGCGGTTCCAGCGCTGCGGTACCCAGCCCCCAGCCGGGTAGAAGGATCAGTCGGTTACGCATCGGCGGCCTCTAGCTGTGGATAACACTCGGCCAATGCATTCAACAATAGCTGCACCTGCGCTTCACTGTGCGCGGCGCTCAGGGTGACCCGCAGGCGTGCGCTGCCAGCAGGCACGGTGGGCGGGCGGATCGCGGTCACCAACAGGCCGCGCTCGCGCAACATCTGCGACAGGCGCAAGGCCTGTGCACTGTCGCCGATCAGGATCGGCTGGATCGGCGTCGGGCTGTCCACAAGCTGCAGTCCGATTTGCTCGGCACCCAGGCGGAACTGGCGAATCAACGCGGCGAGATGCTCGCGGCGCCAGGTTTCGCGGCGCAGCAGTTCCAGGCTCTTGAGCGTGGCGCAGGCCAGAGCCGGCGGCTGGCTGGTGGTATAGATGTAGGGCCGGGCGAACTGCACCAGCGCTTCGATCAGTTCTTCGCTGCCGGCGACAAAAGCACCCGCCGTGCCACAGGCCTTGCCCAGCGTGCCGATCAGCACCGGCACATCCTCGATGCCCATGCCGAAGTGCTCGACGATACCGCCGCCCTGGGCACCCAGGGTACCCAGGCCATGGGCATCGTCGACCATCAGCCAGGCACCCCGCGCCCGCGCGACCTCGGCCAGTGCCGGCAGGTCGGCCAGGTCGCCATCCATGCTGAACACACCGTCGGTGACCACCAGGGTATTACCGGTCGCCTTGTCCAGGCGCTTGGCCAGGCTGGCCGAATCGTTGTGCAGATAACGGTTGAAGCGCGCACCGCTGAGCAAGCCGCCATCGAGCAGCGAGGCGTGGTTCAGGCGGTCCTGCAGCACCGTGTCCCCCTGCCCCACCAGCGCAGTAATGGCGCCCAGGTTGGCCATGTAGCCAGTGGAAAACAGCAGCGCACGCGGGCGGCCAGTCAGCTCGGCCAGCGCTTCTTCGACCTGATGGTGCGGCGTGCTGTGGCCGATCACCAGGTGTGAGGCGCCGCCACCGACACCCCAGCGCTCGGCGCCCACCTGCCAGGCGGTGATGACCTCCGGGTGGTTGGCCAGGCCCAGGTAGTCATTGCTGCAGAAGGCCAGCAACGGCTGGCCGTCGACCACCACCTGCGGCCCTTGCGGGCTTTGCAGCATTGGCCGCTGCCGATACAGGTCTGCGGCGCGCCGTTCGGCCAGGCGCGCCGCCAGATCGAAGGCCATCTCAGGCTGACGCGGCGTTATAGAACAGTTCGCTGCTGCGCTGCTCGACCAGCGCCTGCTCGATGGCGGCCTGGTGCACTTCGTCGGCATGCTCTTCGCGCGCCTCGGGCTTGATGCCCAGGCGGTCGAACAGCTGCATGTCCTTGTCGGCCTGCGGGTTGGCCGTGGTCAGCAGCTTCTCGCCGTAGAAGATCGAGTTGGCACCGGCCATGAAGGCCAGGGCCTGCATCTGCTCGTTCATCTGCTCGCGGCCGGCGGACAGCCGCACGTGCGACTTGGGCATCAGCAACCGCGCGACCGCCAGCATGCGAATAAAATCGAACGGGTCGACGTCTTCTTCCTCGGCCAGCGGGGTGCCAGCCACTTTCACCAGCATGTTGATCGGCACCGACTCCGGGTGCTCAGGCAGGTTGGCCAGCTGGATCAGCAGGCCCGCGCGGTCGTCCAGCGATTCGCCCATGCCAAGGATGCCTCCGGAGCAGATCTTCATCCCGGCATCGCGCACGTAGGCCAGGGTCTGCAGGCGTTCGCTGTAGGTGCGGGTGGTAATGATGCTGGTGTAGAACTCCGGCGAGGTGTCGAGGTTGTGGTTGTAGTAGTCCAGGCCGGCCTGGGCCAGGGCCTGGGTCTGGTCCTGGTCGAGCTTGCCGAGGGTCATGCAGGTTTCCAGGCCCATGGCCTTGACCCCTTTGACCATCTCCAGCACGTAGGGCATGTCCTTGGCCGACGGGTGCTTCCAGGCCGCGCCCATGCAGAAGCGGGTCGAACCGATGGCCTTGGCCCGCGCGGCTTCTTCCAGCACCTTCTGCACTTCCATCAGTTTCTGTTTTTCCAGCCCGGTGTTGTAGTGGCCGGACTGCGGACAATATTTGCAATCTTCAGGGCAGGCGCCGGTCTTGATCGACAGCAGCGTCGAAACCTGTACGCGGTTCGGGTCGAAGTGCGCGCGGTGCACGGTCTGCGCCTGGAACAGCAAGTCATTGAACGGCTGCTGGAACAGAGCCTTGACCTCGGCCAGGGACCAGTCGTGACGTGTTGTTGCAGTTGTGCTGGCGCTCATCGGCGTTTCCTTGTTTAGGCTGTCACTAGCGCAGGGACAAGAATGCCCACCAGCGCATCACGGATAGCTCGCATAGTCATGGAAGGCCTATGAACTGTCAACCTTGGTTAAAAGCACTGGTTTACAAGTGTACGAATATTGAACAATCGTGTTTGCTGTGCGACGAGTCCACCGAGCAACCCTACCCGGTATGCCTAGCGTGTGAGCAGGAGCTGCCTTGGTTGAGTGAATACTGCCGTCGCTGCGCGTTGCCGTTGCCGATGGCCGGGCTGACCTGCGCCCAGTGCAGCGGCCATGCACCGGCCTTCGATCAGGTCATCGCGCTGTGGCATTACGGCTTCCCGGTGGACGCGCTGATCAGCCGTTTCAAGCACAACCGGCAATGGCCGCTGGGGCGGTTGATGGCCGACATGCTGGGCCATGGTCTGCAGCATCGCTATGCCGAGGGCCTGGTAAAACCCAAGCTGCTGTTGCCTGTGCCGCTGGCCAGGTGTCGACAGCGCCAGCGCGGCTTCAACCAGGCCGGCATGTTGGCGCGCTGGTTGTCCAAGAGCCTGGCAATCAGTTGCGACGAGCGGCTGGTCCTGCGCACGCGCGAAACGCCCGCACAGCAAGGCCTGGATGCCAAGGCGCGGCGACGCAACCTGCAGCGGGCCTTCACCTTGGCCGAGACAGGCTGCCTTGAGGGTCTGCATGTGGCTGTGGTCGATGACGTGCTGACTACCGGCAGCACCGCTCAAGCCATCGCCGCTCTGCTGCGTGATGCCGGTGCACGCCGGGTCGATGTGTATTGCCTGGCACGTACGGCGAAACCGGGGCAAGCTTGACGGGTCAGTCTCAGATAGGCGTCATCATGTCCTTGCCCGCACTCCTTACCCAGCATATCGCCCGCCGCCCGCAACGCATCGCCTTGCTCCAGCACATCGCCGAGCAAGGTTCGATCACCCGCGCCGCCAAGGCGGCCGGCATCAGTTACAAAGCCGCCTGGGACGCCATCGACGAACTCAACAACCTGGCCAGCCAGCCGCTGGTTGAGCGCAGTACCGGTGGCCGCGGCGGCGGCGGGGCGCGGCTATCAGCAGAAGGCGAACGGGTGCTGCGTCTGTACCAACGGTTGCAGGCGTTGCAGGCGCAAATACTCGAAGCCGCCGAAGAATCCGCCGACCTCGACCTGCTCGGGCGCCTGATGCTGCGCACCAGCGCCCGCAACCAGCTGCAAGGCCAGGTCAGCGGCTTGCGCCGTGAGGGCCGACACGATCGAGTGAGCCTGGCGCTGGGCGGTGGGCTGGAAATCGAAGTGCTGATCACCCACGACAGCACCGCACGCCTGGAGCTGACACTGGGCACCATGGTGGTGGCCTTGCTCAAGGCCGGGTGGGTGCAATTGCTGGGCGCTGAGGATCAACCCGAGGCCGGCTGCAATGTACTCAAGGCGACCATCGAAGAGGTGCTGGCTGATGGGCACGCGCCCAGTGAGGTGCGGCTGGCGCTGGGGAATGGGCAGACCTTGTGCGGGTTTGCCGAGGGGGATTGGCTGGTACGTGAGGCGGTAATGGCAGGCAGCGAAATTCGGGTGCAGTTCCACGCCGCCAATGTTTTGCTGGGGGTGCCGGTGTAATATGGCCGCGCTGCGCGCGGTTCGCGGGCAAGCCCGCTCCCACAGGGCCGGCACTGATACCATTGGCCCTTGCACCCCACCCCGGAGCACTCATGTCGCACCCCTTCGCTACCCTCACCCCCGACCTGGTCCTCGACGCCGTGGAGAGTCTCGGCTTTCTCAGCGACGCCCGGGTACTGGCCCTGAACAGCTACGAGAACCGCGTCTACCAGGTGGGTATCGAAGACCAGCAGCCATTGATCGCCAAGTTCTACCGCCCGGGGCGCTGGAGCGACGAGGCAATTCTCGAGGAACACAGCTTCAGCGCCGAACTGGCCGACTGCGAAGTGCCGGTGGTCGCGCCGCTGAAGCACGAAGGCCAGACCTTGTTCGAACACCAGGGCTTCCGATTCACCCTGTTCCCCCGCCGTGGCGGGCACGCTCCGGAGCCTGGCAACCTGGATCAGCTCTACCGCCTCGGCCAGTTGCTCGGCCGCATGCACGCCGTTGCGGCAACCCACCCGTTCGAACATCGCGAAGAGCTGACTGTGGATAACTTCGGTCATGACTCGCTACAAACCCTGCTGGAAGGTGAGTTCGTACCTCGCGAGTTGCTGCCCGCATTCGAGTCCGTGGCCCGCGAGCTGCTGAAGCGGGTCGAGGATATCTATGCGCGAACGCCGCATCAGGTCATGCGCCTGCATGGCGACCTGCACCCCGGCAACCTGATGCATCGTGACGACGCCTACCACATCGTCGACCTTGATGACTGCCGCATGGGCCCCGCCGTACAAGACCTGTGGATGATGCTCGCCGGTAGCCGCGAGGAACGCCTCGGCCAACTGGCAGAGCTGATGGACGGCTACAACGAGTTCCACGACTTCGACCCACGCGAGCTGTCCCTGATCGAGCCCCTGCGCGCGCTGCGCCAGCTGCACCACAGCGCCTGGCTGGCGCGGCGCTGGGACGACCCGGCATTCCCCCGCAGCTTCCCCTGGTTCGGCCAGCCGCGCTACTGGGGCGACCAGATCCTTGCCCTGCGCGAGCAAACCGCGGCCCTCGACGAGCAACCACTGAAATTGTTCTAAATCCCTGCCAGGGTCTGACTACAATAGGCGTCGCTGTATTTAGCTACCTAAGCAAGGATTCTGCATGCACGCCGCAAACCCGCGTCGCGGGTACATTCTTGGCCTTTCGGCCTACATCATCTGGGGCTTGTTCCCACTTTATTTCAAAGCGATCCAGAGCGTGCCAGCGGTGGAGATCATTGTCCACCGGGTGCTCTGGTCGGCCTTGTTCGGTTCACTGTTGCTGCTGGTGTGGAAACACCCCGGCTGGTGGCGCGAGCTGCGTGAGAACCCCCGTCGCCTGGCGATCCTTGCCCTGAGCGGGACGCTGATCGCGGCGAACTGGCTAACCTACGTCTGGTCCGTGAATAACGGTCGCATGCTCGAAGCCAGCCTGGGCTACTACATCAACCCGCTGGTCAACGTACTGCTGGGCATGCTCTTGCTGGGTGAGCGGCTGCGCCGCCTGCAATGGCTGGCGGTGGGGTTGGCCGCACTGGGTGTGGCACAACAGGTGTGGCAGGTCGGCAGCCTGCCGTGGGTATCGCTGGTGTTGGCCCTGACTTTCGGTTTCTACGGCCTGATCCGCAAGCAGGCACCAGTGGCGGCATTGCCCGGCCTGGTGGTGGAAACCTGGATGCTGGTGCCGCTGGCACTGGGCTGGATGCTGCTGCACCCTGCTGCGATGAGCGCACAAGGTGAGTTCTACACCACCAGCGAAGCGCTGTGGCTGATGGCCGCAGGGCCGGTGACGCTGATCCCGCTGGTGTGCTTCAACGCCGCCGCGCGCCACCTGCCGTACACCACCTTGGGCTTCCTGCAATACCTGGCACCAACGCTGGTGCTGCTGCAGGCCGTGCTGCTGTTTGACGAGCACCTGTCGTCGAGCAGCCTGGTGGCATTTATCTGCATTTGGGCAGGGTTGGCGCTGTACAGCGTTGATGCCTGGCTGAATCTGCGCAAGCGCGCCTGAGCAAAGTTACCCGGTGGGAGCGGCTTCAGCCGCGAACACCGGCGAAGCCGGTGCCATCTATCGCGTCGCTTGCTTCGCGGCTAAAGCCGCTCCCACAGGGAAATCGTGGATCATTCTTCCGGCCGCAACTTCAATTCCACCATCAAGTCATCCGCCAAGCTTTCCAGCTTCTGCTGAAGGTCATCCAGCGACAAGGTCAACGGCAGCGCCAGCAAGGCATCGGCATGGAACAACGGCTCGCTGCTCATCGGTGCCGGGCGCACTTCGGTGGTGAAGCGCTCCAGGTTCACACCCTGTTCAGCCAGCAAGCGGGTGATGTCGCGCACGATCCCCGGCCGATCATTACCCACCAGTTCCATGGCGATGGGCTTCCAGGTACACGACGGCTCGATCCCACTCTCGGCGATCAGCACCCGGATAGCGTATTGGCTCAAGGCCTGCAGCGACTTCACCAACTCATCGTAGTTTTCCGCAGGCACCGCCACCCGCAGAATCCCGGCGAATTGCCCGGCCATGCGCGACATACGGCTCTCCAACCAGTTACCGTTGTGGTCGGCGATGCATTGGGCAATGCGTTCGACCTGGCCGGCCTTGTCCGGGGCGATCACGGTCAGTACAAGATGATCCACAGGGGCTTCCTCTGCGTCGGGCCGCCCTAAACGGCGGAAATTCGGGGGATCGACTCAGTATAGGCAAGGCGCGGCAACCTGCCGCAGGACAGTCTGCCGAACTAATCGTGTACTGTTTCAAGATTTATCTGGAACAATCCCTAAGTTTTTTGCGAACATAGCCACTCCCAGCGTGACCCGACGCGACCAACCGGTCGCAGAACGGCGCTTTTAGTCTGATGTTTACCCGCCTGCTGCTTCATGTAGTATGCGTTGGCGCAGACTACAAAACGTCGTTTCGATGTCTGCCAAGGCGCCTGTGAAAATACGCCAACCGCCCGCCAGCCTGTCTGGCGAGCCGCACCCAGCCGCTCTCGCAGTGGCAAGAGCATGTACTGGTGCCGTGTTTAGAGAAGCGCTACAGGCTTAATACAGAAGAGCGAAAGCGAAATAGCTGAGCAGAGGTGAGGCAAGCAATGACTGGATACGTTCAAGTCGGTGGCCTTCAGGTCGCCAAGGCCCTGTACGACTTCGTCAACGACGAAGCGATCCCTGGAACCGGCGTCAAGGCCGATGCATTCTGGGCCGGGGCAGAGAAGATCATCAACGACCTCGCCCCCAAGAACAAAGCCCTGCTCGCCAAGCGCGACGAGCTGCAAGCCAAGATCGACGCCTGGCACCAGGCACGCAAAGGCCAGGTACACGACGCCGTGGCCTACAAAGGCTTTCTCCAGGAAATCGGCTACCTGCTGCCACAAGCCGACGATTTCCAGGCCACCACGCAAAATGTAGACGAAGAAATCGCCCACATGGCCGGCCCGCAGCTGGTGGTGCCGGTGATGAACGCCCGCTTCGCCCTGAACGCCGCCAACGCCCGCTGGGGTTCGCTGTACGATGCGCTGTACGGCACCGACGCCATCAGCGATGAAGGCGGCGCGGAAAAAGGCCAGGGTTACAACCAGGTGCGTGGCAACAAGGTCATCGCCTTCGCCCGCGCCTTCCTCGACGAAGCCGCCCCGCTGGCCGCAGGCTCGCACGTCGACTCCACGGCCTACCGCATCGACGCCGGCAAGCTGGTGGTTGCCCTCAAGGGTGGCAGCAACAGTGGCCTGCGTGATGACGCCCAGCTGATCGGCTACCGGGGCGACGCCGCCGCACCGACTGCCGTGCTGCTCAAGCACAACAACCTGCACTTCGAAATCCAGGTCGACGCCAGCACCCCGGTCGGCAGCACCGACGCCGCTGGCGTCACCGACATCCTGATGGAATCGGCACTGACCACCATCATGGACTGTGAAGACTCGGTCGCCGCCGTCGATGCCGACGACAAGGTCATCGTCTACCGCAACTGGCTGGGCCTGATGAAAGGCGACCTCGCCGAAAGCGTGAGCAAAGGCGGCAAGACTTTTACCCGCACCATGAACCCGGATCGTGAATACGTCGCGCCGAATGGTGGTAGCGTAACCCTGCACGGTCGTTCGCTGCTGTTCGTGCGCAACGTCGGTCACCTGATGACCAACCCGGCGATCCTCGATGCCCAAGGCAACGAAATTCCGGAAGGCATCCAGGATGGCCTGTTCACCAACCTGATCGCCCTGCACAACCTCAACGGCAACACCAGCCGTAAGAACACCCGCAGCGGCAGCGTGTACATCGTCAAGCCGAAGATGCACGGCCCTGAAGAAGTGGCGTTCGCCGCCGAAATCTTCAGCCGCGTCGAAGACCTGCTGGGCATGCCGCGCAACACCGTCAAGGTCGGCATCATGGATGAGGAGCGCCGCACCACGGTCAACCTCAAAGCCTGTATCAAATCGGCCGCCGAGCGCGTGGTGTTCATCAACACCGGCTTCCTTGACCGCACCGGTGATGAAATCCACACCTCGATGGAAGCCGGCGCCGTAGTGCGCAAAGGCGCCATGAAGAACGAGAAGTGGATCGGCGCCTACGAAAACAACAACGTCGACGTCGGCCTGGCCACTGGCCTGCAAGGCCGCGCGCAGATCGGCAAGGGCATGTGGGCCATGCCTGACCTGATGGCGGCGATGCTCGAACAGAAGATCGCCCATCCGCTGGCCGGCGCCAACACCGCCTGGGTACCGTCGCCGACGGCCGCGACGCTGCACGCCCTGCACTACCACAAGGTCGACGTGCAGGCCCGTCAGCGCGAGCTGGCCAGCCGTACCCCGGCGTCGGTCGACGACATCCTGACCATTCCGCTGGCGGCCGACACCAATTGGTCTGACGAAGAGAAGCGCAACGAGCTCGACAACAACGCCCAGGGCATTCTCGGCTACGTGGTGCGCTGGATCGACCACGGCGTAGGTTGCTCGAAAGTGCCGGACATCAACGATGTCGGCCTGATGGAAGACCGCGCCACCCTGCGCATCTCGGCCCAGCTGCTCGCCAACTGGCTGCGCCATGGCATCGTCACCGAGGATCAGGTGCTCGAAAGCCTCAAGCGCATGGCTGCCAAGGTCGACACGCAGAACGCCAACGACGCCCAGTACCGTCCGATGGCGCCGAACTTCGACGACAACATTGCGTTCCAGGCTGCCGTTGAACTGGTGGTCGAGGGCGCCAAACAGCCGAACGGTTATACCGAGCCGGTGCTGCACCGTCGCCGTCGCGAGTTCAAGGCGCGTAACGGCTTGTAATCAAATGGGGCCGCTTTTGCGGCCCCATTTGTTTTACCCGATCCTCAATTCCTTCTTTACCAGCTCCAGCAACTTCCCCAGGTCCACGGGTTTCAACAGAAAATCCACAACGCCCAGGTGCATCACGTCCACCGCCTCCTGTACATCGGTGTCGCCCGACACCACGATGATCGACAAAGCTGCCCGCTCCGAATGACGAATTTGCGAGATAAGCTCCAGGCCATCATGGGGGTGCATGCGCAGGTCGGTAATCAACAGCGCGATGCGTGGCTCGTAATACAACTTGAACATCGCCTCCTGCGCCCCGTCAGCAGTCATGCAATCGATCCCCCTGCTTTTCAGGTAAAGGCACAGGGCCTCGCTATTCACCGGATTGTCATCGACAACCAGCACCACCGGCTTCTGCGCCACAGGCGCACTCACCACGGCCAATGCCTCGCGTTCGGCGTCACTCAGGATGTCGTCGTCAACCATGGTCATCTCTTCAGTTGAATCTTGCTCACCGGTAAGACCGCTCCCTGCGAAATAGATCACACCGCGCTCATAGACTTACGTCCAATGGGCACCACACCGCCGTCAGCCGACCATGGAGGTCGAGAACAACAAGGCCGGCACCTATATAGATATATATAGTTCGGCGTAGCGATACGGTCAGTTTCATGAGCAAAAAGGACGCCTACAGTCAGGCAGGCAGGACGGCGGTGCTGCAAAACATCCAGAGCACACTGCAGTTCCTGCAGCGTTTTCCGCCGTTCAACCAGATGGAACACAGTCACCTGGCGTTCCTGGTGGAGCAGTGCCAGCTGCGTTTCCATGCCCGCGGAGAAAGCATCATCAAGCCCGCCGACGGGCCGGTTGAGCATTTCTACATCGTCAAGCAAGGCCGCGTGATCGGTGAGCGCCAGCACCTGGTCAAGCCGGGCGTGGAAACCACCTTCGAAATCACCAGTGGCGAATGCTTCCCCCTGGCGGCGCTGCTCGGCGAACGCGCCACCCGTACCGAGCACCTGGCCGGTGAAGATACCTTCTGCCTGCAGCTGAACAAGGCCGCATTCATTCGCGTGTTCTCAATGTCGGAAGTGTTTCGCGACTTTGCCCTGCGTGGCGTCAGCAGCCTGCTCGACCAGGTCAACCAACAGGTGCGCCAGCGCGCCGTGGAAACCCTTGGCACCCAGTATTCGCTGAACACTCCACTGGGCGAACTGGCCATGCGTCACCCGGTGGTCTGTGCGCCTGACCTGCCGCTGCGCGACGCCGTGCGGCTAATGCATGAACAGCAAGTCGGCAGCATCGTGGTGGTCGACCCGCAGCGTTACCCGGTGGGCATTTTCACCTTGCGCGACCTGCGCCAGGTAGTGGCCGCCGCCGATGCCGACCTTGGCGCGCCGATCGACCGGCACATGACTGCCAAACCGTTTTACCTCACCCCGCAGGCCAGTGCCTTCGATGCCGCCATGGCGATGACCGAGCGGCACATTGCCCACGTCTGCCTGGTGGACAACCAGCGCCTGTGCGGCGTGGTGTCCGAACGTGACCTGTTTTCCCTGCAGCGGGTCGACCTGGTGCACCTGGCACGCACCATCCGCCACGCGCCGCGCCTCGACACGCTGGTTTCGCTGCGCGGCGAGATCGGCCAGCTGGTCGAACGCATGCTTGCCCATGGCGCCTCCTCGACGCAGATCACCCAGATCATCACCCTGCTCAACGACCACACCGTATGCCGGGTGATCGAACTGGCCCTGGCCGAGCGCGGCGACCCAGGCGTGCCGTTCAGCTGGCTGTGCTTCGGCAGCGAAGGGCGTCGTGAACAGACACTGCACACCGACCAGGACAACGGTATCCTCTTCGACGCGGCCGACACCCTTGAGGCCGAAGCCATTCGCACCCGCTTGCTGCCACTGGCCCAGTACATCAACCAGTGCCTGGCCCAATGCGGCTTCACCTTGTGCAAGGGCAACGTCATGGCCGGCAACCCCGAACTGTGCCTGTCGCGCAGCGAATGGGCACGGCGTTTCGCCGGTTTCATACGTGAAGCCAGCCCTGAGAACCTGCTGGCTTCGAGCATCTATTTCGACCTGCGTGTGGTCTGGGGTGACGAACAAGGCTGCGAACAGTTGCGCCGCAGCGTGCTGGAACACGTCGCAGACAACCGCCTATTCCAGCGCATGATGGCCGACAACGCCCTGCGCCAGCGGCCACCAGTGGGCCGCCTGCGCGAGTTCGTGCTGACCCGCCAGGGCAACGACAAGGCCGCGACCCTCGACCTCAAGGTGCAGGGCCTGACGCCGTTCGTCGATGGCGCCCGGCTGTTGGCCCTGGCCAACGGCATCGCCGCCTGCAATACGTTGGAGCGCCTGCGCCAGCTGGTCGACAAGGGCGTCATCGAGCCTCTCGATGGCGCGGCGTATGAAGAGGCCTATCACTTCATTCAACAAACCCGCATGCAGCAGCACCAGCGCCAGACCCGCGAAAACCTGCCGTATTCAAACCGGCTCGACCCGGACAGCCTCAACCACCTTGACCGGCGCATCCTGCGTGAGTCGCTGCGTCAGGCCCAGCGCCTGCAAAGCAGCCTGGCCTTGCGGTACCAATTATGAGCCTGTTCGCCTGGCTACGCCCCACCGCTCCGGTGCTGAACGAGACATTGCAGCAGCGCCTGGCCCAATTGCCCAAGGCTATACCGCTGGGCGTGTGCTCACTGCGTGAACAGCGCTGGGTGGTGCTCGACCTTGAGACCAGCGGCCTGAACCCCAACCGGGATCAGGTGCTGTCGATCGGTGCGGTGGCGATCGAAGACGGCGCCATCGATTTCTCGCAGCAGTTCGAACGCACCCTGCACCGCCCGACACAGAAGACCAACGCCAGCGTGCTCATCCACGGCCTGGGCCCGAGTGCCTTGGCCGCGGGCAGCGATCCCGCCGAGGCATTGCTGGAACTTCTGGAGTTCATCGGCAACAGCCCGGTACTGGCTTTCCATGCGGCGTTCGATCAGCGCATGCTGGCCCGTGCGCTGAAAGAAAGCCTGGGCTGTCGCCTGCAACAGCCGTTTCTCGACGTGGCCGAACTGGCTCCTTTGCTCAATCCCGATACCGTGCTGCGCGAAGCGGGGCTGGACGACTGGGTCGCCCGATTCGGCCTCCAGGTAGAGGAGCGCCATCACGCCAGTGCCGATGCCCAGGTGACCGCCGAACTGGCCTTGATCCTGTTCAGCCAGGCCCGCCGCCAGCAGCTCGACAGCCCGTTGCAGCTCGAACAGCGTCTGCGCACCTGGCGCCGGCGAAACCTGCATAGCCACGGCCTGTAGTGGCAATCCGATAAGCGTCCATTGCGCGGCGCCCCCCGCCTCTGCAACAATCGCGAATAATTATCGTTAGTTAATGCATTCGTTCCGGGGGGGACACTGCTTGTCTTCTGCTCAGAGCCCACACGCCGAACTGGTCAGTACGCTGTACCGCGACCATCGCAGCTGGCTGCTCGCCTGGCTGCAGCGCAGCATGGCTTGTCGCCAACGCGCCGAAGACCTGAGCCAGGACACCTTCGTGCGCCTGCTTGGCCGTGAGCAGCTGGACAGCCCCCGCGAGCCGCGCGCGTTCCTCGCTGCCGTGGCCAAGGGACTGATGTTCGACCACTTCCGCCGCGCCGCGCTGGAGCAGGCCTACCTGGCCGAACTGATGCGCTTGCCGGAAGCCGAGCAACCTTCGCCAGAAATGCAGCACCTGATCCTCGAAGACCTCAAGGCCATCGACCGTCTGCTCGGCAAGTTGTCGAGCAAGGCCCGCGCAGCCTTCCTGCACAATCGCCTGGATGGCATGGGCCACGCCGAGATCGCCGAGCGCCTGGGCGTGTCGGTGTCGCGTGTGCGCCAGTACATCGCCCAGGGCATGCGCCAGTGCTACGTGGCCCTGTACGGGGAGCCGACGTGAACAATGCCCCGGTTTCCGCCGGAGTTCTGGAAGCCGCCATCGCCTGGAAGCTGAGCCTGGACGATGCCACTGGCACGCCCGACGACCGCAACGAATTCCTCCGCTGGCATGCCGCCAGCGAAGAACATGCCCGGGCCTGGCGTCAGCTCGGCACCCTTGATCAGCGCGTCAGTGCCGCCGCCGGCCCGGCGCGTCAAGCCCTGCAGCAATCACGCGTAGGGCTGCGGCGCCGAGTGGCGAAGGTCGGCAGTGGGCTGGCCGGTATGTTCCTGCTCGGCTCGCTGCTGGCCTGGGGCGGCGCACCGTCGCTGTCGGCCAGCTATTGGCTGGCGGACCAGCGCACCGCCACCGGTGAACTGCGTACCCTGCGCTTGGAAGACGGCACGCTGCTGAGCCTGAACACGCACACCGCAGTGGATATCGACTATCAAGGCGACCAGCGCCTGCTGGTGCTGCACCAGGGCGAGATCTCGGTCGAAACCGGCCATGACGACCCACGCCCTTTGCTGGTACGCACCGAAGATGGCCGCTTGCGTCCACTGGGTACGCGCTTCCTGGTCCGCCGCGACGCCGACGGCACGCGCCTTGAGGTGATGCAGGCCTCGGTCGGCGCCATGCCGGTCAACAGTGGTGACGAGCGGGTGCTGCGCGAAGGTCAGCAGGTGCTGATGAACGCCAACGGCCTGGGTGAAGTCGCCTCGGTCGAGGCCGGCGCGGATGCCTGGACGCGCGGCATGCTGGTGGTCGACAACGTACGCCTGGCCGACCTGCTGGCTCAGCTGGGGCAATATCGCAGCGGGCACCTGGGGGTGGCCGATGAAGTAGCCGACCTGCGCGTGACCGGGAGCTTCCCACTGACCAATACCGACCTGGCGCTGGCCTCGCTGGTGCCGGCGCTGCCGGTGAAGATCGAGCGGCATACCCAGTGGTGGGTCACGGTGGTGCCCAAGTAGTTAGGCGGTGACTTCTTCGCGGGGCAAGCCCGCTCCCACAGAATTTGGCCAGCAGTGGGGTCTACTGTGGGAGCGGGCTTGCCCCGTGAAGAGGCCGGCACTAATAAACACTTTTTTTTCAGACTCCCCTGTCACTTCTCAATTCTCGCTCGGCAAGGAAGCAGTTAGCACTTATCCGTCGAGGAGCCGCTGCATGTCCCGTGCTGTTGATCGTATCTTGCGCCCCAGCCTGATGGCCCTGGCCATCGCCCTGGCCGCGCCGTTGGCCAGCCCTGCCCTGTTCGCCGCCGAGCAGTCAGCCCCGCGTGCTTTCGAGCTGCCCAGCGCCCCACTGGCCACCACCCTGAACCAGATCGCCAGCCAGACGGGCGTTGCCCTGGCCATCGACCCGGCTCTGGTCAGCGGCCGCACTTCGGCGCCGGTCAGCGGCCAGTACACCGGCCTGGGCGCCTTGCAGGCGGCCCTGCGCGGCACCGGCCTGCAGCTGCAGCAGAGCAGCGTCGGTAGCTACAGCCTGGTGGCTGTGCCTGAAGGCAGCCTGGCGTTGCCGGAAACCAGCGTGAACGCCAACAGTGACAGCGAAAGCGCCTGGGGCCCGGTCGAAGGCTACCTGGCCAAGCGCAGTGCGGTCGGCACCAAGACCGATACCGCACTGGTCGAGATCCCCCGCTCCATCTCCGTCGCCACCCGTCAGCAGATGAGCGACCGAGGCGTGCACAGCCTCGACGACGCTGTGCGCTACATGCCAGGCATCGTCTCCGCCAGTTACGGCAGCGACACCCGCTATGACTGGATGCGCGTGCGTGGCTTCGAACCCACCCAGTTCCTCGACGGCCTGCCGCTGCCGCGTGGCGTCTACGCCAACCCGAAAGCTGAAACCTGGAACCTCGACCGCCTCGCATTGCTGCGCGGGCCGGCGTCCTCGCTCTATGGCCAGACCCCGCCGGGCGGCTTGCTCGATATGGTCAGCCGTCGCCCGCAGGCCGAGAGCGCTCACGAAATCGAAGTGCAGTACGGCAGCGACAACCACCGCCAGATCAACTTTGCCAGCACCGGCAAGATCGATGACGAGGGCCGCTTCCTGTACGGCGTCAGCGGCGTGATTCGCGATGGCGGCACGCAGATCGACCATATCGACGACAAGCGCTACAACATCGCCCCAAGCCTGACCTGGAACATTGACGACGACACCTCGTTGACCCTGCTGACCCAGTTCACCCGCGACGATACCGGCGCCACCAGCCAGTTCCGGCCGATCCAGGGCACCAAGATCGACATGCCGTTCGGCAAGATCTCGCACCACAAGAACCTGGGTGACCCGGACTACGAGTTCTACGACCGCACCTACTACGCGCTGGGCTATGCCTTCGAGCACCGCCTCAACGACGTCTGGCAGTTCCGCCAGAACCTGCGCTACACCAAGACCGACCTGGCCTTCCAGACCATCACCCCCGGCAGTTACTACTCGCCAGGCGGACCAGTGCAGGACGACGGCACCGTCAGCCGCATGTCGACCAACACCGATGAAGACATCAGCCAGTTCGCCGTGGACAACAACTTCCAGGCCGACTTCGCCACCGGTGACGTCACCCACACCCTGCTGCTGGGCCTGGACCACCAGCGCGTCAACACCAATTACCTGTCGGTATTCGGCTTCGGCTTGCCAGACAGCAACGTCAACAACCCGGTCTACGGCGTGCCGATCACCCGCCCGGACCGCTCCACGGCGTTCTACGACTACAACCAGAAAACCCGCCAGACCGGTGTGTACGTCCAGGACCAGATGGCCCTGGGCAACTGGCGCCTGACCCTGGGCGGCCGCGAAGACTGGGTGCACACCAGCACCAAGTTCCTCAACCAGGGCGATGCCACCAATACCCAACGCGACAAGAAGTTCAGCGGCAACGCCGCGATCAGCTACGTGTTCGACTCGGGCTTCGTTCCGTACCTGTCCTACGCCGAGTCGTTCCAACCGACCGCCAACGCCAGTGCCACTGCGACGGACTCGTTCAAGCCGACCGAAGGCAAACAATGGGAACTGGGCATCAAGTACCAGCCGCCAGGTTCCAACACCCTGCTTTCGGCAGCCGTGTATGACCTGACCCAGAAGAACGTCTCGGTCACCAATAACGTCGGTGGCGTGCCGATCACCAGCCAGACTGGTGAAGTGAAGGTTCACGGCCTCGAGCTCGAAGCTGTCTCCGACGTCACCGAAAACCTCAAGGTGACCGCAGCCTACACCCTGGCCAAGTCCGAGGTGCAGGACGGTTTGTACAAAGGCAATCGCCTGCAACTGATGCCCAACCAGCAAGCTTCGTTGTGGGCCGACTACACGTGGCACAGCGGCGTGCTCGACGGCTTCGGCATCGGCGGTGGCGCGCGCTACACCGGCAACACCTACGGCGACCAGGGCAACACCTGGCTGGGCAAGGCC
This sequence comes from Pseudomonas sp. NPDC090752, assembly GCF_055584805.1. Taxonomy (NCBI): domain Bacteria; kingdom Pseudomonadati; phylum Pseudomonadota; class Gammaproteobacteria; order Pseudomonadales; family Pseudomonadaceae; genus Pseudomonas; species Pseudomonas sp. NPDC090752. The sequence goes on along the minus strand of NZ_JBVJLI010000016.1, from coordinate 55,206 downwards.
AACGCCTACACCGTGTTCGATGCGTCGGTGCATTACGACCTTGGCCGCCTGAGCAACAGCCTCAAGGGTGCATCGGTAGCGGTGAACGCGACCAATGTGTTCAACAAGGACTACATTTCCACCTGTGACAGTTACTACTGCTACTACGGGGATGAACGCAGCGTCGTCGCCAGTGCTTCCTACAAATGGTAAGCAGCTGACGCTCTGAGCTGGCAAACCGAGCCGTCCCGCGTGGGGCGGCTTTGGTGTTTCTGGACCTCGAGAAATATAATGATATGAAAAGCCCCACCATCCGCCGCTGGTCCGTGATCCATACCTGGAGCAGCCTGGTCTGCACCGTATTCCTGCTGTTGCTGGCACTCACCGGGCTGCCGCTGATCTTCCACCACGAACTCGAACACCTGCTCGGCGATGCCTTCGAGCTGCGTGAAATGCCCGCAGGTACACCTCACCTGGACCTGCAGCAGCTGGTACTGAAAGCCGAACAACATCGCCCCGGCGAGGTGATGCAGTACTTCGGCTATGACGAGGACGAGCGCAACGGCGTGGTGGCGATCACCGCCGCCACCGCTGGCACCGAACCCAATTCGTCGCACACCTTCATGCTCGACGCCCGCACCGGTGAAGCCGTGGCCATGCCAGCCGCCAACGGCGGCTTCATGATGGTCATGCTGCGCTTGCACGTGGACATGTTCGCCGGGCTCCCCGGCAAGCTGCTGCTGGCGTTCATGGGGCTGCTGTTCATTGTCGCCATCGTCTCCGGCACCGTGCTCTACGCACCGTTCATGCGCCGCCTGGAGTTCGCCACGGTGCGCCGCGACAAGTCTCGCCGCCTGCGCTGGCTCGACCTGCACAATCTGATCGGTGTAGTAACCCTGGCCTGGGCGCTGACGGTAGGCGTCACCGGCGTGATCAGCGCCCTGTCCGATCTGGTGATCGCCGCTTGGCGCAACGACAGCCTGGCGGCGATGGTTGCGCCCTACCGTGATGCACCGCCGCTCACAGATCGCGCCCCCGCCACCCGCCTCCTCGACATTGCCGAGCAAGCCGCGCCGGGCATGCGCCCGGACTTCATCGCCTTCCCCGGTACCCGCTTCTCCAGCGAGCACCACTACGCGGTGTTCATGAAAGGCGGCACGCCCCTGACCTCGCATCTGTTCACCCCGGTGCTGATCGATGCGCGCACCCTGCAGGTGACCGCCGTCGGCGAGCGTCCCTGGTACATGGACGCCATGGGCCTGTCCCAGCCACTGCACTTCGGCGACTACGGCGGGCGGCCCATGCAGATTCTCTGGGCGGTGCTGGATATCCTGACCATCATCGTCCTGGGCAGCGGCGTGTACCTGTGGTGGGGCAAGCAACGCAAGAGCATTGGGGCACGCGCATGAGCCTCCGTTCACGAACGAATCGGCGGATCTTCGCCTGGCCCGCGCTGATCGCCGTGCTCGGCGCAGCAGGGTTGTTCGCGGCCTTGCTGGGCGATGGCGCCTGGGATGCGTTGGCCTGGCTGGGCCTGGGTGTTCCAGCGGTACTTGGCCTACGGGGTTTGTGCGGTCGGTAACCGTCTACCACCGAGGCCGGTCAGACGCTGGCTAGGCTCGTTGCTCCCCTCATCATGGAGCCAACGCCGTGCCCCCCCTGGAACGTATCGAATTTCTGAATGGGCTGGTCCTTGAACTGCTCGCCCAGCTCACGCTTGCCAGCCCTCAACCACCAGAGCGTCGGGCGCTCCACGCAGAGCTGGCGGCGTTTTGGACTGACCAGGATGCCCAGGGCCTCTCGCGCCGAACACGCCTGGGTGATTTGCGACGGGCACTGATGCACGCCGAACTGGACCTGCGCCTGGCCGATCAGACCTTGGCCAGCCACCTTGCAGAACTGATGCGCAACTGCCTGGACTACCCTGCCGCCTGGCAACGCCGGCATCAGCGGGTTGCCGGGCGCCCGCAGGTGTATCGCCCGGTGCTTGGCCGTAGCCGCCCCCTTTGGCGAGCGGCGCTGCCCGGCATGTTCGTGGTGGCAAGCGGCACCGAAGACGGCGCGCCACTTGATCCGCAACAGGCAACCGGGCCGGTATTGCTGTTCGGCCTGGTTCAGGGGATCGAAGCCTACTCATCGCTCGCGCAGCTGCACCTGGAGCTGTGCCAACGCCTGGAGGACCCGATTCAGGGCAGGCCACTGGTGGGCCTGCTGGTGGACGAGGAGCGCATCGACGCGGCCTTGCAGGCTGACCGCCTGCGCTACGAATGGTACGCCGATGACCCCTTGCTGGCGCAGGTGGACTGCCTGATCGACGCCCAGCGCCTGCGGGTGCGTCGGGTATGGGCAACGCTCCCGGCCTCGACACCGGTTGACAGCGAGGCGTTGGCACAAGCCGTTGCGCTGGACGGGGAGGCCGGAAAACGTGCATTGCTCGACACCCGCTACTCAGTCCTGCTTGAGCACAACTTGCCCAATTGGTTGCGCACGGCAGGTGATCAGGGGCTTGCCCACATCATGCAGACCATGCAAGTGCTGGTCGCCACCGGCAACAGCGTGGCCGCGCCTGGCATTCTCACCTTCAGCGAGTTTCATCAGCAGCACAGCCTGCGCAACTGGGCCCGAACCAAGGTCGAGCAGTGCCTGCGCGATGACTTTGCCCTGACCTATCCGGCCACCGACATTCTGGTTCATGTGGTGCACACCCGTCAGGTAGGGCCGCACGTCAATCCTTTCCATCCGTCGAGCTGGATCACCTGGCGCGGGCTGAAGCATGTTGGCGGGGAACTGGTAGAAATCATCAGGGAAACCTACTCGCTGGATGAAATGGCACTGCGCAACGTGGCATGGTTCGATTACGATTACTGGCTCACCGCGCGCATCAGCCATCGGCACGGCAAGCAGCTGCCGATCACTTTGTCAGCCGATTACGTCAAGCGCCTGGTCAGGCAGCTCAACGTCGGCGGCACCTACGCTGAGTTTCTGCAAACCCAGCTCGTCGATGCACCGCTTGGCGCCCGGCGCCTCAACGCGCATGCCAGGGTCAACCGTGCACGCATGGACGCTGAGCTGGCCAAGGCCCGCTATGCCGGGCACCTTGCCAATGACCACAGCGAACGTAGCTACCGCTGGGTACAACAGGTGCTGGCCCATCCGCACAATGCATTACGCCCACCGGTGGATGGCCAGCGCCTCATCGTGCGCCAGATTACCCTTCACAATCAGAGCTTGCAGGGCGTGCTGCTGATCAACAGCGATGCATCTGGCGAAGACGCCTTCGTGCTCTACACCCCTGACGCACCCGACCGCCGCGTATGGCGCAGCGTGCCAAATACACGCGCACTGCTGCGCTTGATCCGTAAAAAACCCGCGCTGTTGGCCTATCTCATCGATTGCCTGCCGCATTCGCCAGCCGACCAAACCCGGCGCCTGATGCTCAAAGGCGGCCTGGGTAGCGCACTGGCAACCCCGGCAGTCGAAGACGATTTTTTCTACGCTTACTACATGGCAGCCGTACGGGGGCTCATGGCGATTGCAAGAGCCAACAGCCGGACTACGGGCGAAACCGATTTGCAACAAGCCATGGCCATCGGTTGGCGGCTACTGGACCTGATCGGTCTGGCTGTACCGGCCAGGTTGTTCATCCCGCTCTCACTGGGCCGCATGGCCATCGAGATCTGGGATGGGGTACAGGCCTACCGCAAGGAAGACATCGACGAGGTGCTGCAGCATGTGTACAACGCCTTGAGCCACCTGAATGACGCCACCACTGGTTTCGTCGCCACCGGCGTGATGCGCCGCATGCTGCGCGGCGTGCCAGCGCAACCGCCGTTGCCGCTGCCTTCGCGGTACAGCGTGATACCCGATGTGGATAACCTGCGTTTTCGCATCGACGGCATCTACGGCGAGGGTGTCTACGAACAGGTCTCCGAATTCGAAGGCCTTACCCAGTACTTCATCCAGGACTCACAAGGCCGTCATTATAAAGTTGCCTTCGACGGGCAGCGCTGGCGCGCCATTGACCCCGAACAACCCGACGCCTACCTCCAGCAGCCGTTGAAGAAGCGGGCTAACGGCGACTGGGTGATCGACTCCCCTGTGCTGTGGTACGACGGGCTTCCGGACCTGGAGAAGCTGCTGCAACTGTGCCTGCTGGCAGAACCGCTCACTGGCGAGCCAATCGACAGCGTCGACGGCCTGTACCAGGCCGACGAACAACTGTATCTGCAGACCGAGGGCGGGCAGCTGCCGCTGCGCCAACACGTGCTCGCGGGCCGCTATCACCTGCCGATCCCCAACGCCCACGAAGCCGGTGTGGTGCCCTGGGCCGTACTGCGCTGGATCGACGGCCAATGGCAGCTTCGCGTGCGCCAGGCGGGGCGCAGCAGCAGCTGGATGGCGCTGCCTTCAGCCTACTCGGTCAACCGCGGCAACAACCGGTCCAGACGCTGATGCAAAGCACTGCCACTCGGCCAGTTGCGCAACAGCCGTGCCCGGTCGCGGGCATAAGCCGGGGCGAAGCTGAGCTGGGTGACGTGCTGGCACATCGCGTCGAGGTCGATCAGGGACCATTGGCCGTTGTCCCAGAACAGGTTGTGGCCCTTGAAGTCGCCGTGGCTGATGCGCTCGCGGATCAGTTGCTGCATCAGTTGGACAAGGGCATCGACCTGCTCTTCGGGCGCTTCGCCATTTTCCACATAGGGCGCGAAGCTCGCCGTGAGGTCAGGGCCATCTGCGTATTCGGTCACCAGGTAGGCGCGGCTGCGCAGGCCCATCACACGCTGTTCATACACCGCCAGCGGGCGCGGTGTGGCGATGCCGAGGAACTCCAGGCGATGGCCTTCGATCCACGAGTGCCAGGCCCGGCTTGGGCGCCAGAAGCGTTTGAACCAATGTGCGGTGTTCTTGATGTTGTAGCGTTTGAGCACCAGCGTACGGCCACCGACTTCGATGCGGGCCACACTCGCGGCGCCCCCGGTCTTGTACAGATGGCCTTGATCGATCAGCGCATCGGCGTGTTCGAGCACCGCCAGCATTGCCTCGGTTTCACTGCGGCGGATCGCCTTCAGTCCGGAAAGCGTGCGCTCGACACTGAATAGGCTGCATTCACGGCCGGCCTTTTCCAGGTAGTCCTTCTGGCGCCAGTTGCGCACTTTGTCCACCTGCTTCTGCAACGCTTCCATTGGCAACGCATGCTCGGCGTTGGCCAGCAGGTAATGCACCAGCAGCTCTTCGATGAACGGTTCCAGGCGCTTGGGCAATTGCGCAAAGAACACCCCGAGGTTTTCCAACACACGCGGGCGCGACAGCGGCTGGCCGGGGGTTTCGGCCTTGATGCCGGCACCGTCGATCAAGAACAGCTTGCCGCCATGGCGCAGCAGGTTGTCCAGGTGCAGGTCTTCCTGCCACAGGCCCTTGGCGTGCATGTGCGCCACGGCGGTCAGTGCTTCCCCCAGCACCAGATGCTGCTCGTCGGCCAGTACCGGCAGGCTGGCCACTGCATCCCAGGCATCAGCCAGGCTTTCGGCGCCGTCGAGGAACGCGAACAGCAGCCAGCCTCCCTCGCCTTCCTTGAGGCCGTCGGCGAGTAGTTTCGGCGTGGTCAGCCCCTGCTCGGCCAACAGCTTCACACCGTCCAGCTCGCGCTGGAAATGGCGTGGAGCGCTACCGCCCACCAGCAATTTGGCCAAGACCGGCGTACCCCGCCACACACCTGCACCCACGTAGCGCTGGCCCGGCAACACCCGCAGCAGGCTCAGCAGCTGCAACTCGGCGCTGCCCGCGGCATCGGCCAGGGTGATAGACAAGGGCAGCGATGGACTGCGCCCGGCATCCTTCAATTCAGACAAACGCATCAGCGGGCCTCTTTTTCACGACGGCGTTGCGTCAGGCGTTGCAGCCAGACGCCGACCAGCGGTGCGTCGGCCGGCTGGCTCAGGTAGGCGGCGAGCAGTTGGCGCACGTCCGCCTCGCTCCAGACGCTGGCGCGGCGCAGCAGCGGCTCCAGGTCCTTGAGGCGGTCGCGCTTGCCAAACAGCAGCGGCCGGGTCTTTTCCAGGTCGATCAATTGCGCGTCCCAGCCTTCGCGGCGCTGGCGCAGGAAGATGTGCTTGGGGTAGAAGCAGCCGTGAACCTGCCCTGCACGGTGCAGCGTGCGCGCCAGCTGGCCGCAGGCCTGGAGGATGCCGTTGCGCGACGCCTCGCTGAGCTGCGGCCACTGGGCCAGTAGGCTGTCCAGGTCGCTCCACTCGTCCAGGGCACGGGTCAGCAGGATCGCGCGGTGCTGGCCGGCCTGCTTGCGCTCACCATAGAACACCGCCTGCAACGCCGGGATGTGCAGCTTCTGGTAACGGCTGATGTTGCGAAACTCGCGGGCGAAGGTCGGTTCGCCGAACGGGCTGTGCAGGGTGCGGGTCAGGTAATCGCTCTGGCGCTTGAGGTAATAGCCTTTACCTTCAAGCTCCAGGCGGAAGACACTGCTCCAGCCGCCACGTCCGGTGTTGGGTTCGTCCACGGCATCGAGCTGCAGCGCCCACAGCGCCTCGAAGTCGTTCAGGCCATGGCGTTTGAGCAGCGCGAGGTCCGCGCTGGCCAGGTAGTCGGTCATTCCCTTCCCTCGAAGAAGCTCAGCACCTGGCGAATCCGCCGCTTGTCGCGCGTGTTCAGGCGCTCGCGGCCGCGGTACTGCAGGTAGAAGCGCAGGCGCTGGGTCGCCGTCAGGTGGTATTTGGCGACCTTGTCCAGGCACGCCAGGTCCTTGACCAGCCGGTGGCGCCACATGAAGCCGCGCCAGAAATCGCCGGTCGGGCAGTCGATGAAGAATAGCGTGCCCTGGTCATCGACCAGCAAGTTGCGCCACTTCAGGTCGTTGTGGGCAAAACGGTGCTCGTGCATGACCCGGGTATGGCGCGCCAGCTGTTGGCTGATGTGATCGACCCAGGCGCGATCTGCCAGGCGCGGATCATTGCGCTCGGCCAGTACCGACAGGTCTTCGGTATTGGGCAACTCGCGAGTGATCATCGCACCTCGGCCGAATGCCAGGCCATTGCGCTCCAGGCCCCAGGCGACGACTTCGGCGGTGGGGATGCCCCACTTGGCGAACTGCTTGAGGTTCTGCCATTCGGCCTTGATGCGTGGCCGGCCCAGGTAGCGGCGCATGTGTTTGCCCGCTCCGGTGTAGCGTTTGACGTAGTAGTTGACCCCGTCACGCTCGACGCGGATCACTTCGCTCAGTGGGTCGCGGGTCAGGCGCTCGCCTTGCAGGGCGAACACCGCATCGATACTGCCGAAGTCCGCCGCCAGCTGCTCGTAGCCCGGCGCCAGTGTCCAACCCGCCATCAGAGTGCATCCCCATAGCGTTGCTTGCGGTCGTAGAGTTTCTGCGCCTTGCGCTCCAGCCAGGCGAGCAGTGCGGCCTCGTCAGTGAGCACCTGGCGCAGCGGGCGCTGGAAGTAGGCGCGCAGGAAGCGCAGCTTGTCGCGCCGGGTCAGGCCGATGTCCAGCGCCGAGAAGTACAGCGCGGCCAGGTCCTTGTCGCGCCAGCGGCGGCTGATCTTGGCGCGGGTTTGCGCGCGGTGCAGGTCGATCACCGACAGTTTGAAGTCATCCGCCGTCACCGGGCGGTCGGTGTGCAGCAAAAAGTGACAGATGTAGCAGTCGCGGTGGTTGACCCCGGCGCGGTGCATGCCGCCGGTCATCTTCGCCACTTCGGCGATCAGCGCACGCTTGAGGCGCGGCTGCGGCGGCTGCTTGACCCAGTCGAGGCTCAAGTCTTCCAGGCTGATGGTCGGCGCCAGCTCTTCGGTGACGATGAACGAGTGCTGGGTAGCCGGGTTGCTGCCCCGCTCGCCATAGGCAACGGCGGTCATGGTTGGCACACCGACCTCATGCAGGCGCTGGATGGCGCGCCATTCCTGGCCGGCGCCGAGCACCGGCAGCTTGGCGCTGAACAGGTTCTTGAAGATTTCGCCCCAGCCAATGCCCCGGTGGATCTTGACGAAAAAGCCCTCGCCATCCACCTCGGTACGCAGCGTGCGGCGCCCTTCCAGTTCGCGGTACACCTCACCTTGCAGGGCTTCCACGGCCTCGAAAGGGTCGCGACCGGCCCACAGGCGCTTGAACGGTTCGGCCAGTATCAGCTTCATGCGGTCTCCTGCCCAAGGATCACATCAGCCGCATGCTGCGGCATGCTGTACAGGTCGGCGGTGTCGGCGAAGGCCAGGCCATTGCGCGACCAGTCGGCACGCGCCTGCGGGTCGTCGAGCATACGTTGCAGGTAGGCGTTGAGCTGCTCCTGCTCGAACGGCTCGTCGAGCACCAGGCCGCAATCGGCCTCGTCGATATAATGGGCATAGCCGCAGACCTTGGACACCAGCACCGGCAAACCCGCCACCAGGGCTTCGAGCAGCACGGTGCCGGTGTTCTCGTTGTAGGCCGGGTGGATCAGCAGGTCGGCACCGAGCAGGAAGCGCGGGATATCGCTGCGGCCCTTGAGGAACTGCACCTGATCGCCCAGGCCCAGGGTCGCGCTTTGCAGCTGGAACACCTTGGGGTCGTCCTGGCCGATGACCATCAATTTGGTGCGCTTGCGCAACGCCGACGGCAGCGCGGCCAGGGCCTTGAGGCTGCGGTCGACGCCCTTAGTCTTGAAGCCGGACCCGATCTGCACCAGCAGCAGGTCGTCATCGCCCAGGTTGAATTCCTTGCGAAATTCGGCGCGGATCTCGGCGGCATTGGCCGGCGCGCGACGGTCCTGGGAAATGCCTGGCGGCAGCAGGTGGAAGCGCTCCACGGGGGTGCCGTAGTGCTTGATGAACAGCGGCTGCTGCACCTCGGAAATCATCAGCACCTCGGTGCGTGCATCCTTGTCGAACACCGCCCGCTCGTACTCGGCGAAGTGCCGGTAACGACCCCAGCGGCGGTACAGGCCGCCGCGCAGGGTCTGGGCCTTGTCCTCGAAGCAGCCGTCGGCAGCGTAGTACACGTCCAGGCCCGGCATCTTGTTGAAGCCGATCAGCCGGTCGACCGGGCGCTTGGCCAGGTCAGCTTCCATCCAGGCGCTAAGTTTTTCGTTGCGACGGTGGTTGAACAGCGCCTTGACCGGCGCCACCAGCACCTCGAAGCCCGGCGGAATGTCACCTTCCCAGATCAGCGTATACACGCGGATCTGGTGGCCCCGCTTCTGGCATTCCAGGGCAATGCGCATGAAATCGCGCTGCAGCCCGCCAAAGGGGAAATATTTGTAAAGCACGAAAGCCAGTTGCATCAACGGACATCCTCAGCCAGCAGCAACGCGCTCAAGCGGCTCGCCACATGCTCGGGATTCAGGCGAGTGAAGCACAGTGGCCACTCGCGTTTGAGATCGAACCGGCGCAGGTCGTCAGCGCTCGGTTTGTAAGTGCATTTCTTTTGCAGGCACGGGGCACAGGGGAAATCGCTGGCCTGGTGAACCTGCACGCGGCCATAGGCGCCAGTCAGCCCAGGGTTGGTCGGGCCGAACAGCGAAATGGTCGGCACGTCCAGCGCCGCGGCCAGGTGGCCAAGGCCGGTGTCGACGGCCACGCAGGCCTTTGCCGCTGCCAGCACACGGGCGACGCCGGCAAGGTTCAATTTGGGGAGTACCTGGCAGTTGTTCAAGCCCTGGGCGATACGCTCGGCGCGTGCCTTCTCGGCTGGGTTGCCCCACGGCAGGCGAACCTGCAGCTTGCGTCGGCCCAGGCGCTCGGCCAGCTCGCGCCAGTAGGCCTCGGGCCAATGCTTGGTCGCCCAGGTGGTGCCATGCAGGAACACCACGTATGGCGCAGCTGGCGGCAGTTGCAGGCGGTCGAGGTCGAGGCCGTAGTTGCCGATGCCTTCCGGCAGGTCGTAGGCCAGGGCCATGGCGAACAGCTGGCGCACACGCTCTACCGCGTGCTGGCCGGTGGCGACCGACAGGCGTCGGTCATAGAAGCGGCTGGCCAAGCCTTCGCGGGCCGAGTAACGGTCGAGGCCGGCCACCGGAGCCTTGACGTAGCGTGTCAGCCAGGCCGATTTGACCAGGCCCTGGGCATCGATCACCAGGTCGTACTTATTCGCCCTCACACGTTGCTTGAACGCTTTCCACTCGCCGCTCTTGATGGTCTGCCAGAGATTCTTGCGCCAGCGGCGGATGGCCACCGGGATGACCTGGTCGACTGCCGGGTGCCAGCTGGGGATTTCGGCAAAGCCTTCTTCGACCACCCAGTCGAAACGGATGCCCGGGATCGCGTGGGCGGCGTCGGTCAGCGCTGGCAGGGTGTGAATCACATCACCCAGCGACGAGGTCTTGATGATCAGTACCCGCACTTAGTCGACCTCGGCCACGGTATCGATCAGGTTCGGCCCGCCCAGGCTGTGCAGGGCGGCGATGACTCTGCCGGGCTCCAACAGGCGCAGGCAGTTGTAGTGGCCGAAGCGGCAGGTGCGGTCGAAGCACGGGCTGCACTCGATGCCGGTGCGCACGACCTCCACCTGCTCGGCCAACGGGGGGGTGAAGCCCGGCGAGGTAGAGCCATAAACCGCCACCAGCGGGCGATTCAACGCCGCTGCCACGTGCATCAGCCCGGAGTCGTTGGACACCACGGCATCGGCGCAGGACATCAGGTCGATGGCCTCGGCCAGCGAGGTTTCGCCCGCCAGGTTGTAGGATTCTTCACGCAACCCCGGGATCAGCCGGTCGCGAATCTGCTCGCCCACCGGGTGATCGTTCTTCGAGCCGAACAGCCATACCTGCCAGCCCTGGCGGATCATGGCATCGGCCACCTCGGCATAGTGCTCGGCCGGCCAGCGCTTGGCCTCGCCGAACTCGGCGCCTGGGCACAGCGCCAGGACAGGGCGGTCCAGCGCCAGGCCGAACTTGGCCAGGGCGGCGTCGCGGCTCTGCGCTTCGATTTGCAGCAGCGGGCGTGGGTAAGGCTGCGGCAGCTCGGCACCCGGCGCATAGGCCAGGGCCATGAAGCGCTCGATCATCAGCGGGTAGCGGGCCTTGTCCAGCTTGCGCACGTCGTTGAGCAGGCCGAAGCGCATCTCGCCTCGCCAGCCGGTGCGTTTGGGAATGCCGGCAAAAAACGGCACCAGCGCCGATTTGAGCGAGTTGGGCAGCAGGATCGCCTGGTCGTACTGGCCGACCAGGGACTTGCCGATGCGCCGCCGCGTGGCCAGTTCCAGCGCGCCGTGGCCGAGCGGGAAGCTCAAGGCCTGGCGCACTTCGGGCATGCGTTCGAGGATCGGCCGGCTCCACTCGGGGGCCAGCACATCGATCACGCAGTCGGGGTGCTGCTGTTTCAGGCACTGGAACAGGGTCTGCGCCATCACCATGTCGCCGACCCAGCTGGGGCCAATGATCAGTATTCTCATGCTTAGTCCAGAAACGCTCGGGGAGGCTGCAGACTGCGGTACAGCCTGGCCTCCCCTCTTTATATTCAGGCTATGTGGCGTGCAGTGTACCACTAGGGCCCTGTCACTGCCCTGAACGGTCAGGTCAGGCCCAGTTGCCCCCAGATCCGCCGCACCTCGCGGCGCTCATCGGCAAACTGCGCCGCGTCGATCACCCCGGCCTGCTTCTGCAGGGCCTGGCGGTGCGAGGCAGCGCGAAACGCCTTGTACACTTCGCGCAGCAGCACCGCATCACTGGCCGGCATCAATCCTGCCTGCTCCAGCTCTTCCAGAATGCGGATGTTATCGGTCCATCGAAGTATGGCCGGATGGTCATGGGACCAGGCCAAAGCGGCGTATTGCACCATAAATTCGATATCGACGATACCGCCGGCATCCTGCTTGATATCGAACGCCACACCCGCGTCGAAGGCGTTGGCCGCCGTGCCCGCAGCAGTGGCCTTGGTCCCCAGGTTGTCACGCATCTTGGCGCGCATTTCACTGACTTCGCTGCGCAACTTCTGCAGGTCCCGGGCCTGACCCAGCACCTTGGCGCGCACGCCTTCGAACGCCGTGGCCACCTGCTTGCAGCCGACCAGCACGCGGGCGCGTACCAGGGCCTGGTGCTCCCAGGTCCAGGCTTCGTTCTGCTGGTAGCGCTCGAACGCACCCAGCGAACTGACCAGCAACCCCGAGGCGCCGGACGGGCGCAGGCGCATGTCGACGTCGTAGAGCTGGCCAGAGTTGGTCTGGGTGGTCAGCAGGTGAATGATGCGCTGGCCCAGGCGAGTGAAGAACTGCGCGCTGTCGATAGGCTTGGCGCCGTCGGTTTCCGCCTGTGGATCGCCGTCGTGGATGAACACCAGGTCCAGGTCCGAACCATGGCCCAGCTCCAGGCCACCGACCTTGCCATAACCGATGATGATGAAGCCTGGGTCGCACAGGCTGCCGTCGCTGCGCTTGGGCTGGCCGTAGCGGGCCACGGTGTGGCGCCAGGCCAGGGCCAGCACTTGGTCGAGAATGGCTTCGGCCAGCCAGGTGAGGTAGTCGCTGACTTTCATCAACGGCAGGCTGCCGCTGATTTCCGAGGCGGCCACGCGCAGGCTGTGGGCCAGCTTGAAGTGGCGCAAGGCCTCCATTTGTTGTTCGAGGTCGTCTTCGGGGATGCGAGTCAGGCGCTCGTGCAACTCGGCCGCCAGCTCTGGCGCCAGCGGCGGGCTGAACAGCCGGCTTTCATTGAGCAGTTCGTCGAGCAGCAGGGGGTAGCGGGCCATCTGTTCGGCGATCCACGGGCTGGCCGCGCACAGGGTCAGCAGCCGGCGCAGGGCACCAGGGTTTTCGGTGAGCAGGACCAGGTAAGCTGAGCGGCGCGCCACCGCTTCGACCAGCGGCAGCACGCGCTCCAGCACCAGGTCTGGGTTGTCATGTTCCACGGCCTGGGCCAGCAGGCGTGGGATGAAGGCGTCGAGGCGCTCGCGGCCGATACGCTGTATCGAACGCAGCTGGGGGCTGGCGCGCAGCGCAGCCAAGCGGCGCAAGGCTTCGGCGGGTTGTGCGAAGCCGGCTTCTTGCAACTGACGGCCAGCGGCCTCCTCATCCTGCGCCTGCTCCCACAGCGGCGACCATTCGCCGCCCACCACCAACTCGCCCTCACCGTCCTCGTCATCCGGGTCGGCAATGACCTGGCGGAAGTGCCAGTCGACCCTGCCGCGCCAGTGCATCAGCTGGTCATGGAAGCGCTGCCAGTCGGCGAAGCCGAGCATATAGGCCACGCGCTCACGATCAGTTTCGTCATCGGGCAGCATTTGCGTCTGGCGGTCGGCGATGGCCTGTATGGCATGCTCGGTATAGCGCAGGAACTCATAGCCCTCACGCAACTCCCCGACCACAGCCGGCGGCAGGTAACCCTGGCCTTCCAGGGTAGCCAGCACCTTGAGCAACGGCCGCTGCTGCAGGCTCAGGTCACGCCCACCGTGGATCAGCTGGAAGGCCTGGGCGATGAACTCCACCTCACGGATGCCACCGGCGCCGAGCTTGATGTTCTCGGACATGCCCTTGCGTCGCACTTCTTGCTGGATCAGCTGCTTCATGGTGCGCAGCGCTTCGATCGCCGAGAAGTCCAGGTAACGCCGGTAGACGAACGGGCGCAGCATTTCCTGCAACTGCGCGCCAGCGGCCTGGTCGCCAGCCACCACCCGCGCCTTGATCATCGCGTAGCGTTCCCAGTCGCGGCCCTGGTCCTGATAGTACTGCTCCAGGGCATTGAAGCTGAGCACCAGCGCACCGGCCGAGCCATAAGGGCGCAGGCGCATGTCGACGCGGAACACGAAGCCATCGACGGTGACCGGGTCGAGTGCCTTGATCAGGCGCTGGCCCAGGCGGGTGAAGAACTCCTGGTTGTCCAGCGAACGCTTGACCCCTTCGGTCTCGCCGCCTTCCGGGAAGGCGAAGATCAGGTCGATGTCCGACGACAGGTTCAGTTCCACCGCACCCAGCTTGCCCATGCCCAGCACCACCATGTGCTGCGGCTCTCCGCTGCGGTTGCCGATGGGGGTGCCGAACTGCTGGCAGTGGCGCGGGTACAGCCATTGATAAGCTTCGTCGATGGCGGCGTCGGCCAGGTCCGACAGGTCGCGACAGGTTTCGCCCAGTTCGGCCAGGCGAGTGATGTCGCGCCAGATGATGCGCAACTGCTGGCGGTTGCGCTCGCGGCGCAGGTTGCGTGCCAGCTCGTCTTCGCTCTGCGCCGTCTGGGCCGCTGCAGCGACATGCCCGCGCAGTTCGCCCGGGGCGTAACGGCGTTCCAACTCGCCGCTGGCCAGCAACGCGAACAATAGCGCAGGGTCGCGCTGGGCCAGGCCGAGGACGAAGTCACTGGCGGCGGCCACCTGGTCGAACTGCTGCCGATGAGCGGCGCTCCAGGTATTCAGGTCGAGCTCTGGGCGGCTGGCCAGCGCATCCAGCAGAAACTGCTGATTACGCGCGACCAGTGGTTGCAGGGTGGCAGGCAGTTCGAGCGGCAAAGGCAGGCGCATGGTCTATCCTTGATCGGCGTGAAAGTGAGGGGAAAAAGCGGCCACGGGGACGCTGGAGCACGGTTGGACTGTCGTACAAAAGTTGGAAATAGCTGAAAAAAGATAACTATTGGCAAAAAACATCAACAAACCCCCGCTCATGGCACACCGCCAACCAACATGAACGTTTTTCCTCACAAGCCAAGGTGCGACCAAACGTCGCATTTGTGTAGTTTTACTACTATCCCTGGCGTGCAAAAGCATGAAATGCCGGAGCAAATGTAGTAAAACTACACGCCGCCGGTTCATACCCCGGTAGTCCAAGAATTCACGACGTCTGCCCATAAGGCCAGTCGCAAACTCAGGCCCCCGATTCTGGTGGCCTTTCCGCCCTGGAGCAAGCCATGCAAGACCTCGATCCAATCGAAACCCAGGAATGGCTGGATGCCCTGGAGTCGGTCCTCGACAAAGAAGGCGAAGACCGCGCTCATTACCTGATGACCCGCATGGGCGAGCTGGCCACCCGCAGTGGCTCCCAGCTGCCGTACGCGATCACCACGCCATACCGCAACACCATCCCTGTCACCCACGAAGCACGCATGCCTGGCGACCTGTTCATGGAACGCCGCATTCGCTCGATGGTGCGTTGGAACGCGCTGGCCATGGTGATGCGCACCAACCTGAAGGACTCGGACCTGGGCGGCCACATCTCCAGCTTCGCCTCCAGTGCCACCTTGTATGACATCGGCTTCAACTACTTCTTCCAGGCCCCGACCGACGAACACGGCGGCGACCTGGTGTTCTTCCAGGGCCACGCCTCGCCAGGCGTCTACGCCCGTGCGTTCATGGAAGGCCGCATCAACGAAGAGCAGATGAACAACTTCCGTCAGGAAGTGGACGGCAAGGGCCTGTCTTCGTACCCGCACCCGTGGCTGATGCCTGACTTCTGGCAGTTCCCGACCGTTTCCATGGGTCTGGGTCCGATCCAGGCGATCTACCAGGCGCGCTTCATGAAGTACCTCGAAGCCCGCGGCTTCATCCCGGCCGGCAAGCAGAAGGTCTGGTGCTTCATGGGCGACGGCGAGTGCGACGAGCCGGAATCCCTGGGCGCGATCGCCCTGGCTGGCCGCGAGAAGCTGGACAACCTGATCTTCGTCATCAACTGCAACCTGCAGCGCCTCGACGGCCCGGTTCGCGGCAACGGCAAGATCATCCAGGAACTCGAAGGCGTGTTCCGTGGCGGTGGCTGGAACGTCAACAAAGTCGTCTGGGGCCGTTTCTGGGACCCACTGCTGGCCAAGGACACCAACGGTGCCCTGCAGCGCCGCATGGACGAAGTCATCGACGGCGAGTACCAGAACTACAAAGCCAAAGACGGCGCGTACGTTCGTGAGAACTTCTTCAATACTCCAGAACTCAAGGCCATGGTCGAAGACCTGTCCGACGACGAGATCTGGAAGCTCAACCGTGGCGGCCACGACCCGTACAAGGTGTACGCGGCGTACCACCAGGCGGTGAACCACAAAGAGCAGCCGACCGTCATCCTGGCCAAGACCATCAAGGGTTACGGCACCGGTGCTGGCGAAGCCAAGAACACCGCGCACAACACCAAGAAGGTCGACGTCGACAGCCTGCGTCACTTCCGTGACCGCTTCGACATCCCGGTCAAGGACGCCGACCTTGAGAACCTGCCGTTCTTCAAGCCGGAAGAAGGTTCTGCCGAGGCCAAGTACCTGGCCGAGCGCCGTGCAGCCCTGGGCGGCTTCGTTCCACAGCGCCGCGCCAAGAGCTTCAGCGTGCCGACCCCGCCACTGGAAACGCTGAAAGCGATCCTGGACGGCTCGGGCGACCGCGAAATCTCCACCACCATGGCCTTCGTGCGTATTCTGGCGCAGCTGGTCAAGGACAAGGACATCGGCCAGCGCATCGTTCCGATCATCCCGGACGAAGCCCGTACCTTCGGTATGGAAGGCATGTTCCGTCAGTTGGGCATCTACTCGTCGGTCGGCCAACTCTACGAGCCAGTCGATAAAGACCAGGTGATGTTCTACCGGGAAGACAAGAAGGGCCAGATCCTCGAGGAAGGCATCAACGAAGCCGGCGCGATGTCGTCGTTCATCGCTGCCGGTACCTCGTACAGCTGCCACAACCAGCCGATGCTGCCGTTCTACATCTTCTACTCGATGTTCGGCTTCCAGCGTATCGGCGACCTGGCCTGGGCCGCTGGCGACAGCCGCACCCGTGGCTTCCTGATCGGCGGTACCGCCGGCCGTACCACCCTCAACGGTGAAGGCCTGCAGCACGAAGACGGTCACAGCCACATGATGGCGGGCACCATCCCGAACTGCCGCACCTACGATCCGACCTACGGCTACGAGCTGGCGGTGATCATCCAGGACGGCATGAAGAAGATGACCGAAGAGCAACAGGACATCTTCTACTACATCACCGTGATGAACGAATCCTACCAGCAGCCAGCCATGCCGGCCGGTGTCGAGGAAGGCATCATCAAGGGCATGTACCTGCTGGAAGAAGACACCCGCGAAGCGGCACACCACGTTCAGCTGATGGGCTCCGGCACCATCCTGCGCGAAGTGCGTGAAGCGGCGAAGATCCTGCGTGAAGAGTTCAACGTCGGTGCCGACGTGTGGAGCGTCACCAGCTTCAACGAACTGCGTCGCGACGGCCTGGCCGTGGAACGCGCCAACCGCCTCAAGCCTGGCCAGAAGCCGCAAGAGACCTACGTCGAGCAGTGCCTGAACGGCCGCAAAGGCCCGGTCATCGCTTCCACCGACTACATGAAGCTGTTCGCCGAACAGATTCGCCAGTGGGTGCCGAGCAAAGAGTTCAAAGTCCTGGGTACCGATGGTTACGGTCGCAGCGACAGCCGCAAGAAGCTGCGTCACTTCTTTGAAGTCGACCGCCACTTCGTGGTGCTGGCTGCCCTGGAAGCCCTGGCTGACCGTGGCGAGATCGAACCGAAAGTGGTGGCTGACGCTATCGTCAAGTTCGGCATCGATCCGGACAAGCGCAACCCACTGGACTGCTGAGGAGTATTTTTAAGTGAGCGAACTCATTCGCGTACCTGACATCGGCAGCGGTGAAGGTGAAATCATCGAGCTGTTCGTCAAGGTCGGTGATCGTATCGAGGCTGACCAGAGCCTGCTGACCCTGGAGTCCGACAAGGCCTCCATGGAGATCCCGGCCCCCAAGGCCGGCGTCGTCAAGGAACTGAAGGTCAAGCTGGGCGATCGCCTGAAAGAAGGCGACGAGCTGCTGGTCCTGGAAGTCGAGGGCGCCGCTGCGGCACCTGAGGCTCCGGCCGCGGCCGCGCCTGCCGCTGCGCCGGCCGCCGCTGAAAAGCCGGCTGCCGAAGCGGCCCCTGCGCCGGCTGCAGCCCCTGCTGCCGCCAGCGTGCAGGACATCCACGTGCCGGACATCGGCTCGTCGGGCAAGGCCAAGATCATCGAAGTGCTGGTCAAGGTCGGCGACACCGTCGAAGCCGACCAGTCGCTGATCACCCTGGAGTCCGACAAGGCCTCCATGGAGATCCCGTCGCCTGCTGCTGGTGTGGTCGAAGAAGTGCTGTGCAAGCTGGAAGATGAAGTCGGCACTGGCGACCTGATCTTCAAGCTGAAAGTTGCTGGCGCCGCACCGGCTGCCGCGCAGGCGCCTGCCGCCGCTGCTCCGGCCAAGGCTGAGGCGGCTCCGGCTGCCGCACCTGCCGCTGCCGCCCCGGCTGCTGCTGCTCCTGCTCCGGTCGCGACCGCGCCGGCTGCTGGCAACAATGCCAAGGTGCACGCAGGCCCGGCGGTTCGTCAGCTGGCCCGTGAATTCGGTGTCGAGCTGGGCGCTGTCGCTGCCACCGGCCCGCACGGTCGCATCCTGAAGGAAGACGTGCAGGTCTACGTCAAAGCGATGATGCAGAAAGCCAAAGAAGCCCCGGCAGTCGCCGGCGCGACTGGCGGCGCTGGCATCCCGCCGATCCCTGCTGTCGACTTCAGCAAGTTCGGTGAAGTGGAAGAAGTGGCCCTGACCCGCCTGATGCAGGTCGGCGCCGCCAACCTGCACCGCAGCTGGCTGAACGTGCCGCACGTGACCCAGTTCGACTCCGCCGACATCACCGAGCTGGAAGCCTTCCGCGTTGCGCAGAAGGCCGTGGCCGAGAAGGCTGGCGTCAAGCTGACCGTGCTGCCACTGCTGCTCAAGGCCTG
Source organism: Pseudomonas sp. NPDC090752 (assembly GCF_055584805.1). Lineage (NCBI taxonomy): Bacteria > Pseudomonadati > Pseudomonadota > Gammaproteobacteria > Pseudomonadales > Pseudomonadaceae > Pseudomonas > Pseudomonas sp. NPDC090752. The sequence goes on along the minus strand of NZ_JBVJLI010000016.1, from coordinate 36,608 downwards.
CGCCTTCCTGCTCAAGGAACTGCCGGACTTCAACAGCTCGCTGGCACCAAGCGGCAAGGCCATCATCCGCAAGAAGTACGTGAACATCGGCTTCGCCGTGGACACTCCGGACGGCCTGCTGGTCCCTGTGATCAAGAACGTCGACCAGAAGAGCCTGCTGCAACTGGCTGCCGAAGCCGCTGCACTGGCCGAAAAGGCGCGTAGCAAGAAGCTGTCGGCCGACGACATGCAGGGCGCCTGCTTCACCATCTCCAGCCTCGGCCACATTGGCGGCACCGGCTTCACGCCGATCGTCAACGCGCCTGAGGTGGCGATCCTCGGTGTGTCCAAGGCCACCATGCAGCCGGTCTGGGATGGCAAGGCCTTCCAGCCGAAGCTGATGCTGCCGCTGTCGCTGTCCTACGATCACCGCGTGATCAACGGCGCTGCCGCCGCGCGCTTCACCAAGCGCCTGGGCGACGTGCTGGGCGACATCCGCACCATGCTGCTGTAAGGCGGCCCACTGCCCCTCCACTGGAGGGGCAGTACTCTTTTCGAGCTGCCACGCTCGTACCTCAACCCCGTCAGTTTGGCGGGGCTTTTTTTTGCCTGGCGAAAGAGATATGGCGGCAGGGAGATCGAGCGCCGCGCGGGCGGCGCTCGATCTCAAAAACGCAGAAGATCCCACGACTAGCACCTAAGGTTTCCCGCCCAGCGGCCGAAAACATATACATGACATCCCTCATGGCCGCTTGCCAGCCTTGGGGACATGATGCAACCTTGCCAGATACGCCGCCGTCCAGGCCGCGTCACACTCTTCAAGCGAGCCTTCGATGAAAAGCCAACCCGATGCCGCCAGCCGTGTGGCGGCCGAGGTCGTCACGCAGCTTCCCGTGCCCTCGCGGCTCGGCATGCTGCGTTTCGAAAGGCTCAACGAAGCCACCTGGGCAATGCTCTACATCGACCCGGCCTGCGAGCGCCAGTTCGGCCTGCAGGCCTCAGAGCTCTGTGCGCTGATCGACGCACCGTACGCCAGCCTGATGGAGCCCGAAGCGCGTTATCGGCTACACGATGAAATCCAGCGGCAACTGCACACACGCGGGTACTACCGTGTGCGCTACACCCTGCATGCGCAGCCGCATGCCTTGCGCCTGCTCGAAGCCGGCGAGGCCTACAAACAGCACAATCGCCAATTGCTGCGTGGCTTTCTGACGGTGCTCGACGACCAGGCCGACGACCTGGACCTGGACACTAACGACCTCGAGTCACGCAACAACCGCTTGCAACTGGCCTTGCAACTCAACCAGCGCACCCAGCAGGAACAGCTCGAACACCTGGAGCGCGTGCGCAGCCAGCAGGATCTCATCCTGCGCCTTGCCCGCCAGCGTTACAGTGCAGAAAACTCGCTGCTCGAAGCCGCCCAGCTGATCACCCGCAGCGCCTGCGAAATCTACAAGGTCGACAGCGCCAGCATCTGGCACCTGGAAGGCCACCGCCTGGAGCCGATCAGCGCCTGGTTGCGCAACGAGCAGGTGCACCGCCTGCCCGAGCCGATCGATGCCAGCCGCTTTCCCGACTACCTCGACGCCCTGCACGCCAGCCGCGCCATCGATGCGCATAACGCCAACCACGACCCGCGCACCCGGGAACTGGCCGAAACCCTGTACGCCGACAACAACGCGATGCTCGATGCCAGTGTCCGCGTCGATGGCCAGGTGGTCGGCGTGCTGTGCCTGGAACAAACCGGCCAGCCGCGGGCCTGGCAGTCAGACGAAATCGCCTTTGCCGGTGAGCTGGCCGACCAGTTCGCCCAGGTCATCACCAACCACAACCGGCGCACCGCCGCCAGCGCCCTGCACCTGTTCCAGCGCGCCGTCGAACAAAGCGCCAGTGCCTTCCTGCTGGTCAACCGCGAAGGCGTGGTGGAGTACGTCAACCCAAGCTTCACGGCGATCACCCAATACAGCACCGACGAAGTCCAGGGCCGCCACCTGGCCGACCTGCCGGCGTTGGAGAACCTCAGCGAGCTGCTGTTCGACACGCCATCGAGCCTGGCCATGGGCAACAGCTGGCAGGGCGAGTTCAAGAGCCGGCGCAAGAGCCTGGAACCGTACTGGGGGCAGCTCTCGATTTCCAAGGTGTATGGCGACAACCGTGAGCTGACCCACTACATCGGCATCTACGAAGATGTCACCCAGACCAAGCTGGCCCAACAGCGCATCGAACGCCTGGCCTATACCGACAACCTGACCAACCTGGGCAACCGCCCGGCGTTCATCCGCAGCCTCGACGAGCGCTTCGCCCGTGATGGCGATAGCCCGATCTGCCTGCTGCTGGTGGACATCGACAACTTCAAGCGGATCAACGACAGCCTGGGCCACCAGACTGGCGACAAACTGCTGATCAGCCTGGCCCGGCGCCTGCGCAACAGCCTCAGCGTCGGTGGTGTGCTGGCCCGCTTCGCCAGTAACGAGTTCGCCGTGCTGCTCGACGACACCAGCCTGGAAGACGGCCAGGGCGTGGCCCAGCAACTGCTGCGCACCCTCGACAAACCCATGTTCGTCGACAACCAACTGATCAACGTCACCGCTTCCGTGGGCCTGGCCTGTGCGCCGCTGCACGGCAGCGACCCAACCACCCTGATGAAGAACGCCGGCCTGGCGCTGCACAAGGCCAAGGCCAACGGCAAGCACCAGGTGCAGGTGTTCACCGAAGTGCTCAATGCCGAAGCCAGCTACAAGCTGTTCGTCGAGAACAACCTGCGCCGCGCCCTGACCCAGAACGAGCTGGAGGTGTTCTACCAGCCCAAGCTGTGCCTGCGCAGTGGTCGGCTGCTGGGGCTGGAAGCACTGCTGCGCTGGAACCACCCCGAGCGCGGCATGATCCGCCCGGACCAGTTCATCAGCGTGGCGGAAGAAACCGGCCTGATCATCCCCATCGGCAAATGGGTGGTGCGCCAGTCGTGCCGCATGAGCCAGGAGCTGCGCGAAGCCGGCATGGGTAACCTTCACGTGGCCATCAACCTGTCGCCCAAGCAGTTTTCCGACCCCGACCTGGTGGCCTCGATCGGCTCGATCCTCAAGGAAGAAGCCCTGCCCCCGCACCTGCTGGAGCTGGAACTGACCGAAGGCCTGCTGCTGGAAGCCACCGAGGACACCCACCGCCAGCTCGACGAACTCAAGGCCTTGGGCCTGACCCTGGCCATGGACGACTTCGGCACCGGCTACTCGTCGCTGAGTTACCTGAAGAAGTTTCCGATCGACATCATCAAGATCGACCGCAGCTTCATCAACGAGATCCCCGACAACCAGGACGACATGGAAATCACCTCGGCGGTGGTGGCCATGGCTCACAACCTCAAGCTCAAAGTGGTTGCCGAGGGCATCGAGACGCCTGAGCAGCTGGCGTTCTTGCGCCGGCACCGCTGCGACGTCGGCCAAGGGTATCTGTTCGACCGGCCGATTCCGGGGCGGGAACTGGCGGAAAAACTCAAGCGCTATCCGCGCGGTCCAATGGCCTGACAGCAGCGTCATCCTCGGGCACTATAGAATCCATTCGGGCCTCTTCGCGGGGCAAGCCCGCTCCCACAGGTGTTGCACTGCCCTTGAGAACAGTGCAACACCTGTGGGAGCGGGCTTGCCCCGCGAAGCGCTCACCACCTATCCCACTGAAAAACACAGAGGAACGGCCATGGTCCTGCGTTCGGAAATCCTGGTGAACAAAAACGTCATGCCTACCGCGGAGCAGGCCCTGCCTGGCCGCGAAACGCCAATGTCCCTGCCCGAGTTCCATTACGTGTTCGAAGGCACCCCGCTGCTCGGCCCGTTCTTCGAAGGCAATATTGATTTCGCCATCTTCGGCCTGGGCTGCTTCTGGGGCGCCGAGCGCCGTTTCTGGCAGCGTGAAGGCGTGGTCAGCACGGTGGTCGGCTATGCCGGCGGTTTCACCCCCAACCCAACCTACGAAGAAGTCTGCTCGGGCCTGACTGGCCACACTGAAGTGGTGCTGGTGGTGTTCGACAAGGACAAGGTCAGCTACCGCGAGCTGCTGGCGATGTTCTGGGAACTGCACAACCCGACTCAGGGCATGCGCCAAGGCAACGACGTCGGCACCCAATACCGCTCGGCGATTTTCTGCACCAGCCCAGAGCAGCTCGAAGAAGCCAATGCCAGCCGCGATGCCTTCCAGGCTGAGCTGAACAAGGCCGGTTTCGGCGCGATCACCACCGAGATCGATCAGGCGCCGACCGTGTTCTTCGCCGAGGCCTACCACCAACAGTACCTGGCCAAGAACCCCGAGGGCTACTGCGGTATCGGCGGCACTGGCGTGTGCCTGCCACCTAGCCTGCAGGGCAACTGAGCCATGAGCACGATGACCCTGTTCCACTCGCCGCTGTCGCCATTCGTGCGCAAGGTCATGGTGGTGCTGCACGAGACCGGTCAGCTTGACCGCGTCGCGCTGCAGCCGGTGAACGTCAGCCCGGTCAGCGGCGACGAGCAGCTGAACCAGGGCAACCCGATCGGCAAGATCCCGGCCCTGCGCCTGGAAGACGGCACAGTGCTGCATGACAGCCGGGTCATCTGCGAGTTTCTCGACCTGCAGCATGTCGGCCTGCCGCTGTTGCCCCGTGAGGGCTCGGCGCGCTGGCGGCGCATGACCCTGGCGGCGCAGGCGGATGCGATCATGGATGCGGCGGTGTCGAGCCGCTATGAGCGCTTCCTGCGGCCCGAGGACAAGCGCTGGGACGGTTGGCTAGAGGCACAGGGCGAGAAGATCCGGCGTAGCCTGGCCAACCTGGAACAAGCACATTTGGCCGAGCTGATGTCCGGCTTTGACCTGGCGGCGATCGGAGTCGCCTGCGCTCTGGGCTATCTGGATTTGCGTCAGCCTGATTTTGGCTGGCGTGAGCGCCAGCCAGGGTTGGCCGCGTGGTATGCCGAGGTGGCCAAACGGCCATCGATGGTAGCAACCGCACCCACTGCCTGATAGATCACTTCTTAGCAGTCAGGTTTACCCGCCGTGAACCGCTTGGCCGGGTTCACGGCGGCCTTGAACTCGCGCAGCGCCTTGGCCCCGATCAGCAGCGGATAATTGAAGCTGCTGCGGTCGACCAGGTTCACCTCCACGGTGCGCTTCTCGTCGCCCAGGCACAGCTCCAGATCGACCACCGGCCTGCGCGAAAGCTCGGGAGCGTCGCCCTCGTCTTCTTCATCGGCACGGTTCTTGATCTTGCTGATGCGCGAAACCTTGTGCTCGTAGACCTTGCCATCCGAATCCTTGGTTGCCAGGCGGAAGCGTACCCAGTCCTCGCCATCGCGGGTAAAGCGTTCGATGTCCTTGGCCGACAGCGATGCGGTGTAAGCGCCGGTATCCATCTTGGCCTTGAGGGTTTCGCCGAGTTCCGGCAGGGATATGTTCTCGTAGCGGCCGTAAAGCGTGGGCTCGGCGGCCATGACCGGCAACGCCAACAGCGACAACAGGGCAAGCAGAGGTTTCACAGGCAGGCTTCCTTGAGAGGGGTCAGTGCTTAGACTGTGCAAGCAGGATAGGTTCGCAGCCACTAGGGTAAACAACATACTGTGAAACATTTGTCCGCGCCGCTGGGCATTGGACATTTGGCGTAGGCGGCGGCGCTGCTTATCATTGCCGCCCGTTTATATCCCACAACAAGAGTTTCTTTATGCGTCGCCTGCTAACCGGCATTCTCACGACCACCTTGCTGGTCATCAACACCGTGGTGATGATCTGCCCGCTGCTGGTCTTCGCCCTGCTCAAACTGGTGCTGCCGGGCCGCTGGCGTGACTATGCCTCCGCTGGCGTGATGTGGTGCGCTGAAGCCTGGTCGGAAGTCGACAAAGCCATCTTCGCCCTGTGCATCCCTACCCAGTGGGACATTCGCGGCGTCGACAACCTGCGCAAGGACACCTCGTACCTGGCCGTGAGCAACCACCAGACCTGGGTAGACATCCCCGCGTTGATCGAAAGCCTCAACCGCCGCACGCCGTTCTTCAAGTTCTTCCTAAAGAAGGAGCTGATCTGGGTACCGCTGCTGGGCCTGGCCTGGTGGGGTCTGGACTACCCGTTCATGAAGCGCTACAGCAAGGCGTTTCTGGAAAAGCACCCCGAGCTCAAGGGCAAGGACCTGGAAATCACCAAGGCCGCCTGCGAGCTGTTCAAGCGCCAGCCGGTGACCGTGGTCAATTACCTGGAAGGCACCCGCTTTACCGAGGCCAAGCGCCTGCAGCAGCAGTCGCCTTACCGTTACCTGCTCAAGCCCAAGGCCGGCGGCGTGGCCTTTGTGCTGGCGGCGTTGGGCGAACAGCTTGATGCGCTGCTGGACGTGACCATTGTCTACCCGGGCAACAAGGCGCCGGGGTTCTGGGACCTGCTCAATGGCAGCATCAACCGGGTGATTATCGACATTCAGGTGCGTGAGCTGGACCCGGCGTTGTGGGCGGGGGATTACGAAGGCGATCCTGCGTTTCGCCAGACGGTGCAGGCTTGGGTGAACCAGCTGTGGGTGGAGAAGGATCAGCGGATTGAGCAGCTGCGCGGGGAAATGGGCTAAGCCGTTTGTCTGGGCTGGCCTCTTCGCGGGCAAGCCCGCTCCCACAGGTTCTGCGTTGGGTGCCTGTGGTGATTAAAACCCTGGCTAATAATCAGCATAAGGATTACTTCTTTGTCACCTTCCACCTAAGTGGATAAAAATCGATCAAGCACAACTACAAAAAATTGCCTGGATCGATCGATGGCCAACCAACCTTGCTCCGCCCCCGCCCAGCTCCGCCGTGTCCTGGGCCTCCCCGCCCTGGTGTTCTTCGGCCTGGTGTACATGGTCCCGCTGACCATTTTCACCACCTACGGCATCGTCACCGAAATGACCGGAGGCCGCACTGCAGGGGCCTACCTGGTCACCCTGCTGGCCATGTCATTCACCGCCATTTCCTACAGTTTCATGGTCAAACGCTTCCCGATCGCGGGCTCGGCGTACTCCTACACCAACATGGCCTTCGGCCCTAATGTCGGCTTCCTGGCCGGCTGGTCGCTGCTGCTCGACTACCTGTTCATTCCGATGATCAACTACCTGCTGATCGGCTTGTTCCTCAACATCGCCCTCCCGGCCATCCCGGCGTGGACCATCGTCCTCGCCTCGATTGCCCTGGTGACGGTGCTCAACGTGGTCGGCATCCACTCGGTGGCCAAGGCCAGCAACTTGATCGTCGGTGCTCAGATCATCTTTATCGGCGTTTTCGTAGCGCTCTCCTGGCAATCGCTGGCGGGTCAGCCGGTGGACCTGCTGTCGCCGCTGATGGGCGACGGCACGCAGCCAGGTTTCGGCCCACTGATGGCCGGTGCCGCGGTGCTGTGCCTGTCGTTCCTGGGTTTCGATGCCGTTTCGACCCTGGCCGAAGAGTGCCGTGATGCCCGCCGCGACGTACCCCGGGCGATCATCCTGACCACGCTGTTCGCCGGCGTGCTGTTCACCGCGCTGGCTTATGTCAGCCAGCTGGTGCTGCCTGGCAGCCACTTCGTCAATGTCGACGCGGCGGCCAATGAGGTGATGTTCAAGGCGGGCGGCCAGTTCCTGGCCAACTTCTTCACCGCGGCGTTCGTCGCCGGCAGCCTGGGGTCGGCGCTGGCTTCGCAGGCTGCCGTGTCGCGCATCCTGTTCACCATGGGCCGCGACCGTGTACTGCCGCAGCGCAGCTTCGGTTACTTGTCGCCACGCTTCGGCACTCCGGTCTTCGCCATCTTGCTGGTGTCGGCGTTCTCGTTGCTGGCATTGGTGATCGACCTGACCACCCTCGCCTCGCTGATCAGCTTCGGCGCGCTGGTGGCCTTCTCGGCCGTGAACCTGGCGGTGGTCAAGACCCACCTGATGACCGACGCCAACCCGCGCAACCTCAGAGGCCTGCTGCAGTACGGCTTGGTGCCGATGATCGGCCTGGGCCTGACCCTGTGGCTGTGGACCAGCCTGTCGGCGCTGACGCTGGTCATCGGTTTGTGCTGGTTCGCACTGGGGCTGACGTACCTGGCAGTACTGACTGCCGGCTTCCGCCGCCCGGTGCGCCTGGTGGATTTCTCCGAAGCGGCTTGAACCTTACACCGACGGCTGTTGCACCAGCGGCGCCGGGGTAGTCCACAGGCTACCCAGGTTCTGCAACAGCGACCCGGCAATGCCCTGCTGCCCCAGGTACTGGAGGATCAGCGGGGCGAACTGGCCGATCATGCCGGTATCCATGCCCAGCGCCTTGAAGGCGGTGTCCAGGTCGGTGCGATTTTCCACATCGTTGCCCAGTGCCTTGCTCAAGGCCGACTGGTTTTCGCTGTTGCCGCCGAGCAATTCGCCCAGGCCACTCAGGCCACCGAGGGCGTTGGCGCCTGAAAGCAGGTCGAGCCCCGGCACAGCCTTGGTCAATTGGCCATAGTCGTCGCTGCTGAGGTTGTTGCGCGCCAGCCCCAGCATCGCCCCTGCGCCGCCCACCGCTTGCTCGGGGGTGATGTTCAACTCGCTGCCCAAGGTGTTGAGCAGGTTGGCCTGCGCTTCGGGTGCCTGCACCTGGCCCTGCTGCTTCTGGGTCTGCATGGCGGAGACGGCATTGGCCGCATCGCCGAGGTTGAAGGCGAATACCGGGCTTGCGGCCAGGGTCATCAGGGTTGCCAGGGTGAATGCTTTCATCAGAGGGACCTCGTCGGCCGGGATGGCCTGGGAAACGAGGCATTCGACTGGCGTACCGGGGCTTGGTTCCGGGCCGGCTATCGGGGCAATGCTGCCAGCATCCATTGGCTATCCAGGCTCGCTAACGTGGCCTGGCCTATCCCGGACGGAGCACTCCCCATGAGCACCCACCCTTGGCTCGACGAAGCGCGCAAGTACATTGGCCTGGAAGAGATTGCCGGCACGCAGCACAACCCTGAAATCCTGCAAATGTGGAAGGACATCAAGCGCGGGGGAATAAAAGACGATGAGACCCCTTGGTGCGCAGCCTTCGTCGGCGCGATGCTGGAACGGGTGGGGGTGCGTTCTTCACGTTTCGAAAGCGCGCGTTCCTACCTGAACTGGGGAATCAAACTGACGCGACCGGTCAATGGCTGCATCGTGGTTTTCACCCGTGTTGGCGGCGGGCATGTCGGTTTCGTGACCGGCAAAGCTGCCAATGGCAACCTGTTGGTACTCGGTGGCAATCAAAGCGATGCGGTGAATATTCGGGCCTTCGAGCTGCACCGCGTCAGTGGTTGTCGCTGGCCGGCCGGGATGCTGGTGGCGGACGAAGCACTGGCGGTGCTGGCTGCTGACGCGCCGCTGTCGGCATCGGAGGCATAACACCCCGCAAACGAAAACGCCCCCTTGCGGGGGCGTTTCTTGTAAGGGTTAAGCCGCGCCCCACATCTTGTGCGGGTCGATCACGAACTTCTTCGGTACGCCTGCATCGAACTCGCCATAGCCTTCTGGTGCCTGGTCCAGGTTGATCACCTGCACACCCACCACTTCGGCGATGTTGATCCGATCCCACATGATCGCCTGCATCAACTGGCGGTTGTACTTCATGGTCGGGGTCTGGCCGGTGTGGAAGCTGTGCGACTTGGCCCAGCCCAGGCCGAAGCGAATGCTCAGCGCGCCGATCTTGGCGGCGGCGTCCGATGCACCTGGGTCTTCGGTGACGTACAGGCCAGGAATACCGATGCTGCCAGCCACGCGGGTCACTTGCATCAGCGAGTTGAGCACGGTAGCCGGGGCTTCGTGCTTGGCACCTTCATGGCCATGGCCACGGGCCTCGAAACCAACGGCGTCAACGGCGCAGTCCACCTCCGGCTCGCCGAGGATATCGATGATCTGCTCGTGCAGTGGAGTGTCCTTGGACAGGTCGACCACTTCGAAACCCTGAGACTTGGCGTGCGCCAGGCGGGCCTGATTGAGGTCGCCGACGATCACGCAGGCAGCGCCCAGCAGGCGAGCCGAAGCAGCCGCCGCCAGTCCAACCGGGCCGGCACCTGCAACGTACACGGTGCTACCTGGGCCGACGCCTGCCGTCACGGCGCCGTGGAAGCCGGTCGGCAAAATGTCGGAGAGGCAGGTCAGGTCACGGATCTTTTCCATGGCCTTGTCGCGGTCTGGCAGTTTCAGCAGGTTGAAATCGGCGTAGGGCACCAGCACGTATTCGGCCTGGCCGCCGGTCCAGTCGCCCATGTCGACATAACCGTAGGCGCCGCCAGCGCGGGCCGGGTTGACGGTGAGGCAGACACCGGTATGCATCTCTTTGCAGGAGCGGCAGCGGCCGCAGGCAACGTTGAAGGGTACCGATACCAGGTCGCCGATTTTCAGACGTTCGACATCACGCCCCAGCTCGACGATTTCACCGGTGATTTCGTGGCCCAGGACCAGGCCGACCTGGGCAGTGGTGCGGCCACGGACCATGTGCTGGTCGGAGCCGCAGATGTTGGTGGAGACCACCTTGAGGATGACGCCGTGTTCGATTTTCTTGCCGCGCGGGTCCTGCATTTTCGGGTAGTCGATGTGTTGCACCTCGACCTTGCCGGCGCCGAGATATACCACTCCACGATTGCCAGACATTGCTTGTACCTCGCTTGATTTTTATTGATGCAGCGTTGGTTGAAGCGCCGCCATCCATGGGCGGCTTGTGTTACTGGAATGGAGGGAATTGTGGGCTTGATGGGGCCGAAGGCGCTGACTGAAAACGACAGGGGGATGCCTTTTTACGGCAGGGGAAAAGGGGTGAGCCCATTCGCGGGCAAGCCCGCTCCCACAGGGACAGTGCTGGCCTTGAAGGACGCACAAAACCTGTGGGAGCGGGCTTGCCCGCGAAGAGGCCGGAACAGCCGCTAAAGAACGACAGTCCGATTGGCGTTGAGGAATACCCGCCGCTCGATGTGATAACCGACCGCCCGCGCCAGCGTCAGGCACTCGATATCCCGCCCTTTGGCAATCAGGTCCTCAGGATAATGGCTGTGGTCCACCACCTCGACCCCCTGGGCAATGATCGGCCCTTCATCGAGGTCGTTGTTGATGTAGTGCGCCGTGGCCCCGACCATCTTCACGCCCTTGTTGTAGGCCTGGTGATAAGGCTTGGCGCCCTTGAACCCCGGCAACAGCGAGTGGTGAATGTTGATCGCCCAGCCATCCAGGCGCCGGCACAGCTCGGGCGACAGGACCTGCATGTAACGGGCAAGGATGACCAGCTCGGCACCGGTTTCCTCGATCACCTGCAGCACCTTGCGCTCTTGCCCAGGCTTGTCGTTGGGGTCGAGGGCGAAGTGGTAGTAGGGGATCTTGTGCCAGTGCGCCAGCGGTTCGAGATCGGGGTGGTTGGACACCACCGCGACCACGTCCATGCCCAGCTGGCCGATGCGCTGGCGGTACAGTAGGTCGTTCAGGCAGTGATCGGCCTTTGACACCATGATCACCACCTTGGGGCGGTGATTGGGCGCGGTCAGCTCGAACGCCATGCCGAACGCTTCACTGCGTTCGCCGAGGCCGGCACGGAAACCCGCCTCGTCGAAATCGTCCGGCTGGCGGAATTCGACGCGAATGAAGAAGCGCCCCGACTGCCGGTCATCGAAGGAGTGGTGCTCCGTCACGTAGCAGCGCTGCTCGAAGAGGAAACGCGTCACCACGTCGACGGTACCGAGCATGCTCGGGCAGTCGGCGGTGAGAATCCAGGTATCCGGTGCCCGACTCATGTTCTGCGCTCCTTAGGCTTCGATGCTCAGGCCGTACTCGGCCGAAGCGTCCTGCAGCCACAGCCACCAGTAGTCGGCGAAGCTGCGACGAATCACCAGTTCCCAGGTGTCTTCGGCGGTGCGGCGGATCACCAGTTGCGACTTGGCGAACACGGTGCCGACAGCCTTGCCCACCGGGAAGTTATTTGGGTGAACATCATAGCTGGTGGATTTCATCAGCACTTCGCGCACGTTCGGGCCGCGCAGTTCCAGCAGGCTTTGCCCACCGCTGACGTTGACCACCTGGATGTGCCGGCCTTCGAGGGCCGCGCGCAGCTTCTGCTCGACGGCGAACTCCTGGCCGCCGGGAACGATCAGCAACCACTCGTCCGGGCCCAGCCACTGCAGCGACATCTCGTTGTTGGCGACTACGGTCAGGGCCACCGGCAGCTCCAGGCCCAGGGCCTTGTGCACGCCTGCGGCGAATTCCGGGTCATGGCCGTCGCCACGCAGGGTCAGGTGACCGAGGAATTTCTTTTCCCGCAGGGTTACGCCTGCGTTCTTACGGCCTTTGCCAACCAGGCTGGCCAGGTCGGCGTGGTGCAGCGGCGACTGAGCCTTGGCCTCGGCGCCGGGGTTTTGCTGGAAGACGTTGATAGCGCTCATTTCTTACCTGCCTTGAATTCTGTAGGTCACAAACGATGCTCGGGGCGACGCTGATCCTGTGGGAGCGGGCTTGCCCGCGAATGCGATGGTGAATTCACCGCCCTCTTCGCGGGCAAGCCCGCTCCCACAGAGACCTCATTCCAACCCGAGCGCCGATTGCGTGCCGGGCCTTAAACGTTCTGCCGCTCACCCTTCGGATCGAAGAACACCGAAGACACGATTTCGGCCTCGATCACGCTGCCATCCGCCTGTGGCGAGTAGACGCGCTCGCCCATGCGCTTGAGGCCGCCCTTGACCACACCCATGGCGAACGAATAGCCCAGGGAGTTGGAGGCATAGCTGGAGGTGACGTGGCCAACCATGTCCATCGGGATCGGCTGTTTCGGGTCGAACACCAGCTGGGCGCCTTCCGGCAGCCATTTGGTCGGGTCCACAGGCTTGAGGCCCACCAGTTGCTTGCGGTTCTCGCGCAGGCAGTCTTCGCGGTTCATGCCACGCAGGCCGATCCACGAGAACGGCTTGTTGCGGCCTACGCACCAGCTCATGTTGAGGTCGTCCGGGTTCATCGACCCGTCAGTGTCCTGGCCGACGATGATGAAGCCCTTCTCGGCCCGCAGCACGTGCATGGTCTCGGTGCCGTACGGGGTCAGGTTGTACTTTTTGCCCGCCTCGATGACTTTTTCCAGCACGCCCATGGCGTAGTTGGCCTGCACGTTTACTTCGTACGACAGCTCACCGGTGAACGAGATGCGGAACACCCGCGCCGGCACGCCGCCGACGGTGCCTTCCTTCCAGGTCATGAACGGGAAGGCTTCCTTGTCCAGGTCGATGTCGTCGGTCAGCTCGCTGAGCAGCTTGCGGCTGTTGGGGCCGGACAGGGTCAGGGTGGCCCAGTGGTCGGTGACCGAGGTGAAGTACACCTTCATCTCCGGCCATTCGGTCTGGTGGTACAGCTCCAGCCACTGCAGCACGCGTGCGGCGCCACCGGTGGTGGTGGTCATGTAGAAGTGGTTGTCGCCGACGCAGGCGGTCACGCCGTCGTCGAAGACCATGCCGTCTTCCTTGCACATCAGGCCGTAGCGGGCCTTGCCCACGTCGAGCTTGGTCCAGGCGTTGGAGTAGATGCGGTTGAGGAACTCGCGCGCGTCCGGGCCCTGGATGTCGATCTTGCCCAGGGTCGAGGCGTCGAGCAGGCCCACGCTGTCGCGCACGGCCTTGCATTCACGGGCCACGGCGGCATGGATGTCTTCGCCGGCTTTAGGGAAGTACCACGGGCGCTTCCACTGGCCGACGTCCTCGAACTCGGCGCCGTTCTTCACGTGCCAGGCATGCAGGGCAGTGAAGCGCACCGGCTCGAACAGGTGACCACAGTGACGGCCCGCTACCGCGCCGAAAGTCACCGGCGTGTAGTTGGGGCGGAACATGGTGGTGCCCATTTCCGGGATGGTGATGCCGATCGAACGGGCGGCGATGGCCAGGCCGTTGATATTGCCCAGCTTGCCCTGGTCGGTGCCGAAGCCCAGCGCGGTGTAGCGCTTGACGTGCTCGACCGACTCGAAGCCTTCACGGGTGGCCAGCTCGATACCGGCGGCGGTCACGTCGTTCTGCTGGTCGACGAACTGCTTCGGCCCCTTGGTGCCTTTGTCGTGCGGCACCTGGAACAGCGCCACGGTGGCCTCTTCCTTACGCGCTACGGTCTTTGGCAGGGTGGCGGTGGTGGACTTGAAGCCGGCTTCAGTGGCTGCGCGGGCGCCGCCTTCGAAACCATTGGCAATCACGTCACCCAGGGCATACACGCCGTTGATGCCGCCGACGCACTCACGCTTCTGCGGCGCATCACCTGGCACGAAGCCAAGGATGTCGTCACGCCAGACCGGGCGACCGCCCAGGTGCGAGGCCAGGTGGACGATCGGGCTGTAGCCGCCAGAAGTGGCGATCAGGTCGCAGTCGAGGGTTTCGCCTGGGCTGGTGACCTTGTGTGCCTGCACATCGATAGCCGCCACGCGGGCGCCAGTGACGTGCTTGCTGCCTTTGGCCTCGACCACGGCGCTGGAAGTGAGGATGCGAATACCTTTCGCACGCGCTTCTTCAACCAGCGAACCGCGCGGGTTGTGGCGGGCGTCGGCGATGGCGACGACCTGCAGGCCAGCGTCGTGCCAGTCCAGCGCGGCGCGGTAGGCATGGTCGTTGTTGGTCGACAGCACCAGCTTGCGGCCGGGTGCCACGCCGTATCGGCGAACATAGGTGGACACAGCACCGGCCAGCATGTTGCCCGGCACATCGTTGTTGCCGTACACCAGTGGGCGCTCGTGGGCACCGGCAGCCAGTACCACGCGTTTGGCGCGGACACGGTGCACACGGTGGCGCACCTGGCCGATCGGCGCGCGATCACCAAGGTGGTCGGTGAGGCGTTCGTGAATGGTCAGGAAGTTGTGGTCGTGGTAGCCGTTGACCGTGGCGCGTGGCAGCAGGGTCACTTCCGGCAGGCTTTCCAGCTCCTTGACCACGGCGTTGACCCAGTCGGCGGCAGGCTTGCCGTCGAGGGTTTCGCGGGAGTCGAGCAGGCTGCCGCCGAACTCTTCCTGCTCGTCTGCCAGAATAACGCGGGCACCGCTGCGCGCAGCGGCCAGGGCTGCGGCCAGGCCAGCAGGGCCGGCGCCGACGATCAGCACATCGCAGTGCTGGTTCATGTAGTCGTAGCTGTCCGGGTCGTTCTGCAGCGGTGCACGGCCCAGGCCGGCTGCTTTACGGATGTACTTCTCGTAAGTCATCCAGAACGATTTCGGGTACATGAAGGTTTTGTAGTAGAAGCCCGGCGGCATCATGCTGCCGCCGACCTTGCCAAGGATGCCCATGACGTCGTTGTTGACGTTCGGCCAGCCGTTGGTGCTGGTGGCTACAAGACCTGCGTACAGCGCCTGCTGGGTGGCGCGCACGTTAGGGATCTGGGTGGCTTCGCTGGAACCGATCTGCAGGATGGCGTTCGGCTCTTCGGTGCCGGCAGCGATGATGCCGCGTGGGCGCGAGTACTTGAAGCTGCGGCCGACGATGTCGACGCCGTTGGCCAGCAGCGCGGCGGCCAGGCTGTCACCGGCGTAACCCTGGTAGGTCTTGCCGTTGAAGCTGAAATTCAGGACCTTGCTGCGGTCGATACGGCCGCCGCTGGCGAGGCGATAGGTCTGGCTCATACTTTTTCCCCTTGCCCTTTGACGGTCGACGGTGCGCTGTTTGGCTTACCGTTGGCGGTCACCTGCGGCTTCTCGCCGATCTTGTAGGTTTCCAGAATCTCGTAGGTCACGGTGTCGCGGGTGACGTTGAAGTACTGACGGCAGCCGGCAACGTGGTCCCACAGCTCATGGTGAATACCGCGCGGGTTGTCGCGGAAGAACATGTAGGTGCCCCACTCCTCGTCGGAGCAGGCGGCCGGGTCCAGCGGGCGGGCGATGTGCGCCTGGCCAGAGGCGTGAAACTCTTCTTCGGAGCGCAGCTCGCCGCAGTGGGGACAGAAAATATGCAACATGACGGTGTCTCCGGTTAGTGGGCGACGGCGGCGGCGCCGTGTTCGTCGATCAGTGCGCCGTTATAGAAACGGTCCATGGAGAACGGCGCAGCCAGCGGGTGCATCTCGCCTTTGGCCAGGCTCGCGGCGAAGACGTTGCCCGAACCCGGGGTCGCCTTGAAGCCGCCGGTGCCCCAGCCGCAGTTGAAGAACATGTTCTTGACCGGGGTCTTGGAGATGATCGGGCAGGCGTCCGGCGAGGTGTCGACGATGCCGCCCCACTGGCGGTTCATGCGCACGCGCGAGAGGTTGGGGAACATCTCGACGATCGCCTGCAGGGTGTGTTCGATCACCGGGTAAGAACCGCGCTGGCCGTAGCCGACCCAGCCGTCGATACCGGCACCGATCACCAGGTCGCCCTTGTCGGACTGGCTGATGTAGCCGTGCACGGCGTTAGACATGATCACGCTGTCGATGATCGGCTTGATCGGCTCGGATACCAGTGCTTGCAGCGGGTGCGATTCCAGCGGCAGGCGGAAGCCGGCCAGCTTGGCCATGTGCCCGGAGTTACCGGCGGTCACCACGCCGACGCGCTTGGCGCCGATGAAGCCTTTGTTGGTTTCCACACCGATGACCGCGCCGTTTTCCTTGCGAAAGCCAATCACTTCGGTCTGCTGGATCAGGTCCACGCCCAGGGCGTCGGCAGCACGGGCATAACCCCAGGCCACGGCATCGTGACGGGCCACGCCGCCACGGCGCTGAACGGTAGCGCCCAGCACCGGATAACGGGCATTTTTCGAGCAGTCCAGGTAAGGGATTTCAGCCGCAACCTGGGCAGTGTCAAGCAGCTCGCCGTCCACGCCATTGAGGCGGTTGGCACTGACGCGGCGCTCGGAGTCACGAATGTCCTGCAGGGTGTGGCACAAGTTGTAGACGCCACGCTGGGAGAACATCACGTTGTAGTTGATGTCCTGGGACAGACCTTCCCACAGCTTCATGGCGTGCTCGTACAGGTGCGCCGATTCGTCCCACAGGTAGTTGGAGCGCACGATGGTGGTGTTACGGGCGGTGTTGCCGCCGCCCAGGTAACCCTTCTCGATCACCGCGACGTTGGTGATGCCGTGCTCCTTGGCCAGGTAGTAGGCCGTAGCCAGGCCGTGGCCGCCACCGCCGACGATGACCACGTCGTAGACCTTTTTAGGGGTCGGCGTGCGCCACATGCGCTGCCAGTTTTCGTGGTGGCTGAGGGAGTGTTTGAAGAGGCCGAAGCCCGAGTAGCGTTGCATGGTCGTTTACTCCACTCAGCGGTAAACAGGGAAGTCGGCGCACAGGGCGGCGACGTTCTTCGCCACATCGGCTTCGACGTCGGCGTCACCGAGGTTGTCGAGGATGTCGCAGATCCAGCCGGCCAGGGCCACGCACTGAGCGACCTTGAAGCCGCGGGTGGTAACGGCCGGAGTGCCGATGCGCAGGCCCGAGGTGACGAACGGCGACTGCGGGTCGTTCGGCACGGCGTTCTTGTTGACGGTGATGTGCGCGCGGCCCAGGGCGGCGTCGGCATCTTTGCCGGTCAGGCCCTGGCGGATCAGGCTGACCAGGAACAGGTGGTTGTCGGTGCCACCGGAAACCACGTCGTAGCCACGGTCGATGAACACTTCGGCCATGGCCTGGGCGTTTTCGATGACCTGCTTCTGGTAGCTCTTGAACTCAGGCTCCAGCGCTTCCTTGAAGCACACGGCCTTGGCGGCGATGACGTGCATCAGCGGGCCGCCCTGGGCGCCAGGGAAGACTGCAGCGTTGAGCTTTTTCTCGATCTCTTCGTTGGACTTGGCCAGGATCAGGCCGCCACGTGGACCGCGCAGGGTCTTGTGGGTGGTGGTGGTGACCACGTCGGCATACGGCAGCGGGTTCGGGTACAGGCCAGCGGCAACCAGGCCGGCAACGTGGGCCATGTCGACGAACAGCAGCGCACCGACCTTGTCGGCAATGGCGCGGAAGCGTGGGAAGTCGAGGGTCTTGGAGTAGGCCGAGAAGCCTGCAACGATCATCTTCGGCTTGTGCTCGACCGCCAGGCGTTCGACTTCGTCGTAGTCGATCAGGCCGGTGTCGGTGTTGATGCCGTACTGCACGGCGTTATAGAGCTTGCCCGAGGACGACACCTTGGCGCCGTGGGTCAGGTGGCCGCCGTGGGCCAGGCTCATGCCCAGGATGGTGTCACCGGCCTGCAGCAGGGCCAAGTAGACCGCGCCGTTGGCCGAGGAGCCGGAGTGCGGCTGAACGTTGGCGTAGTCGGCGCCGAACAGCTGCTTGGCGCGCTCGATGGCCAGCGCTTCCACCTTGTCGACGTGCTCGCAGCCGCCGTAGTAGCGCTTGCCCGGGTAGCCTTCGGCGTATTTGTTGGTCAGGCCGCTGCCTTGGGCCTGCATCACGCGCTTGCTGGTGTAGTTCTCCGAGGCGATCAGCTCGATGTGATCTTCCTGGCGCTGTTCTTCGGCATTCATCGCCGCCAGCAGTGCGTCGTCATAACCCTGGATCTGGTCTTGCTTGCTGAACATCGTGTATCTCCCGGCAGCGATCGTTTTTGTCTGTAGAGCACTGTGGCCCTTTGTGGCGATGGTATGACTGGCCGGGGTGGGTCAGATGCCTGCGCACGCCTTGCAATGGCGCGTTTACGACATTCGCTTTCGGGTTGGTCGTGCCGGCCTCTTCGCGGGGCAAGCCCGCTCCCACAATGTCTGGCATGCGCAGATCCATTGTGGGAGCGGGCTTGCCCGCGAAAGGGCCGGCACAGGTTGTATAGGCAACCGTTTCAGCAATGGTTTAGAGTGCTGTTCTGCGTCGTTCACAGGACCGTGCCATGACAGACAAGAGCCAACAATTCGCCAGCGACAACTATTCCGGCATCTGCCCCGAAGCCTGGGCGGCGATGGAAAAAGCCAACCAGGGCCACGACCGCGCCTACGGCGACGACCAATGGACCGAGCGCGCCTCGGAATACTTCCGCAAGCTGTTCGAAACCGACTGCGAAGTGTTCTTCGCCTTCAACGGCACCGCCGCCAACTCCCTGGCCCTGGCCTCGTTGTGCCAGAGCTACCACAGCGTGATCTGCTCCGAGACCGCCCACGTCGAGACCGACGAATGCGGCGCGCCGGAGTTCTTCTCCAACGGCTCCAAGCTGCTGACCGCGCCCAGCGTCAACGGCAAGCTGACGCCCGAGTCGATCCGCGAAGTGGCGCTCAAGCGCCAGGACATCCACTACCCCAAACCCCGCGTGGTGACTCTCACCCAGGCCACCGAAGTGGGCACGGTGTACCGCCCCGACGAGCTCAAGGCGATCAGCGCCACCTGCAAGGAGCTGGGCCTGAACCTGCACATGGACGGCGCGCGCTTCACCAATGCCTGCGCCTTCCTCGGCTGCAGCCCGGCAGAGCTGACTTGGAAGGCCGGCGTCGATGTATTGTGCTTTGGCGGCACCAAAAACGGCATGGCGGTCGGTGAGGCGATCCTGTTCTTCAATCGCGACCTGGCCGAAGACTTCGACTACCGCTGCAAGCAGGCCGGGCAACTGGCCTCGAAGATGCGTTTCTTGTCCGCCCCCTGGGTCGGGCTGCTGGAAGACGGCGCCTGGCTGCGCCATGGCAAGCACGCCAACCATTGCGCGCAATTGCTGGCGTCGTTGGTCAGTGATTTGCCGGGGGTGGAGCTGATGTTCCCAGTGGAGGCCAACGGGGTATTTCTGCAGATGCCGGAGCCTGCGATTGAAGCGCTGCGCGGCAAGGGCTGGCGGTTCTATACCTTTATTGGCAGTGGTGGGGCGCGGTTCATGTGCTCGTGGGATACCGAGGAAGCGCGGGTGCGGGAGTTGGCGGCGGATATCCGCGCGATCATCGGCGCCTGATACATCGCATTCGCGGGGCAAGCCCGCTCCCACAAGGTCAGCGCAGTCCTTGTGGGAGCGGGCTTGCCCCGCGAAGAATCCAACACAGATCTAAAGCTTGAAGCCCCCCATCTGCCGCGCCAGGTCATCAGCCAGCCCACGCAGCGCCTGGCACTCCTCCCGGCACCCTTGCACCTCCGCCGCCGTCTCTCTGGCCAAGTCGGAAATCCCCTGCACCGTCCGGTTGATTTCCTCGGTCACCGCCGACTGTTCTTCAGTCGCCGTGGCCACCTGGTGGTTCATGTCGCTGATGTGCTCGACCTGATCGGTGATCGCCCCCAGCGAAGCCCCGGTACGCTGGCTCGACTCGACACCACTGCCCGTCGCCTGCTGCCCGGCCTGCATCGAAATCACCGCTGAACCCGCGCCCTGCTTGAGACGCTGGATCATCTGCTGTACTTCGTCGGTGGACAGCTGCGTACGCCGCGCCAGGGTGCGCACCTCATCCGCGACCACGGCAAAGCCACGGCCCATTTCCCCTGCCCGCGCGGCCTCGATGGCGGCGTTCAGTGCCAGCAAATTGGTCTGTTCGGAAATACTACGGATTACCGCCAATACTTCATCGATCGAGGCGACTTCTTCGGCCAACTGGGTTACCGCTACCGCCGCTTTGCCGATATCGCCCGACATGCCTTCAATGCCCTGGATCGAGCGCTGCACCACTTCACGCGCCTGCAGGGCTTCTTCCCGCGCCGACTGCGAAGCCTGGGCAGCATCGCCGGCGTTGCGGGCAATGTCCTGCACAGTCAGCCCCATTTCGTGCACGGCAGTGGCAACCATCTCGGTCATCTCCTGCTGGCGCCCGGAACGGTCGGCCGTGTTGTCCACAACCTGGGTCACCTGCTCCACCGCCCGATGCAAGTGTTCGGTGGTACGCAGCACTTCGCCGATCAGGCTGCGCTGGCTATCGAGGAAGCGATTGAAACCGCGCGCCAGATCACCCAGTTCGTCCTTACGCGAATCATCCAGACGATGGCTCAGATCCCCGGCACCGCTGCCGATCTGCACCAGCGCGGCAGTGACGCGGCGGATGGGCCGCACCAGCCCACGCGCCAGCCACACCACCAGCAGCAACGACAGCAGCGCCACGCCACCACCGATCAAGGTGGTAAGCCAGACCGCCTCGCGCATCTGCGCGTAGATCTCGGCCTCAGGCACCTCGGCGACCAAGGTCCAATTCAGGTCGCGCAGGGGCAAGCCCAACGCCAGGTAGTTTTCGCCATCGCGCTGGAAGCGACGGGTACGCAGGCCCTGGTCGCCCGCCATCACCGCCTTGGCCGCATTCGCATCGAGCTGTTCGGCGAGCTGGCGCTTGCCGCTGAAGGCGTTGTCCGGGTGCACCTGGATCAAGCCATCGTTGCGCACCAGGAATACCTTGCCGTGCTCGCCAAAGCTGAAGTCGTGGATCAGCTTCGACAGCTCGGTCATGCGCAGGCCCATGCCAGCCACGCCAACCAGCTTGCCGTCTTTTTCCACGCGATAGTCGATGAACAGCGCCAGCTCACCCGTGGCACCGTCGATGTCGATATTGATCAGGCGCTCGGCGCCGCTGTCGATGTAGCCGTAGAACCACTTGTCCTTGGGGTTGCCGCGGCTGAGGGTGCGGTCCAGGCCATTCTCGTTGTAGTAATGGCCGGTCTCGGTCGAGACGAACAGCGTGGTGAAAGCATGGTTGCGCTGCTTGGCAGCCTGCAGATATTCGAGAAAGCGTGGCGCCTCGGCGGGGTCCTCGCCGGCCGCCAGCCAGTCACGCAGCAGCGTGTTGCCGGCGATGTCCGCCGCTGCCACCAACGGCTGGCCGAGCATGCGCTCGATATCATTGCGGATCGCTTCGATGCTGGCCGGCAGCGCCGTGTCGACCAGGTAGCGGTCGGTGAGGCGATTGAGCGCCACCGTGAATATGATCACCACCACCAGAATGCTCGCCAGCAGGGCCGCGCCCATGCTTGCGATCAACTGCCACTGGATGCTGCGACGCCAGATACGCATGCCCTTGCTCCCCGCCAAATTATTGTTTTGGAGGAAGTGTATACACTTACGTATCCAGTTATTCCAGTGACTTGAGACAATCAAAACAACTGTGGGAGCGGGCTTGCCCCGCGAATGCATCAGTGAATTCACCAGCGCATTCGCGGGGCAAGCACGCTCCCACAAGGGATCTCGGGGTGATGCTTATTGTTCGGCAATTGTCCGAACGATAGCGTCCACCGTGGCGTCGATCTGCGCCTGGGTCCGCTCGAGGGTCTGCTGGTGTTCCTTCTGTAGTTCAACCTGCTTGGAGCACAGGTTCAACGCGGCCAGCACCAGCAGCTTGTCGCCGATCAGGGTCGGGTACGAACGCTTGGTCTCGGCCAGGGCGGTGTTGAGCATCCGTACCGCCTGCGCCAGGGTTTCTTCCTGGCCTTCGGGCGCCTTGATCGAATAGTCGGTGCCGAGGATCGACACGACATTGACCGGCTGCGCTTGCAGTCTCATGCGCCGACGACACCTGCGGTCGCACGGTCAACCAGCGCCTGGATACGCGCGGCGGTGGCGCCGTTCTTCTCTTCCTGCTCCATCAGCGACAGCTGCAGGGTTTCGTTTTCTTCCTTGGCCTGGGCCAGTTCCTGGCCGAGGGCGGTGTTCTGCTCGGTGAGTTGAGCGTTTTTCTGCATCAGGTCGCTGACCAGTTGCTCGATTTGATTCAGGGAGGCTTCCAGCATGGGGATATCTCAGTTGTTGCAAAGGGCGCACACGATAAAGAAAAGCGCGAGCCATCGCCATTAAATAACGGATTCTTAAGGTTTCTTACCCGGCAGATTGACAGGGTAACCGGGTTCTTGTTCCGACCTGAGTCAACCGCCGGTCAGGTAAATAGTTAGCTGGCTCACAAATTTGCCCGTTCACGCTCAAGACTGGTCGGTCACGACCGATAGCCAGGCAAGTCTTATTTTGTCGCACGGAACGCGCCTTCCTCCCTTGCCTGGATTCCTCCCCCATGTCTCTACGCAACATGAATATCGCACCGCGCGCATTGCTCGGTTTCGCCTTGATTGGCCTGCTCATGCTCGGCCTTGGTATCTTCTCGCTGATGCAGATGGGCAACATCCGTCAGGCGGGTGTTGTCATCGAAAACATCAGCGTGCCCAGCATCAAGACCCTCGACGAGCTGACCTCGCTCAACCTGCGCCTGCGCACGCTGTCCTACCGCCTGCTGCTCAACCGCGAGCCAGAAACCCAGCGCGACACCCTGCGCCTGCTGGATGAGCGCAATGCCCAGATCGACACCGCACGGCGCGCCTACGAGCCGCTGGTGACTGCGGCGGATGAAAAAGCCGCCTTCGAGCAGTACCGCCAGTTGCTCGACCAGTACCGCCAGCTGGAATCACGCATGCGCAGCATGAGCCAGGCCGGCGACCTCGAAGGCCTGCGCGCCCTGCTCAACCGCGACCTGCTGGACAACTCCGAGCAGATCAACAAAGTCATGGACACCCTGGTGCGCATCAACACCGACCAGACCCGTGAAACCAACGAAACGGCCGCCAGCCAGTATTCAGCAGCCTTCGCCTTGGTCATCGGCCTGCTGATCGCCGCCGCCGTGCTGACCTTCCTGTGCGCATTCCTGCTGACCCGCAGCATCGTCAAACCGATCGAAGAAGCCCTGCAGGCGGCCGAGCAGATTGCCGACGGCGACCTGACCAAGGTCATCCGCGCCGAAGGCACCGATGAAGCAGCCCGCCTGCAACGAGCCATGGCGCGCATGCAGGACAAGCTGCGCGACACCCTCCAGCTGATCGCCGGCTCCGCGACCCAGCTGGCCTCGGCGGCCGAAGAGCTGAACTGCGTCACCGATGAAAGCGCCCGTGGCCTGCAGCAGCAGAACAACGAAATCGAACAGGCCGCCACCGCCGTCACCGAAATGACCAGCGCCGTGGAAGAAGTGGCACGCAATGCGGTCAGCACCTCGGAAGCCTCCAGCGAAGCCAGCCGCTCGACCGGCGACGGCCGTGACCTGGTGATGGAAACCGTGGGCGCCATCGAGCGCATGAGCGGCGATGTGCAGGCCACTGCCAAGCTGATCACGCACCTGGCCGAGCAGTCGCGCGACATCGGCAAGGTGCTCGACGTGATCCGTGGCCTGGCCGATCAGACCAACCTGCTGGCACTCAATGCGGCAATCGAAGCGGCACGTGCCGGAGAAGCAGGCCGTGGTTTTGCCGTGGTGGCCGATGAAGTACGCGCCCTGGCCCACCGCACCCAGCAGTCGACCAGCGAAATCGAACGCATGATCGGCAGCATTCAGGGTGGTACGGAAGAAGCGGTGGAGTCGATGCGCACCAGCACCGAGCGTGCCGAGTCGACGCTGAACATCGCCAAGGGTGCTGGCATGGCGCTGGATACCATTGCGGGTGCGGTGGCGCAGATCAACGAGCGTAACCTGGTGATCGCCAGTGCCGCCGAAGAACAGGCTCAAGTCGCGCGGGAAGTGGACCGCAACCTGGTGAACATCAATGACCTGTCGGTGCAGAGCGCGACCGGGGCGCATCAGACCAGCGCGGCGAGTGCGGAGTTGTCGCGTCTGGCTGTGGACTTGAATGGGCTGGTGGCTCGGTTCCGCACCTGAAATTGATGGGGCCGCGTTGCGGCCCATTCGCGGGGCAAGCCCGCTCCCACAAGTTTGGATTGCCAATCCCTATCCACTGTGGGAGCGGGCTTGCCCCGCGAAAAGGCCAGCACTGACACCCAACATCCAGCAACCCCCCACCTCGCACTTACCCCAGCTGACCTAGTGTTTCCCTGAAGCTTCAAAGGGAACAACACCTGAGTGCAGTGGGGTATCTGTGGGAGCGGGCTTGCCCCGCGAAAGGGCTGCAGAGCAGCCCCCGAGGCCCTCAGATCAGTAATCGATCCGCACATCCCCTTTCGGCACACTGCAGCAAGACAGAATGTACCCCTCGGCTTCATCTTCCTCGGTAATCCCGCCGTTGTGCTCCATCTCCACCTCACCGCCCAGCTTGAGCACCTTGCAGGTCCCGCAGATGCCCATGCCGCACGCTTTGGGGATCATCAAGCCAACCTTCGCCGCCGCCGCATGCACGGTCTCGCCCGGTGCAACGCGAATGCTCTTCTCGCTGCCAATGAACTCCACCAGGTTCAGGTCGGAAACATCCACTTCCGGCGCATCAGCCGCCTGCTCGGCGTGCTCCACCGCGTCGGCCTTGGCTTCGGCCGGCGTCGCGCCGAACGATTCCTCGTGGTAGTTCTTCATGTCGAAGCCAACCGCTTCGAGCATGCGTTTGACCGCCGTCATGTACGGCGTCGGGCCGCAGCAAAAAATGGTGCGCTCCATGTAGTCGGGCGCAATCAGCTCCATCAGCCGCTGGTTCAGGTAACCCCGATAACCCGCCCACGGCTCGCCCAGGCCGTGCTTCTCACAAATGATGTGCAGGCTGAAGTTGGGGATACGTGACGCCATCTGCTCCAGCTCGCGGTGGTAGATGATGTCTTTCGGCGAGCGGGCGCTGTGCACGAAGACCATGTCAACGTTGGCGTTGGTGTCGTAGAACCAGCGCGCCATCGACATCACCGGGGTGATGCCGACACCGCCCGAAAGGTAGAGCACCTTGCCCGCCGGGAAGTCGATGGCGTTGAACAGCCCGACCGGGCCGTGCACCGGCAACTCGGCGCCTTCGTGCATGGTGTCGTGGAGGAAGTTGGAGACCTGCCCGCCCGGCACGCGCTTGACCGTGATCGAGAAGCTGTAAGGAACCGACGGCGAGCTGGAAATGGTGTACGAGCGCATCACCGGCTTGCCTTCGATCTCCAGTTCCAGGGTGACGAACTGCCCGGGCTTGAAGAAGAACATGATCGGCTGGTCGGCCATGAAGCAGAAGGTGCGCACGTCCCAGGTCTCCTGGATGACCTTGACGCAGCGCACGATGTGGCGGCCATTGGCCCAGGTCTGCGTGCTGACCGGATTGAGGAAGGTATCGGACATGTTCATCTCCAGCGGCCGACAATGGCCCTTTTTATGGCTGCGATAATGCGCAAGCTTACGGCGCCGCACATTCCTGCCAACGACATCGGCGTGCTTATCGCGACCAGCCCCGCGCTACAAGGGCTGGCGCGTCGTAATTCATATCGGCCATGTCGCCCATGGATACGGTTCCCGCCGTCTTCGGACGCACACTCCACGGCAAAAGAAGCTGCCTTTTTCCGGCAGCCAGTCTTGCGGCACCACAACAACGATTAGCCACCTTTTGCCGGCCGCACACGGCCCCGAGGATTACACGATGGACGTCACCGCAACCCTGAGCCTGGGCGATCCACTGGAACCTGCACGCAAGGCCACCGCCGAGATGCTGCAGACCCGCGAGCGCACCTACTCGCTGCCCCAGCCGTTCTACACCGACGAGCGTCTGTTCCAGATCGACATGCAGGAGATCTTCCAGAAGGAATGGCTGATCGCCGGCATGACCTGCGAGATCCCGGCAAAGGGCAACTACATCACCCTGCAGATCGGCAAGAACCCAATCCTCGTCGTGCGCGGTGCCGAAGGCAAGGTGCATGCCTTCCACAACGTCTGCCGCCACCGCGGCTCGCGCCTGTGCGTCAGCGACAAGGGCAAGGTGGCCAAGCTGGTGTGCCATTACCACCAGTGGACCTACGAACTGGACGGCCGCCTGCTGTTCGCCGGCACCGAGATGGGCGCCGACTTTGACATGAAGGACTACGGCCTCAAACCTGTGCACGTCAAAGTCGCCGGCGGCTACATCTTCATTAGCCTGGCGGAGAACCCGCCGGCCATCGACGAGTTCCTGGCCACCCTTGAGCACTACATGGAACCGTACGACATGGAAAACACCAAGGTGGCGGTGCACACCACCTTGATGGAAAAGGCCAATTGGAAGCTGGTGCTGGAAAACAACCGCGAGTGCTACCACTGCAGCGGCTCGCACCCGGAGCTGCTGCAGACCCTGCTGGAATGGGACGACACCAACGACCCGCGTGCCAGCCAGGAATTCAAAGACCACGTGGCCGCCTCCGCCGCCGCCTGGGACGCCGAGAAGATTCCATACCTGCACAAGAGCCATGGCCTGCGTAACCGTATCGTGCGCATGCCGCTGCTCAAGGGCACCGTGTCGATGACCATGGACGGCAAGCAGGCTTGCCAGAAATTGATGGGCCGCATCAAGAATCCGGACCTGGGTTCGATGCGCATCCTGCACCTGCCGCATTCGTGGAACCATTGCATGGGCGATCACATCATCGTCTTCACGGTGTGGCCGATCAGCGCTCAGGAAACGATGGTCACTACCAAGTGGCTGGTGCACAAGGATGCCGTCGAGGGTGTGGACTACGACCCGGAACGCATGCGCAAAGTGTGGGACGCCACTAACGACCAGGACCGCCGCCTGGCTGAAGAGAACCAGCGTGGGATCAACTCCACCGCCTACCAGCCTGGCCCGTACTCGAAAACCTACGAGTTTGGCGTGGTCAACTTCATTGACTGGTACAGCCAGCGGGTGCTCGAGAACCTCGGCGCAGAGCCTGCGCCCTACCTCAAGGAAGTGACCGCGCAATAACGATTCGCAGCACCGAAAACGCCACGGCTGAGTTGTCAGCCGTGGCGTTTTACATTGTCATGCAGAGCTTTGGCACATGTTATCCACAGAATTATCGACAGAGATTGTGGACAGCTGATAGTGCTTCTGCAAACGTTGATTGATCGTTTTTTGATCAAACCTATGAAAGCCTTTGATTACCTGGCGTTCAGCGTTCACCGAACACCTTGTCCACAGAAGGGCCAACAGATTTTGTGTGCAGAAAACAACTGGCCGCCAAAACCGTTGTGGATAACAGCGCAAGCCACTGAAAACACTGATCTGGAGAGATTTTAAGCGGAATTGATCAATTATTGATCATATCCATGCAGGCCAATGGCTGCGTGGGCTGTAGGTATTACCGAACATATTATCCACAGAGCCGCTAACAGCGATTGTGGGAAACTCCTTCAAACATTCACCCAGATGACACGCGATTGCCATCCCCGCAACTGATCGTTTTTTGATCAAATCTGTGCAGGCCTTACCAGCCGGGGCTCACAGCGAAGCGTGAACACTTTATCCACACCTTGGCGAACAGAATTGGTGGGTAAATGATTCGAGATTGCTCCGCGGGAAAAGCCCGCTCCCACAGATATTGCACTGAACCTGACGGCAGTGGAGTACCTGTGGGAGCGGGCTTGCCCCGCGAACACGGGCGAAGCCCGTGCCATATCAACGTAAAACCCCCTCCTCCACCAACAGCTTCAAAATAGCCTCAGCCCCCTCCTGTGGAGAAACATCCTTCAACACCTTGCCACCGCCCCCACTGGCCTTGGCCGTGGCCGCTTTCATTCGGTCCGCACCACTCTTGGCCTTGATCACCTTGAGCCGCTTTGGCCGCGGCCGAGCTGGCTGCAGCTCGGCATCTGCAAGCAGCTCATCCTCGACGATTGCGACGTTGCGCGCCGCCAGCACACCCCGACGCGCCGGACCGAAGGCACTCTGCCGAGGATTGGGCGCAGCGTTATCCACAGTCGCCAGCAAGGGCAGGCGCACCTTCAATCTGCGCCGCTGACCCCGTGGCAGCGCCTGCAACACCTGGGCGGTGCCGTTGTCGATCGATTCGACCTCTGCCAGCCCTACGATCAGCGGCCAACCCAGCTTCTCGGCCAGCAGGAACGGCAACATGCCCGAACCTTCACCGGTTTCGGCCTGGCTGCCGGTCAACACAAGCTGTGCACCCGAGTCACGCAGGTAGTCGCCAAGTATGCCCAGCACATCGGCCCCGGCCGGCTGTTCGAGCACATCCAAGTATTCCAAGCCCATGCCCAGGTAGCCGCGCAGGGCCTCCTCACCTGGGTCTCCGGCATGCACCACCTGCAAGTTATCCCCAGCCAGCTGCAAGCCCAGCTCCACCGCACGCGCATCCTGCTCGGCGCGGCGAGCGCGGCCGGAAGTGGGGTGAGCACCGATGGAAACCAGGCTGATCACTTTCGTACTCATGCTCGTGCCCTTATGCCGCGTCGCGTTGGCCGCCGCTGCGGAAGTTGTCCACAGCCTCGATCAACGCCTTCAGGATGGCCGAACTGTCGCCAATCACCGACAGGTCGGCCCGTTTGATCATGTCGCAGCCCGGGTCCATGTTGATCGCCACTACCTTGTCGCAGGCGCCGATACCCTGCAGGTGCTGGATCGCGCCTGAGATACCCACAGCCACATAAACCCGCGCCGTGACCCAGGTACCGGTAGCGCCGACCTGGCGGTTGCGCGGCATGAAACCGTCGTCCACCGCCACCCGCGAGGCGCCTTCGGTGGCGCCAAGGGCGGCGGTCGCCTGGTGGTACAGGTCCCAATCTTTCACGCCATTACCGCCCGAAACGATGAACTCGGCCTCGGCCATGGCGATGGTGGCCGGGTCTACAGCTACCGACCCAAGGTCTTCGATACGTGACAGGCTACGCGCGACGCTTGTGGACAACTCCACCGGCAGCGCTTCGTGGCGCGTTTCGCTGACCGGCTCGGCACACTCTGCCGCCGCCAGGATCAACCGTGGCACGGCGCGCTGCAGGTCCTGCTGGCCGGCGCCAGCACGTCCGATGCATTGCCCGTCCTTGACCTGCCAGACCCGCGTCGCCGGGCGTTCGCCCAGCGCGGCGCCGAGGCGTCGGCCCAGCTCGCCGCCGCCCGTACGGCTGTCGGGCAGCAGCCAATGGTGCGGGGCGAATTGGTTATCCACAGCCCGCAGGCCTTGCACCAGTTGTTCCGGTGCATAACCTTCGAACGCTTCACCTTCGATGACCAGCAAGCGGTCAACGCCGGCTGTGGAAAAGTTGTTTTCCTTGTGTTCGCCAAACACCACGGCCATTACCGCGCCGTCGCTGCCGGCCAGGCTGTGGGCCAGGCCCAACAGGTCGCGGTCGTGGCTGCTCAGGCGGCCACCGACCATGTCCGGCACCACGGCAATGTAGAACGCCGGTGCCGGCACCTGGTGCAGTGGCAACTGCACAGCCGCCGCTGCCGTACGCCGGCCACCGACACCGGTGCCCTGCTGGGCGCCGCTGCGGTCGATGCGCTTGAGGCCAGCGGGGCCGATGAAGCCAGCGGCGATGGCATGCGGGTTCTTGCGGATGATGCCGCTTGGCCCCATCCAGCTGGTTTGTTGCGTCTGCATCGCTGCGTGCAACGGGTGCAGACGGTTACGGGCGATCCACTCGGCGCGTGGGTCGCGGCGGATGATGTCGCTCATCAGTGCACCTCCGCAGGTTCACGTTTGACCGTTGGCGACTTTGGGGCCGCCGGGGTTTCCTCTTCGATCAGCACGTCGGCTACCAACTCGGCGAGGTCCTTGATTTGTGGGCGCGGTTCGACCACGCCTTCGAGCATCGCCGTGCACTGTGGACAACCCACAGCGACCAGCTCGGCTTCGGTCTCGCGGATGTCGTCCATGCGCATGTCGGGGATACGTTGCTTACCCGGGATGTCGGTGATCGGCGCACCGCCGCCACCGCCGCAGCAACGGGAACGGAAGCCCGAGCGCTGCATCTCGCGCACTTCGATGCCAAGCGCCTTGAGCACTTCGCGCGGCGCCTCGTACTCGCCGTTGTAACGGCCCAGGTAGCACGGGTCGTGGTACGTCACGCTGCCGCCCTTGTGCTGGCCGAGGTTGAGCTTCTTGGCGGCGATCAGTTCAGCGATGTAGGTGCTGTGGTGCTGCACCTGGTAATCGCCGCCCAGCGCGCCGTACTCGTTCTTCAGTACATGGAAGCTGTGCGGGTCGCAGGTGACGATGCGCTGGAACTTGTACTGCGCCAGGGTCTGGATATTGCGTTTGGCCAGGTGCTGGAAGGTCGCTTCGTCGCCCAGGCGACGCGCCACGTCGCCGCTGTCGCGCTCTTCCAGGCCAAGCACGGCGAAGTCCACGCCCGAGGCCTTGAGCACTTTGACGAACGAACGCAGGGTGCGCTGGTTGCGCATGTCGAAGGCCCCGTCACCGACCCAGAACAGCACTTCGGTAGTTTTCACTTCCGACAGAAGGTTCAGGTTGAGGTCGGCCGCCCAGTTCATCCGCCCGCCCGGAGCGAAGCCGCCCGGGTTGTCGGTGGCGATCAGGTTGTCCAGCACTTCGGCGCCCTTGTTTGGGGTCGCACCTTTTTCCAGGGTGAGGTGGCGGCGCATGTCGACGATGGCATCGACGTGCTCGATCATCATCGGGCATTCCTCGACGCAGGCGCGGCAAGTGGTGCATGACCACAGCGTCTCGGCATCGACCAGGCCATTGACGATCGGCTGATGCGGGTTGCCACCGTGTTCGCCGATTGGCTTGCCCGGGTACGGGCTTCCCGCGAACTGCGCATCGGTGCCGCCCGCCAGGCCGATAACCATGTCCTGGATGAGTTTTTTCGGGTTCAGCGGCTGGCCGGCGGCGTATGCCGGGCACATGGCTTCACATTTACCGCACTGCACGCAGGCGTCGAAACCGAGCAGCTGGTTCCAGGTGAAGTCCACCGGTTTTTCCACGCCCAGCGGCGCGTTGCGGTCTTCCAGGTCCAGCGGTTTGAGGCCGGTGGAGCGCCCGCCGCCGAAGCGTTCGGCGCGGCGGTGCCAGGCCAGGTGCAGGGCACCGGCGAAGGCGTGTTTCATCGGGCCGCCCCAAGTCATACCGAAGAACAGCTCCGACACGCCCCACAGCACGCCCAGGCCGAGCACGCCGACCATCACCCAGCCGCCGGTATTGGCGGGCAGGATGCCGGCCACCGGCAAGGTGGCGATGAAAAAACTTGCGGCGAACACCAGCAGGCTTTTCGGCAGGCGCATCCACGGGCCCTTGGACAGGCGCGCAGGTGGGTTCAGACGGCGTTTGAAGACGAAGATGGCGCCGCTGAACATGATCACCGTGGCCACCAGCAAGGCATAGCCGAGGATCTTGCTCTGCAGGCCGAAGCCGTGCACCAGGATCGCCAGTGCGGCCGACAGCACAAAACCGCCCGCCGTGGCCACGTGGGTCTTGGACATGTACTTGTCGCGCTCGACCACGTGGTGCAGGTCCACCAGGTAGCGCCGTGGCATGGCCAGCAGGCCGCCGAGCAGGTTGACCTTGGACGGCCGGCCACGCCGCCACATGCGCACCCGGCGCACGGCGCCGAGCAGCGCCAGGCCGAGGGCTGCGAACAGCAGGATAGGTAGAAGGGTGTTCAACATGGGAGGCTCCCACAACAGCGGTTGCAAGGGGTTCAGGCCCCTGGAATCCTGCACCGGCCCTGTGGGAGCGGGCTTGCCCGCGAATGCGTCAGGTCAGACAACTCTGTTGTTCATGCTGACGCTTTCGCGGGCAAGCCCGCTCCCACAGGGGCCGGTGTGTGCCGACAGATCGATCAGAAATCCTTGCACAGCCGCAAGGCGTCGTAGATCGCCGCATGCACGTTGCGCTGGGCTACACAGTCGCCGATGCGGTACAGCAGATAGCCCTCGCCCGGCTGGCTGAGGATCGGCTGTGGCTTGATGGCGAACAGCGCCTCCACATCGATCTGGCCCTTGTTGCGCGAGCCGTCCTTCAACGCGTAGTACAGTTCTTCATCAGGCCGGACACCGTTCTCGACCACCACCTGGTCGACCACGCGTTCTTCCTTGGCGCCGGTGTATTCGTTCTCGAGCACTGCCACCAGCTTGTCGCCTTCGCGGTAGACCTTTTCCAGCATCATGTCGCCGGTCATGATCACTTCTTTGGGATACATGCTGCGGTAGTAGGTCGGGAAGGTCGTGCCACCCATCGCTACGCCCGGTTTGATGTCGTCGGTAACGATCTCGACCTGGCTGCCCTTGTCGGCGATGAAGTCTGCCGTCGACATGCCAGTGAATTCGCAGATGGTGTCGTACACCAGCACGTTCTTGCCCGGCGCCACCTTGCCGTCGAGCACGTCCCAGCTGCTGACCACCAGCCCTTCGGCGGCGCCCCAGTGCTCGTTCTGCTCGACGAACGGATGGCCGCCCACCGCCAGCACGATCACGTCCGGGCGCAGGTCCTGGATGGCGTCCACGCTGGCGGCGGTGCCGAGGCGCAGGTCGACTTTCAAGCGCGCCAGCTCCAACTGATACCAGCGGGTGATGCCGGCGATCTGGTCACGTTGCGGGGCCTTGGCGGCGATGGTGATCTGCCCGCCGATCTGATCTTTCTTCTCGAACAGGGTCACGTCGTGGCCACGCTCGGCCGCTACGCGAGCGGCTTCCATGCCAGCAGGGCCGGCACCAACCACCACCACCTTGCGCTTGACGCCAGTGGTCTTCTCGATGATATGCGGCACGCCCATGTATTCACGGGAAGTCGCGGCGTTCTGGATGCACAGGACATCCAGGCCCTGGTACTGACGGTCGATGCAGTAGTTGGCACCGACGCACTGCTTGATCTGGTCGATCTGGCCCATCTTGATCTTGGCGATCAGGTGCGGGTCGGCCATGTGCGCACGGGTCATGCCGACCATATCGACGTAACCACCTTCGAGGATGCGCGTGGCCTGGTTCGGGTCCTTGATGTTCTGCGCGTGCAGCACCGGGACCTTGACCACTTCCTTGATGCCGGCCGCCAGGTGCAGGAACGGCTCCGGCGGGTAGCTCATGTTGGGGATGACGTTGGCCAGGGTGTTGTGGGTGTCGCAGCCCGAGCCGACCACGCCGATGAAATCGAGCATGCCGGTGGCGTCGTAGTAGGCGGCGATCTGCTTCATGTCCTCGTGGCTGAGGCCATCGGGGTGGAACTCGTCGCCACAGATGCGCATGCCCACGCAGAAGTCGTCGCCGACTTCGGCACGCACGGCCTTGAGCACTTCCATGCCGAACTTCATGCGGCCTTCGAAGCTGCCGCCCCATTCGTCGGTACGCTTGTTGACCCGCGGGCTCCAGAACTGGTCGATCATGTGCTGGTGCACGGCCGACAGTTCGACGCCGTCCAGGCCGCCTTCTTTGGCACGCCGCGCGGCTTGCGCATAGTTGCCGATGACGCGCCAGATCTCTTCCACCTCGATGGTCTTGCAGGTGGCACGGTGCACCGGTTCACGGATACCCGACGGCGACATCAGGGTCGGCCAGTTGAAGCCATCCCAGCGCGAGCGGCGGCCCATGTGGGTAATCTGGATCATGATCTTGGCGCCATGCTTGTGCATGGCGTCGGCGAGGTTCTGGAAGTGCGGGATGATGCGGTCGGTCGACAGGTTGACCGACGCCCACCATTCCTGCGGGCTGTCGATGGCGACCACGGACGAGCCGCCGCAGATCGCCAGGCCGATGCCGCCCTTGGCCTTCTCTTCGTAGTACTTCACATAGCGGTCGGTGGTCATCCCGCCGTCGGTGGCATACACCTCGGCATGCGCGGTGCTGAGCACACGGTTGCGGATGGTCAGTTTGCCGATCTGGATCGGCTGGAACATTGCTTCGAAGGCCATGACGCTATCTCCGGCTTACAACGGCTTTGTAACGAACAGGCCATCTTCGTGGCCTTCTTCCGACCCGCCGTAGACCTGTTCGGCCACGGTGCGGATCTTGCTGCCACGGGCAGCGAGAATCTGGTCCATTGCGCCGGCGAACCAGCCAGTGAACATGTAGTCGACCTTGCGCCCGACCTTGCCGTACACGTACACGAACGCCGAATGCTTGAGCTTGACGCTGCAGGTGCCTTTATCCAGGTCGATGTCCTGGATCTCAAACAGGCCCCAGCCACGCTGGGACAGGCGCTTCATGTAGTGCTCGAACACCGCCACGCCTTCCAGGCCGTGGCATTCGGCTTCTTTCTCGCACCAGTGCCAGGCGGACTTGTAGCCGGCCTTGTAGAGGATCTCGGCATAGGCGTCGGCGCCCAGCACTTCCTCGATGCCGATGTGGTTGTTGACGAAGAAATGCCGTGGCACGTACAGCATCGGCAGGGCGTCACTGGTCCAGACACCGGTCTCGCTGTCGACTTCGATTGGCAATTGCGGGGCGATCTTGGCCATGGAAACTCAACTCCAGAAAATTTTTTATGTGGGTGCCCCGGCGTTGCT
The DNA here is from genome assembly GCF_055584805.1 of Pseudomonas sp. NPDC090752. NCBI lineage: Bacteria > Pseudomonadati > Pseudomonadota > Gammaproteobacteria > Pseudomonadales > Pseudomonadaceae > Pseudomonas > Pseudomonas sp. NPDC090752. The sequence continues at coordinate 1,796 of NZ_JBVJLI010000016.1, read as the reverse complement.
GGCAGGGGCTATCAGGCTTGGAGAGCGGCTTACTCGCCCCAGACGTCCTTGAGGACGTTGACCCAGTTCTCGCCCATGATCTTGCGCACCACACGCTCGGAGTGGCCGCGCTTGAGCAAGGTCTCGGTGAGGTTGGGGAATTCGCCGACAGTGCGAATGCCCAGCGGGTTGATGATCTTGCCGAAGTTGGTCAGGCGACGGGCGTAGCCCTTGTCGTGGGTCAGGTACTCGAAGAAGTCCTGGCCGTGGCCCTGGGTGAAGTCGGTGCCGATGCCGATGGCGTCTTCACCGACGATGTTCATGGTGTATTCGATGGCTTCGGCGTAGTCGTCGATGGTCGAGTCGATGCCCTTGGCCAGAAACGGCGCGAACATGGTCACGCCAACGAAGCCGCCGTGGTCGGCGATGAACTTCAGCTCTTCATCCGACTTGTTGCGCGGGTGTTCTTTCAGGCCCGACGGCAGGCAGTGCGAGTAGCACACCGGCTTTTTCGATTCGAGGATCACTTCTTCGGAGGTTTTCGAGCCCACGTGGGACAGGTCGCACATGATGCCGACGCGGTTCATCTCGGCGACGATCTCGCGACCGAAGCCAGACAGCCCGCCGTCACGCTCGTAGCAGCCGGTGCCGACCAGGTTCTGGGTGTTGTAGCACATCTGCACGATGCCCACGCCCAGCTGCTTGAACACGTCGACGTAGGCGATCTGGTCTTCGAAAGCGTGGGCATTCTGGAAGCCGAAGAGGATGCCGGTTTTACCCAGCTCTTTAGCCTTGCGGATGTCGGCGGTGGTGCGCACCGGCATCACCAGGTCGCCGTTGTCGCGGATCAGCTTCTGGCTGGCGGCAATCTGGTCGACGGTGGCCTTGAACCCTTCCCACACCGACACCGTGCAGTTGGCTGCAGTCAGGCCGCCTTTGCGCATGTCTTCGAACAGCTCGCGGTTCCATTTGGCAATGATCAAACCGTCGATGACGATGCTGTCGGCGTGTAATTCGGCTGGGCTCATCAGGCTGTCCCCTTTTATTGAATGGTTTGGCGCCAAACCTTATTGCCGGCGCTTTGGGGCCAGCATATGCCTGTGCTTCGAGGCGCCCCGATGCAAAAACGACAGGGGGTTTGCCGAAAGCGTCAATGCGCGACATGAGCGTGTCTGGCACGGCGTTCGGGGATGAGAGACAGTCTCGATAACGACCTTTTCGGCACGTTCATGAACATTTCGTCAGGGAGCTATCGCCCTGCCCCCGGCTGAGCGAGAATCCCTGCGATTGGTCCGCCTGTTGAGGAGAATAAGGATGAAATCATTGGCATGGCTGGTGCTGCTGGCAGTCGTTGGCGGCGTTCACGCTGGCGAGGAAGAAAGCACGCCCTGCGACAACGTCGACAGCGACCAGCAGACCTATGCCTGCGCGGCGTTCAACAAGCAGACTGCCGAGCGCGAGCTCAAGTCGGCGTACGATGACCTGATCCAGCGTATTCGCGACCAGTATGCCGATGAAGCGGACAAAGCCACGGCGCTCAGCGCGCGGATGGAGGCGGCCGAGAAGCTGTGGGCGCAGTTGCGGGATGCTGATTGCAAGGTCGAGACCTATGCCGAGAAGCCTGGGAGCAAGGCTTTTGAGGCGGCTTGGAATACCTGCGTGGCGCAGCGTAGTGATGACCGGTCGGAGTATTTGCAGTCCATTGGTCAACAGTAATTCCGTGCCGGCCTCTTCGCGGGTGTACGACCGGAGACATCGTTTACATAGTAAACCGGGGACATGGTTTACACATTTGAGGCTTGGACGCGGTTTTCGCC
>NZ_JBVJLI010000015.1:0-163634 GCF_055584805.1 Pseudomonas sp. NPDC090752 | reverse complement strand
TGGATGGCACGGGCTTCGCCCGTGTTCGCGGGACAAGCCCGCTCCCACAGGGATCGCGCAGCTTTCTAAGTTTTGTGGAAGACAGTTGCTCCCACGGGGAGGGCTCAGCGACGTAGCAGGCGATTCAGCACCAGCACAATACCTGCGCCCACTGCGAGTGCAGTGAGCGGCTTCTCCCTCACGAAGGTGGATACAGTGTTCACCGCATCACCATAGCTCTTCGTAAGCTGCCCCGACGCCTGGCGCGCATCACCCTCGGATTCCAGGGACGGGTCTTCGAACAACTGTCCCGCCGCACTCTGTGCCTTGCCTGCAGCCTTTTCTACAATCCCTTCGATCTGTTCACGCTTCATGGTTGGAAACCTTCCTGTGATTTAGCTGTGGGCCTAACGCAGGATTAGGGGGCAGCACCTATCGATAAGTTCAAACCGCTACCATGTGCCTCAATAATTCATGCCCCAATCCTGACCACTCGACCAACAGCGCGCTTCCCTGCGCCGCCTACCTCACGGATAATCCCCGGCAAATCCCAATAAACATCCCGTGAGCAGCCATGAGCCACCCCGTAGCCCCCCTCGGCCAGCCCGAGACCGAAGGGACACGCAAATCGCGCAAGAACAACCCCGAGAAAACCCGCGAGGACATCCTCCAGGCCGCCATCAACGAGTTCGTCCAGCAGGGCCTGGCCGGGGCGCGGGTGGATGCCATCGCCGAGCGCACGGCCACCTCCAAGCGCATGATCTACTATTACTTCGGCAGCAAGGAGCAGCTGTACGTCGAGTGCCTGGTCAAGCTGTACGGTGACATCCGCAAGACCGAGCATCGCCTGGACCTGGAGTCGCTGCCGGCCGTGCAGGCGATCCAGCGTCTGACCGAGTTCACCTTCGACCACCACGACCGCAACGTTGATTTCGTGCGCATGGTCTGCAACGAAAACATCCACTACGGCGAGTACGTGAAGAAAACCCCGGTCATTCGCGAGATGAGCAGCCTGGTTCTACAGGCCCTGGGCCGCACGCTGCAGCGCGGTGTGCAGGAGGGCGTGTTCCGCCCGGGCATCGAGGTGATCGACCTGCACATGCTGATGAGCTCGTTCTGCTTCTATCGGGTGTCGAACCGTCACACCTTTGGCGACATCTTCCAGATCGACCTGCTCGACGAGCAGATCAAGCTGCGCCACAAGGCGGTGATCTGCGAAGCGGTGATGCGCTACATCAAGGTCTGAAGGCCCTTCACTCGCCCAGCCGTTGTTCGCGCGACGGCGGGTAGCCGAAGTAGGCCGCATAGCACTTGCTGAAATGCGACACCGAGACGAAGCCGCAGGCCACCGCCACTTCCATCACCGACAGGTCGGAGTATTGCAGCAGGCGGCGGCTCTTGGTGATGCGCAGTTCCATGTAGTAGCGCCGCGGCGAGGTGCCCAGCTGGGCTTGGAACAGGCGGTCGATCTGCCGGCGTGAGCGGTCGCTGTAGGCGGCCAGCTGGTCGAGGCTGAGGGTTTCTTCGAGGTTGTTCTCCATCAGCTCGACGATGGTGCGCAGGTGCAGGCTCATGGACTTTTTCGCGCCTGGGCCGACCTGGCGATAGCGTGCGCCGGAGAACGACAGGATTTCTTCGACGCCTTCGGCCAGGCCGTCGCCATACAGGCGGCGCACCAGGCCGAGCATCAGCTCCATGGCGCCGTTGGGGCTGGCGGCGCTGAGGCGGTCGCGATCGAGGGTGAAGCTGGCCGGGGTGATGCGCGTTTGCGGGCTGCGCTCGGACAGGCTGGCGCGCTGTTCGGGGTGGATGCTGCAGCCATAGTCGTCCAGCACCCCGGCGCGGCCGAGGAACCAGGCACCGTTCCACAGCCCGCCCAATGCTTTGCCGTGGGCGGCGCAGTCATCCAGCAGGCGGTCGAGTTCGGGGTACTTGAGCGGGGTACGCAAGCCACCGCAGACGATCAGCAGGTCGAGTTCCTTCAATTCGCTGGCGGCAAGCTCGGTGGCTACCAGCTCCAGGCCCAGGTCGCTCAGCACCCGATCGCCGTCCAGCGACAGGGGGGTGAATGCGAAGCTGTCGGCGCGCAGCAGGTTGGCGGTGACCAGCACGTCCATGGCCACGGTGAAGCTCGCCATCGAGAAGTGTTTGAGCAGGACGAAGTCGACCCGGTAGGGCGCTTGCGGGCTGCCGGCCACGGATTTGAGCCGCAGCATGTTGCTGGTGCTAGTCTTCTTACTGAACTGACGTGGGGTGGGCACTCTGGACTCCGCTTCCTGGCTGGCCGTGAGAGTGTGGCGGGTGGCCGAGGGAAAGACAATCGCCAGGGTGGGAGTGTCGTGTTCAAGGTCGTGTTGAGGCAAGTGGGCGGGTGCAGACAGGATATCCGAATGAACCCTCACCGCGAGCAGTTACCCAACCCAGTACATGCCAACGGGAGAGTGCTCATGGAAATCGGAACAATCTGGATCATTGTCGCGGCCGTGGTCATCCTGCTGGAGATCTTCGCCATCTGGCACATCATCGGCAGCGATCGGCGCGCCGAGCGCAAGATGCTGTGGATCGTCTTTGTGGTCTATGCACCGTTCCCCGGGTTGCTGTTCTGGGCGTGGCGCGGGCCGCGAGCGGTGAAGGGCAGGGCGGTGCTGCAGGAAAAATGAGGGGCAAGGCATCAGGTGCTGGGTGCCTGATGCCTGTGGTGCTTGTCAGGGAATGTCCACCTCGATGGCCTCGGTCAAGCTGCTGACCATCAAGCTCCCCGAGAAGTTGATCAGGTGTTCGACCTCCAGCGACTTGAACGCGGTCCTGAGCTGCTTGCGCACCCAGTTACGGGCCTCGTGGCGTTTTTCGGTCTGGGTACCCGACGCCAGGGGGATTTCGCCGAGCAGCGTGGTCTGTACGTCATCGACGGTGGCCCAGCCCATCTTCTCGCGCATGTGTGCACGCGCCTTTTCGGCTTCGGGTTCATGAATCCTTTTGATAGGGCTGATGGTGTACGACAGTTGGAACGCGTGTGTTTGGCTCATGGAATGTCCTTGGCTGAGTGCTGGCCTCCGTGCCGGAGACTGCAATCTAACGAGCAAATCACGCAGGGCAAACATACGCGGTGTTGGTCCGTTTGACCGATCGTATAGAAATGACCTACACGCGGCTTGACCTCCAGTTAACTCAAGGTCGCAGACTCGGGTGCTCATTTACACGACGGAGCGCGCCATGATCCCTGCTTTCCAGCTGTCCAACCCGCAAGGCTTGTACGACCCCAGCGGCAATGCCTATTCCCATGTGGCCGAAGTACGCGCCGGCAGCCGGTTGCTGTTCGTTGCCGGGCAAGGGGGCGAAGATACCGAAGGCCAGTTGTCGCCGCTGTTCGCCGAGCAGGCACGCCGCGCACTGGCCAATGTCGAGACGGCCCTTGCCTCTAAAGGGGCTCGGCTTGACCAGGTGTGCAAGCTGACCTTGCTGATCGTCGACCACAGCGAAGAACGCTTGCGCCAGTGGGTGGCCGAGGCCGATCGGGCCTGGGGTGCGCACATGAAGCCGACCTGCACACTGATCCCGGTACCGCGCTTGGCGCTGGATGGGATGTTGGTTGAGATTGAGGCAGTTGCAGCGATAATTACAGAGCACCAGCCCTAGGCTATGTACGAAATCGCTTGAAACTTGGTTATGCTGCGTTAAAAACCGGCTCGGAAAGCTCATTGACAACCAGTCCACTCCGCTTCCTCGCCGGTTTTTGCCTTGCCTAACCTGCGTTTCAAACTTTTCGTACACAGCCTAGAATCGCTTTTTCATCCGAGCCCATCATGCTGCCCATCGAACTGCTCCCGACCACCGCCGACCAGGCCGAACTGATCCGCAACCTCTATCAGTTCTACGCCTACGAATCCTCTGATTGGGAGCAGGAAGATGTCGAGGTGGATGGGCGCTTCTACGTCCATGAGGAGCACCTGCAGCGCTACTGGCTGTCCGCAGGCTGGAGCGCCAGCCTGGTGCTGGTGGACGGCTTCATTGCCGGTTTCGTGCTGGTCGAGCGCAGCGAGCTACCAGGCTTCGACGCCAGTGAACTGGCCGATCTGTTCATCCTCAAGCGCTATCGTCGCCAGGGCATCGGCCGCGCCGTGGCGCAACAGATGCTCAGTGCCCCGGGCGATTGGCTGCTGCGCTGTTACGCGCCGGACCCCGTGGCCGTCGCCTTTTGCACGGCCGTGGTGGCCGACCTGCCACGGCGGGTGCAGCAAATCGTGCTGGACGACGATCCCAACCTGCTGACCTACAAGGTCACCGCCGCGCTGCATTGAGCGAGCAGCAAAATTTTGTGAACCACTTCACAAAATCAACCTACGCGGCATAATGCCAGCACTTCTGATCAAGACTCAGCCGCTCTGGGCTGGGGCTCCTTTTCGTGCGCGCTGCAGGTTCAGGTAAATTTCATGTCGCTAGTCGCAAGCCCCGACATCATGTACCGGCTGTTGATTCAAAGCGTGGTGGACTATGCCATCTACCTGCTCACCCCCGACGGTATTGTCGCCAACTGGAACCCTGGCGCCCAACGGGCCAAGGGGTACCTTGCCGACGAAATCGTTGGCAAGCATTACTCGCTGTTCTACAGCGAAGCCGAGCGCGCCGCTGGCCTGCCCGAGCAGAACCTGGAGCAGGCGCGCCACACCGGTCGCTTCGAGGAAGTCGGCTCGCGCCTGCGCAAGGATGGCAGCGCGTTTCACGCTCATGTGGTGATTGATGCCGTGCGCGATGACAACGGCCAATTGGTCGGTTTCGCCAAGGTCACCCGCGACATTTCGGAGCGCCGCCAACAGGAGCTGGAGTTGTTGCAGGCCAAGGAACTGGCCGAGCAGTACAGCCAGGAGATGACCAAGCTGTCGCAGTTCCTCGATTCGGTGATCGCCAATATTCCCGCCAGCGTCATTGTCCAGGACCTGGAAAGCCAGCGCATCCTGCTGGCCAACCAGCAGGCCGAGCGCCTGTTCGGCGGGCGTGGCAGCAGCATGATCGGCCAGCTCCCGGGCCAATGCCTCGCGCCGGCCGCTGCCGATTACCTGGAGCAACAGCTCAGCCGCGGCGCCCGCAATGCCAAGGGCTACGCCGCTGAAACCCGCGTCGATACCGCCTGCGGGCCACGTACGCTGCGCAGCCGTGCACTGCTCAGCCAGCATCGAGAAGGCCAGGCCGACTACGTGCTGTTCGTCGCCGAAGATGCCACCGAAGAGCTGGCCGCCCACGCGCAGATCCACCACATGGCGCATCACGACGCGCTGACCGGCCTGCCCAACCGCACGCTGTTCAACGAGCGGCTCAAGCAGGCGCTGGTGCGCGGCCACGAGGGCGACAAGCTGACTGCAGCGTTGTGCCTGGACCTGGACAATTTCAAGAACATCAACGACTCCCTCGGCCATGCCTTCGGCGACAAGCTACTGCGCGCCCTGGGTAAGCGCTTGCGCCGCGAATTGCGTGAACACGACACCCTGGCCCGCCTGGGCGGCGACGAGTTCGCCGTGGTGCTTACCCACCTGGATGACCGCGATGCCGCCTGCAATACCGCGCAGCGTCTGATCGACGCGGTCTGCCCGCCGTTTCAGATCGAGGGCCACCAGTTTACCGTTGGCGTGAGCATCGGCATCGCCATCGCGCCCGATGACAACGAACAGGCCGAGCAACTGCTGGGCTATGCCGACATGGCGTTGTACGAGGCCAAGCGCAACGGGCGCAATCGCTATGAGTGCTTCCAGGTTGAGCTGGATGTCGCCGCGCGCCAGCGCCGGCTGGTGGAAACCGACCTGCGCACCGCGTTGCACCTGGGCCAGTTGCACCTGCATTACCAGCCGGTGGTGGATCAACGGACCAGCAGCGTGACCGGTTACGAGGCGCTGCTGCGCTGGGAACACCCGACCCGGGGCATGGTCATGCCGATGGACTTCATCCCCATCGCCGAAGAGACCGGGCTGATCCACGAGCTGGGTATCCGCGCGCTCAACCTGGCGTGCCAGGAGGCGGCCACCTGGGACAGTGAGCAGACGGTGTCGGTCAACCTGTCGCCGGTGCAGTTCAAGAATGCCAACCTGGTGCAGACCGTGGCGCTGGCCCTGGCCGACTCGGGCCTGCCGGCGCGGCGCCTGGAGCTGGAAATCACCGAGTCGGTATTGCTCGGCAACAGCGAAGAGAATGTGCGCACCTTGCGCGCGCTGAAGGACCTGGGCGTGTCGATCTCGCTGGATGACTTCGGTACCGGGTATTCGTCGCTGGGTTACCTGCGTTCGTTCCCGTTCGATCGGATCAAGATCGACAAGTCGTTCGTGCATGATATGTGCGAGAGCCGTGAGGCAATGTCGATCATTCGAGCGATCACCGAGCTGTCCAACAGCCTGATGATCAAGACCACGGCCGAGGGGGTCGAGTCTGAAGAGCAGATGCAGCGCCTGAGGGCAGAGGGTTGCTCGCACTTCCAGGGGTATCTGTATGGGCGGCCGGTACCGGCGGGCGAGCGGTTGAAGCAAGTGGCTGTGGCGGCGGGTTGAGTGCCAGCGGGTCCGCAAAGCGGCCCCAGATGCTCAGCTATCCCAGTCCGGCGCAAAGCCCGAGCTCACCACCCGCAAAAGTGGTCGATCAGCGAACGGAAAACATCGCGCCCTGAACCGGCGCGTCAATTGGCCTTTCTCAAGTCGTCGTATCTCTTCTAGAATCCCTGCTGTCGCACCTGCCTTCACCTGGCGCTGCATGCCGCCGCGCCGCCATCGAGAACGCCATGAGTTCCAGCACACCGCTGTCCGGAGTCAATCACCCCCTGCGCGGCATCGTTCTGGTAGTGGTGGCGACGCTCCTGTTCGCCAGCCACGATGCTTTGTCCAAATTCCTTGGTGGCCTGTACCCGATCGTCATGGTGGTGTGGGCCCGCTATGTGGTGCACACCTTGCTGATGGCCGGGATCTTCCTGCCCAAGTCCGGCCTCAATGTATTGCGCACCCGGCGCCCGGTGCTGCAGACCTTGCGAGCGCTGAGCCTGCTCAGCACCAGCCTGCTGTTCACCACTGGCCTGCAATACCTGCCGCTGGCCGAGGCGACTTCGGTCAACTTTCTCGCCCCGGTGCTGGTCACCGCACTGTCGGCGCCGTTGCTCAAGGAGCGGGTGACTGCAGGGCAATGGGTAGCGGTGGTGCTGGGCTTCATCGGCGTGCTGGTGGTAGTGCACCCCGGCGGCGCGATGTTTACGCCGGCCATCCTGTACCCGTTTGGCTCGGCGCTGGGGTTCTGCTTCTATCAGTTGCTGACGCGCATCCTTTCGGCCTACGACAGCCCGACCACCAGCAATTTCTACGCTGGGCTGTGCAACACCCTGGTGATGAGTGCGCTGGTGCCGTTCTTCTGGGAACTGCCGCGTTGGGACCATGCATTGCTGATGCTGGCGTTAGGGGGCTTCGGCATGAGCGCGCATTTGCTGCTGACCCAGGCCTTCCGCCATGCCGCGCCCGCATTGTTGGCGCCGTTCAGCTACTGCCAGATCGTGTTTGCCGGGTTGCTGGGGCTGCTGATCTACGGCCAGGTGCCGGACAGTGCGAGCTTGGCGGGCATTGCCATCATCTGCTTGAGTGGGCTGGGTGCCGCCTGGATGCAGCGTAGTAAGTGAACCGCTACCGGGCCATGAACTGCAGAATCCGCTCGCGCAGCCAGCGCTCGGCCGGGTCGTTGTCCTGGGCGCCGCTCCAGACCATCGACAACTCCGCCTCGGTGATCTCGAACGGCGCCGGGTCGGCGCGCAGGCTGCCGTCGTCGGCCAGGGCACAGGCGGCGTAGTCCGGCACGGTAGCGATCATCTCGGTGTTGCGCAGCAGGGCGCGCAGGCTGCCGAACTGCGGCACCGCCAGCACCACCTTGCGGCAGCGGCCGATGCGCGCCAGGTCCAGGTCGATATTGCCGCTCATGTCACCTGAGAACGACACCATCACATGTGGCCTGGCGCAGTATTCGTCGAGCGTCAGCGGGCCTGGGCGGTCGTCGGCGCGCAGCACGCGTACGCCAATATCGCGCAGTTTACGGCGCTTGGCAGTGGCGGGCAGGTCGGTGGTGTAGCTGACGCCGACCGAGATCTCGCCGCTGGCCAGCAGGCTTGGCATCAGCAGGAAGTTGGCCCGGCGCACCACCACGCTGATCTCTGGTGCTTCCTCGCGCAGGGCCTGAAGCAGGGCCGGGAACAGGCCGAACTCGGCATCGTCGGAGAGACCCAGGCGGAACACGTTGCAGCTGTTGGCCGGGTCGAATTCCCGGGCGCGGCTGATCGCCGATGAAATCACATCCATGGCCGGGCCGAGCTCGGCGAAAATCTGCATCGCGCGCGGGGTGGGCTCCATGGCCCGGCCGCTGCGGATCAGCAGCGGGTCGTCGAACAGTTCGCGCAGGCGGGCGAGGGCGGCACTGACGGTGGATTGGGTGATGAACAGCTTTTCGCCGACGCGGGTGAGGTTGCGTTCGATCATCAGGGCTTCAAAAAGCACCAGCAGGTTCATGTCGACGCGGCGCAGGTCGTTGCGGTTCATGGTGCTTGGCTCACGGCAAGGAGGGGGCGGGGTATTGAAGCACGGCGCTGGCCCTTGTGCCTTGTATGGATGTGCGGACCTGTAACAGAGCCAACCTATCACCCCCTAATAGCCACTCTATTAGAAGTCTGCCCAAGCTCGGCTAGTCTTGACTCTGGCCCTGCGAATTGCGCATGCAGGCGGCGCCTGAGCACGTGTATGCAAGACCCTGCCGCCACACCGTGACAGCTTCGCCAGCCCCGTGTCGGAACGTGACCGACCTGACCTGATGAGGGGTAGGCATGAGCCCATGTGCTCGGCTGAAAGAACACCTGGCATAGACCGGAAATCTGGATAACCGACCCAAAGGTAATAGCAGATGTCGAACGAATCGAAATGCCCGTTCCATCAAACCGCAGGTGGCGGTACCACCAACCGTGACTGGTGGCCTGACCAGCTCAACCTCAGAATCCTCCACCAACACTCGTCCAAGTCCAGCCCCGACCCGGACTTCGACTATGCCAAGGCGTTCAAGAGCCTCGACTTCCAGGCGTTGAAACAAGACCTGACCGCCTTGATGACCGACTCCCAGGACTGGTGGCCGGCCGACTTCGGCCACTATGGCCCGTTGTTCATCCGCATGGCCTGGCACAGCGCTGGCACCTACCGCATCGGTGATGGCCGCGGTGGCGCAGGCTCTGGCCAGCAGCGCTTCGCCCCGCTCAACAGCTGGCCCGACAACGTCAGCCTGGACAAGGCCCGGCGCCTGCTGTGGCCGATCAAGCAGAAGTACGGCAACAAGATCTCCTGGGCCGACCTGATCGTGCTCACCGGCAACGTTGCCCTGGAATCGATGGGCTTCAAGACCTTCGGTTTTTCCGGCGGCCGCGCCGATGTGTGGGAACCGGACGAAGACGTGTACTGGGGCTCGGAAAAGGTCTGGCTGGGCGGTGACACCCGCTACGGCAAGGACCAGGTAAAGGCCCAGCCGCCTGGACAGGGCGACCTGGTGGCCGAGCCGGCCAAGCATGGCGAGGAACAGAACCGCGACCTGTCTGCCGAGCGCAACCTGGAAAACCCGTTGGCCGCTGTGCAGATGGGCCTGATTTACGTCAACCCGGAAGGCCCGGAAGGTGAGCCCGACCCAGTTAAATCGGGCAAGGACATCCGCGAAACCTTCGGCCGCATGGCCATGAACGACGAAGAAACCGTGGCCCTGATCGCCGGTGGCCATGCTTTCGGCAAGACCCACGGTGCCGGCCCTGCGGACAACGTCGGCGCCGAACCGGAAGCCGCCGGGCTTGAGCAGCAAGGCCTGGGCTGGGCCAATAAATTCGGCACCGGCAAGGGGGGCGATACCATCACCAGTGGCCTGGAGGTGATCTGGACCTCGACCCCGACCCGCTGGAGCAACGAGTACCTCAACAACCTGTTCAACTTCGAATGGGAACTGACCAAGAGCCCGGCCGGCGCTCACCAGTGGCGGCCGAAAGAGGGCAAAGGCGTTGGCACCGTGCCGGATGCCCACGACCCGAGCAAAAAACACGCACCGTCCATGCTCACCTCCGACCTGGCCCTGCGTTTCGACCCGATCTACGAGCCGATCGCCCGGCGCTTCAAGGACAACCCCGAGCAGTTGGCGGACGCGTTCTCCCGTGCCTGGTACAAGCTGATCCACCGCGACATGGGGCCATTGGCGCGATATCTCGGGCCGGAAATGCCCAGTGAAGAACTGCTGTGGCAAGACCCGCTGCCCAAAGCCGATCAGGCACCGTTGAGCGAGCAGGATATCGCTGCGCTCAAGGCCAAGATCCTGGCCTCGGGCCTGAGCGTGGGCGAGCTGGTTTCCACGGCTTGGGCTTCAGCCTCGACTTTCCGTGGTTCCGACAAGCGTGGTGGTGCCAACGGCGCCCGTGTGCGCCTGGCACCGCAGAGGGGCTGGGCTGCCAACCAGGGCGTGGACAAGGTGCTGGCGGCGCTGGAGAACATTCAGCGCGAGTTCAACAACGGCGGCAAGAAGGTCTCCCTGGCCGACCTCATCGTGCTGGCCGGTACCGCCGCTGTCGAGAAGGCGGCCAAGGATGCTGGATATACCGGGAACGTAGCCTTCCGCCCGGGCCGTGTCGACGCTTCTCAGGAGCAGACCGATGTCGAGTCGTTCGCCGTGCTCGAACCATTGGCCGACGGCTTCCGCAACTTCACCAAGGCCCGTTACAGCGTCAAGGCCGAGAAACTGCTGCTGGACAAGGCCCAGCTGCTGACCCTCACCGCGCCCGAGCTGACCGCGCTGATTGGCGGCCTGCGGGTGCTCGGCGCCAACCATGGCGGCAGCAAGCATGGCGTGTTCACCGACAAGCCGGGCACCCTGAGCAACGACTTCTTCCGCAACCTGCTGGACATGGGCGTGGAGTGGAAGCCGACCTCAGATGACAACGAAGCCTTCGAAGGCCGGGATCGCAAGACCGGGCAGGTGAAGTGGACGGGCAGCCGTGTCGACCTGGTATTCGGCTCGCATGCCCAGTTGCGGGCGCTGAGCGAGGTGTATGGCAGCAGCGACGGCAAGGACAAGTTCGTCAAGGACTTCGTTGCGGCCTGGGTGAAAGTCATGGAGCTCGATCGTTTTGATCTGAAATAGCGTCGTACCAACCTGGGGTGCTTTGCGCCCCAGGTTTGGCGCAAGAACGGGTGGACCATTGCGCGCTTCCTGTGCAAGCTGGGCCTACAGGAGTGGACCTGCATGCAAACAGAAGGTGAAACGACGTGAACCCCGAATCCATGCTGGCGGTGCTGCCAGGTTTCGCCATTGCGCCCGAGGCCATCCAGGTGCTGCCGGATGCGGCGGCCTACCGCGCCTGCCTGCTCGAGCGCATCGCGTCGGCGGCCCGGCGCATCGTCATCGTTGCTCTGTACCTGCAGGAGGACCAGGCCGGGCAGGAAGTGCTCGATGCCCTGTACCTGGCAAAGGCCGCGCGGCCAGGCCTGGAGATCGTCATCGTGGTCGACTGGTTTCGTGCCCGGCGCGGCCTGCTGGGGGCAGGGCGTCAGCCCGGCAATGCCGCCTGGTACCAGGCCCAGCGCCAGCTGCGTGGGCTGGATGTGGTAATCCATGGCGTGCCGGTACAAACCCGCGAGCTGTTTGGCGTGCTGCACCTGAAAGGCAGCGTGATCGATGACTGCGTGATCTACACCGGCGCCAGCCTCAACAATGTTTACCTGCACCGGTTCGATCGCTACCGGTTGGATCGCTACCACCTGTTCCAGTCGCCGGGGCTGGCCGATGCCATGGTCGACCTCGTGCGGCGCCTGCTTCACCACACCGCCACACCGCGCCTGGACCTGCCCGCGCCACCCGAAACCCGCAACCTGCGTGGCGACATCCGGCGCCTGCGGGCACGCTTGCGGCGCATGGCCTATGAAGCACCCGCAGCCACCCCGGAGCAGGGGCTGCGGGTGATTCCGCTGCTTGGCGTCGGCCGTGGCAATCCGCTCAACCGCACGCTGTGCGCATTGCTGGCGGCGGCACGTGCGCAGATCATCATCAGTACGCCGTATTTCAACCCACCAAGGGTGGTGATGCGCGAGATCGACCAAGCCCTTGAACGAGGGGTGCGGATCGAACTGATTGTCGGCCACCGTACCGCCAACGACTTCTATATCGCCCCGGGCGAACCGTTCAGCGCCAGCGGTGCCTTGCCCTACCTTTACGAAGACACCCTGCGCGCCTTTGCCCGGCGGCGCCACGCTGCCATCACCAGCGGCCAATTGCTGGTGCGTGTCTGGAACGACCCGGGGCATACCTTCCATGCCAAGGGGGTGTGGGTCGACCAGCGCTATTCGCTGCTGACCGGCAACAACCTCAATCCACGCGGGTTCAACCTGGACCTGGAAAACGGCTTGTTGATCGACGACCCGCACGGCCAGTGGCTGGTGCCGCGAGCGGTGGAGCTTGAGAGCATTCGCCGGCATGCACCGCAGATCGGTGCGGCGGATGAATTGGGCGCGCAGGCCGAGCACCCCAAGGAAGTGCGCAAGTTCTTGCGGCGCCTGCGCTACAGCCGACTGGAACCGTTGATCAAACGCGTGCTCTGAGGTCGGCGCTGCGGCGCACCAGTCGTCAGTTGTTGCGATCATTGCCAGCCGATTGTCAGTCAACTTTGATAATTCCCTGGCAAAAGGCTCGCCCCGAATGGATGCAACCCTTGGCAATGGCTCGCCGCGCAGCCATGTGATCCGCCAGCTCACCCTGGCTTTCTTTGGCGTGCTGATCCTGGCTCTGCTGCTGGGCCTGGTCTCGTTATATCGCATCGCCCAGACCCTGGATGAGCGAGAGCAGGCACAGAGCCGTTTTCTCGCCGAGTCGGCATTGGTTCAATTGCAGAAAGCCGAGCGCAGCTTTTTACTGACCCATGCTTTCTGGCAGGCCGCTTACGACCACTTGGCCGGCCCGGTGAACAGCCACTGGGCCTACGAAGAAGACAACGTCGGGCAGACCCTCTACAGCGAAGATGGCTACGAGGGCGTATTTGTGCTGGATGACGATGGCACCCTTTACGCGGTAATTGATGGGCAGCTGAGCGCGCAGCGTTTCGAGCGCTACAGCGCCAGCAGCGCCCGCGTACGGCAACAGGCGCGCAAGGCCGCCGAGCAGGAGCAGGCCGCATCCGGCTATTTGTTGTTCCGAGGCCAGCCGGCGTTGTTTACTGCAGCGGTCATTCGGCCACCGTCCTTGCCACACCATCTGCCAACGCCCACTGCGGTTCTGGTGTTTGTCCGCGCATTCGACCCGGCCATGCTCGACGCCCTGGCCAAGACGGTGGGCCTGGCGGATTTCACCGTTCCCACCGCAGGGAAGTTCGAGGCCGAGCGCGGCTATCTGCCGCTCGACGGCAGCGGCCATGCCTTGACCTGGCATATCGAGCAGCCCGGCACGGAACTGCTTCGCAAAGTGGTGCTGCCGCTGGCCCTGGCCGTGCTGGTTATCGCCTTGTTCATGGCCGGGTTCGCCCGCCATGCGATGCGCGCCAGTGCCGGCATCGACCGCGGCCACCGCCAGCTGGCGGCTTCCAGGAACGCGCTGGAAACCAGCGAGGCACGTTTCAAGGCGGTGGCCGAGGCTGCCTCGGACTGGATCTGGGAAACCGATGTCCAGCAACGCATGACCTATTTGTCGGCTCGCTTCGCCGAGTTGACCGGGCATGATGTCGAACAATGGCTGCAGCGCTCTCTCAACCAACTGCTGGAGTGCGAAACCTGCCACATCGAAACCTGGCTGCACGGCCTCGCCGCCAGCGAATCGAGCGCTAACCTGCGCTGCCACTATCGCGACCGCCGAGGCCAGCGGCGTGAATGTCGAATCGCGGCGCGACCGATCATCGAACAGGGCATCTGCAAAGGCTTTCGCGGCACCTGCAGCGACATCACCGATGAAGTAGCCGCCCACGCGCAGATTCAGCACCTTTCCATGCACGATGCCCTCACGGGCCTGCCCAATCGCAACAAGTTGTTCCGTTTTCTCGAACAAGACGCGCCCGTTCCCTTGGCGCTGCTTATGCTCGATCTGGACAACTTCAAACCGATCAACGATAGCCTTGGCCACCCGGCCGGCGATGCAGTGTTGATGGAAGTCGCCCAGCGCCTGGGGCACGTGACCCGCGATAGCGACCTGGTAGCCCGCCTGGGCGGGGATGAATTCATCGTGGTACTGGCGCGCCCTGGCCAGCGCGAGGACGTGGACCGTTTCTGCAGTCGGCTGATCCAGACGTTGCGCCAACCCATCAAGCTGGATGGCCATAGCGCGCAGGTCGGTGCGAGTCTCGGCGTGGTGCTTTCGGCCGATTATCCCGGCACAGCGGGCGATCTGATCCGCTATGCCGACGTTGCCCTGTACAATGCGAAACAGGCCGGCAAGAATACTTGGCGCTACTTTTCGGCGCAGCTCAATGCCGCGTTGCTGGAAAAGCGCGCCCTCGAACGTGAACTGCGCGAAGGGATCCCGCGTAATGAGCTGGTGTTGCATTTTCAGCCGCGCTTCAGGGTCGATGGCATCACGGTGGCGTCCGCTGAGGCATTGGTGCGCTGGCATCACCCGCGCCTCGGCCTGCTGCGCCCTGACCGCTTCATTGCGCTGGCCGAAGAGTCGGACCTGATCGTGCAGTTGGGCAACTGGGTACTGCGCGACGCCTGCAACCGCGCCCGCGCCTGGCCGCTGGAGGTGATGGTTTCAGTGAACGTGTCGCCTGTGCAATTTCGCCGCAGCGATGTGGTGCGCGACGTTGCCGAAGCGCTCAAACATACCGGCCTGCCGGCGCACCGCCTGGAGCTGGAAATCACCGAGAACGTCATGCTCAACGATGTCGAAGGCGCGCTGCACACCATGAATGCGCTCAAGGAATTGGGCGTGCGCATGAACATGGACGATTTCGGTACCGGCTATTCGTCACTCGGCTACCTGCGCACTTACCCGTTCGACAGTATCAAGATTGATAAGCGTTTCGTGCAGGCGCTGGGCAAAAGCGACAGAGATCGCAGCGTGGTACAGGCTATCATCAACATGGGTAATGCCTTGGGCATGACGGTGACCGCCGAGGGCGTCGAAACCGAGCAACAGCTGGCGCTGCTCTGCGTCGACCAGTGTCATGAGGTGCAGGGTTTCCTGCTCAGTGAGCCTGTGGAAGACCAGGCGTTGGTGCGCTTGATGGAGGCGGCAATGGCCACGGAGCGGGTCGTGCCTTGACGCGTTACATTCATTTGCATGCAGCGCGTCGCTTCGTCCCTCTGAAAACTCGTCTCAAGCGCATACAATCACGCCTTTTCTTTGTTAACCCGACAGGCCAATCCGTCTATGGCGCTTGATCCACCCACGATGCTGACCATCACCGTTGCCTTGGCCGCCGCCGCTGCGCTGTATCTGGCGATCGAATGGCGCAGTGTCCGCGAACCTTCGCTGTTGTTCTGGAGTGCCGGTTTCGCCACCATCACGGTCGGCTCGACCCTGGCCCTGCTGCGCGGCATCGGCTTGCTGCTGATCGGTATCTGGTTCGCCAACGGGCTGCTGGTGGTGGCGCACGCGTTCTTCCTGCTGGGCGTGGTGAGGTTTACCCAGGCACGGCTGTCATGGGCCTGGCTGTTGATTGTGCCACTGTGGTTCGCCTTGTTGCTGCTGCCACCGGGGCCGCAGTGGTCGAAAGTCATGCTGATGGCCAACTCGCTGCTGGTGGCGCTGCTCACGCTCAAGGGTAGCTTGCTGCTGCGCCCGCACGGCAAGTCGCTGAGCGTGGGGGCGGTGCAGTTGCGTTATGTGCTGATGATCCATGGCCTGTTCTACGTGGCCAAGGCGATCATCGCAGTCACCCCCGGCACGCTGATCGACCTGGCCACCTTTGGTGGCCTGATCATCCAGATATCGCTGGTCGAGGGGGCCATGGCCATCATGCTGATCGCCCTGTCGATGACCGGTACCGTGCGCTATCGCCGTGAAGAACGGATTGCCCGCCTGGCCGCGCGCGATCCTTTGACGGCACTGTACAACCGCCGCGCGCTGGAAGTCCGTGCCACACACCTGTTCAAGGACGTGAGCCCGGCCCGGCCTGGCGCCTTGCTGCTGATCGACATCGACAACTTCAAGCTGGTCAATGACCTGCACGGCCACGCCGCCGGTGACCGCTTGCTTGTCGCGCTGAGCGAAATGATTCGCACGGTGCTGCCGGAGCGGGCGCTGGCGGCGCGGTTGGGGGGCGATGAGTTCGTCATTCTGCTCAGCGCTGCCAGCAGTGAGCGGGTGGTGGAACTGGGCAGTGTGTTGCGCGGCCAATTCCAGCAATTTGCCGAGCAGGCCATGCCCACCCCACAGGCGGTGACCCTGAGCATCGGCGCCAGTCTGTTCGACCAGCCGCCGGCGAGCCTGGCAGCGTTGATTGAACAGGGGGATGTGGCGCTGTATCAGTCCAAGCGGGGCGGGCGTGACAGCATTCGGTTGGTTGACCGCACGGAAGTGAGTCCCGCCAGATAGCAATGGGGCCGCAAAGCGGCCCCATGGTCTCAGGTCACAACCTGATAGCAAGGCACATACGCCGCGCCACCCGGCAGCTTCATCCGGTGCTGGTCGACGAACGCCTGCAACAGGCGTCCCAGCGGCTCCAACACTGCACTGTCGCCACGGATCTGGTACGGCCCGTGCTGTTCGATCAGGCGGATGCCCTTGTCCTTGACGTTGCCCGCGACGATCCCGGAAAACGCCCGGCGCAGGTTGGCCGCCAGTTCGTGCGGCGGCAGTTCCCGGCGCAGGTCCAGTTCAGCCATGTTGGCGTGGGTCGGATCGAACGGGTGCTGGAAGCCCTCGTCGATCTTCAGCAGCCAGTTGAAGTGGAAGGCGTCGTTGCGCTCGCGGCGGAACTGCTTGACCTCCTTGAGCCCTTCGACCATGTGCCGCGCCACTTCGGCCGGGTCATCGATGATGATCTGGTAATGGCGCTGGGCGGCTTCGCCGAGGGTGGCGCCGACGAAGGCATGCAATTGCAGCAGGAACGGCTCGGCACTGCGCGGCCCGGTCAGTACCACCGGGAAGGGCAGGTCCTGGTTGTCCGGGTGCATGAGAATGCCCAGCAGGTAGAGGAACTCTTCGGCGGTACCGGCGCCGCCGGGGAAGATGATGATGCCATGGCCGACACGGACGAAGGCTTCCAGGCGCTTCTCGATGTCCGGCAGGATCACCAGTTCGTTGACGATCGGGTTGGGCGCCTCGGCGGCGATGATGCCCGGCTCGGTCAGGCCCAGGTAGCGGCTGCCGTGCATGCGCTGTTTGGCGTGGGCGATGGTAGCGCCTTTCATCGGGCCTTTCATCACGCCGGGGCCGCAACCAGTGCAGACGTCCAGCTTGCGCAGACCCAGCTCGTGGCCGACCTTCTTGGTGTATTGGTACTCTTCACTGCTGATTGAGTGGCCGCCCCAGCACACCACCATTTTCGGCTCCACGCCTGGGCGTAGGGTGCGGGCGTTGCGCAGCAGGTGGAAGACGTAGTCGGTGATGCCCTGGGAGCTTTCCAGGTCGATACGCTGGCTGGCCAGTTCGCTTTCGGTGTAGACGATGTCACGCAGGGCGCTGAACAGCATCTCGCGGGTACTGGCGATCATTTCGCCATCAACGAAGGCGTCGCCCGGCGCGTTCAGCAGCTCCAGGCGCACGCCACGGTCTTGCTGGTGGATACGCACCTCGAAGTCTTTGTAGGCTTCGAGGATAGTCTTGGCATTGTCAACGTGCGCACCGGTGTTGAGGATGGCCAGGGCGCACTGGCGGAACAGGGTGTAGAGCGTACCGGTACCGACTTCGCTCAGTTGCTGGACTTCACGTTGCGACAGCGTCTCCAGGCTGCCTTTGGGGCTGACGGATGCATTGATGACATGGCGTTGGGGCATCTAAGTCTTTCCTGTGCAGGTAAAACATCCTTCTTTCCAACACCATAAGTCATGCGAACAGCTTTTGCACACCCAGCGTAATTGCCATGCCGCCACCCAGCAGCCACAGGTTGAGAATAGCCCCGGTGACCAGCGCCCGCGGGCCGGCCTGGCGGATCTGGCTGAAGCGGGTTTCCATGCCCAGCGCGGTCATGGCCATGGTCAGGGCGAAGGTGTCGAGGCTGTTGACCGCCTGGGTCACACTGGTTGGCAGGACCTGCAGCGAGTTCACCAGCACCAGGCCAAGGAAGCCGAAGGCGAACCAGGGCATGGCGATGCGGCCGTTGCCCTGAGCCTGGCCCGGCTGGCGCGAGCGGCTGATCCACAGACCGACCACCAGCAGTACCGGCACCAGCAGCATTACCCGGGTCATCTTGACGATCGTTGCGATGTGCGTGGCTTCGGGGCTGACGTTGCTCGCCGCGCCGACTACCTGGGCCACTTCGTGGATCGTGCCACCGAGGAACAGGCCGGCGCCCAGGGTATCCAGGTGTAGCCAGCCGGCATTGATCGCCAGCGGGTAGAGGAACATCGACAGGGTGCCGAACAGCACCACGCTGCCGACCGCCATGGCGCTCTTGTGCGGCGCGCTGCGCAGCGCCGATTCGAACGCCAGCACGGCGGCGGCGCCGCAGATCGCGCTGCCGGCGGCGGTCAGCAAGGCAGTGTCGCGGTCAAGCTTGAGCACTTTCATGCCACACCACAGGCCGATCAGCAGGGTGCTGACCACCACCAGCAGCGACACCGTCAGCCCGGACCAGCCGACTTCGGCGATTTCCTGCAAGCTGACGCGCAGCCCAAAGAACGCCACGGCGATGCGCAACAGGCCGCGCGCAGAGAAGTTGATGCCGGCTGCCCAGCTGGCGGGTACGCCGTCACGCAGGGCATTGCCGTACAAGGCGCCAGCGACGATGCCGACGATCAGCGGGCTGATGCCCACGTTGGCAATGGCAGGCAGTGCGGCCAGTTGGGTGACCGCGAACGCAAACAGCGCGACGAACAGAATGCCGTTGAGCCGCCCTCGGGTGGAGAGGGTAGGGGCAAAGGCGGGGTTGGACGGAACCGTGGCCATGTGAGTCCTCCGGAAAAGGCGTTTTGACAGGGCCTATTTTATTTTGGTTATAAGCTTATAAAAAATCGTAATTCAGGATGCCAAGTATCCGTGCAGCTGATATTTTGATGGGATGACCCCGGAACAGCTGATAACTTTCGCCACCGTTGCCGAGCATGGCAACATCAGCCATGCGGCCCTGGCCTTGCATTTGTCGCAGCCGGCTGTCTCCGGCCAGCTCAAACTGCTGCAAGAAGCGTTTGGCGAGCCCCTATATCAGCGCGCCGGGCGAGGTGTGCGGCTGACCGCGGCAGGTGAACAGTTGTTGGCCCACGCCGAGCGTCTGCGTGAAACCTTCCGCCAGGCCCAGGCGTTGCGCGAGGCCATGCGCGGGCTGGAACGCGGCACGTTGCGAATCGGCGCCAGCACCACGCCCGCCAGCTACCTGTTGCCGTATTTGATTGCCGACTTCCACGCACGCTACCCCGAAGTAGTGGTGTCCACTTCCCACGGCAATACAGCCGAAATCGTCGCGGCGCTGGACAGCGTCGACATTGCCTTGATCGAAGGTCCACCCGGCCAGGAATTGCCGCTGGGCACCGGTGTTACGCCCTGGCGCGAGGACGAGATCGTTGCCATCGTACCCAGCGGACATCCATTAGCGGCTGTTGAGCAGCAGACCCTGGAATCGCTTGGCAGCTACCCGCTGGTACTGCGCGAAAGCGGCTCGGGCGTGCGGCAGATCGTCGAGCGCGCGTTTGCTCGCAGCGGTGTGGCGATGCGCGTGGCGCTCGAGATCGCCGGTGTGGAAGGCGTGAAGGAGGCGGTGCGGGCGGGGATGGGCATCGGCTTCGTATCGGCGATGTCGATCAGGCATGAGGACGGCGCGTTACGGCGCTTGCATATCGCCCCAGAGCCGCTGGGGCGGCGCTTTTCCATCTTGTTGCCGCATGCAGCCACGCCGTCGCGAGCGGCGGCGCGGTTCATGGAGTTGTGTGAAGGCCAAGGCGCTCCTGCAACCCTGGCCTGAGATGCTCAGCGATCGTCCTTGCTCATACCGCTGTCTTCTTCGTCATTGACCTGAGTGCCGGGGTCCATACCTTGCTCACGGTCGCCGTCAGATCTGCTCCCCGCGCCGTGGCCCCCCATCCCACCCTGTTGACCTGCACCGCCTGAACGCTGGGAATCCTTTTCCCATTTGTCATCCGGCGTCTGTCCACCCTGACGGCCTGTGTCCCACTTTTTATTTGGGTCATTGGTGGCCTGATCCGGATTCTGTTCTGGCATGCCGCCTTGTTGTCCACCTTTGCCTTGATCGTTAGCCATGATCTCGCACCTCGTGAAGTTCACACAGAAAGGCTGTGTACAGTTCAGAGGCTGGCAGCCAGAGGCTTGCTCACACTGTTTTCGTAATACCGGACGGGGTGCACGAAAGGATTAGTAGTCGGATGTATTGCGTCGTAAAAGCCTCATGGCCAACAAGCCGGGATTACGCCACTTTGAACACATGCTTGAGATACGCCACGAAGTTCTCGTCCCGACATTGGGTCTTGCCAGGGCTGTCACTGATCTTCGCCACCGGGGCGCCGTTGCAGGCGGTCATCTTGATCACGATGTTCATCGGCTCGACGCCGGGGATGTCACAGGTCAGGTGGGTGCCGATGCCAAAGCTCACATTGATCCGTTCATGCAGGGCGCGGTACAGCCCCAGCGCCTTGGCAAAATCCAGCCCGTCGGAAAAGATCAGCGTCTTGCTGCGTGGGTCGATACCCAGTCTTTCGTAGTGGGTGATGGCCTTCTCGGCCCAGGTCAGCGGGTCGCCCGAGTCGTGGCGCAGGCCATCGAACAGCTTGCCAAAGTACAAGTCGAAATCGTGGGTGAATGCATCCATGGTGATGCAGTCGGTAAGCGCGATACCCAATAGCCCCCGGTATTCCCGCACCCAGCACTCCAGCGCGGCAATTTGACTGTCGACCAGGCGCGAGCCGAGTTGCTGGTGGGCCATGAACCATTCGTGGGCCATGGTGCCGATGGGTTTGAGCGCGTATTCGCGGGCCAGGTGCACGTTGCTGGTGCCGACGAAGCGGCCTGGGAAATCGCGCTTGAGGGTGTGGACCACGGCTTCCTGCACCCGATAAGAAAAGCGCCGCCGAGTGCCGAAGTCCGCCAATTGAAAGCCTGCCAGTTCATCGGCACTGGCCTCTGCCTTGAGCCAGTCGAGCTTCTGGTACAGCCGCTCGCCCACCTGCTCCATCACCACTTCGCGATAGCGGTAGCGGTTGCGCACTTCGCTGATGATCGCCAGCAACGGAATCTCGTAGAGGATCACGTGCAGCCACGGCCCGCGCACGCGGATCGCCAGTTGCCCAGCGTCATCCAGGCCGACCTGCACATAGCGCAGGTTGAAACGGAACAGGCTCAGGAAACGTATGAAGTCCGGCTTGATGAACGGGATCTTTTCCAGGTACGCCAGTTGGTCGTGGGTGACCGAGACCTCGGCGAGCTGCTGCACCTGGTAGCGAATTTCAGCCAAGTACGGGGCCAGGTCCTCGCCATTGCGGCAGCGGAACTCCCACTCCACCTCGGCGTTGGGGTAATTGTGCAGCACCGCCTGCATCATGGTGATCTTGTAGAAGTCGGTGTCCAGCAGGTTCTGGATGATCCGTGGGCCGAAGACGCTGTCGCTCATGGGCGGGCTTCCTTGATCAGAGAGAGCTGGTGGTCGAGTGCGGCTTCGTCGCCGCAGAGGATGACGCCCTCGGCTGCCAGCGCTCCGCAGGCAGTAATGGCGCCTTCATGGGTCAGGGCCCGACAGGCGGGCAGGTAAAGGAGCACTTGGAAGCCGGCCTGGCGCAGCTGGTGGGCGGTGGTCTTCACGCAATAGTCCAGAGCCAGGCCGCCGACGATCACGGCATCCACCTGCTGCACTTTGAGGTACTCGATCACGCCAGTGGAGCGGCGCTCGGCCAGGTCGTGATAGCAGGCGCCGTAGGGGTGCAGGTCGGGCTCGACGCCTTTCCAGACGAAGTAGTCGTAGTCGATAGGGGCGGGCAGGCCAGGCAGCAGCTCGAAGCCGGGAGTGCCAGGTACGCAGTGGCTGACCCAGGTCAGGTCGGCATTGGCCAGTGCCAGCGGCTGGAGCATTTGCCCAGCTTCGGCAACCACCCAGGCGGCGTTGGCGGGGTGGGCGTCCTTGCTGCCCAGGCGCAGGTCGGCACGCAGGGCCATGGCGTTGAGGTCGGCGGCGATTTCATTGCCCTCGGGCACCGGCAGTTCCTGTGGGGCATTGGCGGTGAAGCCGTTTTGCGCGTCGACATCGAAACTGGCGATTTTCATGGGGCTCTCCTCGCTGGAATGCCTATATAATTCACCTGGTGTATTAAATGTGTCAAGCGTTCTGTATTTTGGTTTTTACGCTTGCGGTTACTTAGCTGCTCTGGTGGAATATTGCGTAATCGACTATTGGAGCCATGTGGTGAATACAGCCGAAGTCCTGGCCAGCGTCGATATCGTCGCCTTGCGCCTGGCTCCCGAAGCCCAGCATCTGCAAGTGTTGTTGCACCGCCGCGAACGTGAGCCGCACGCCGCCCAATGGGCGCTGCCCGGCGTGATCGTCAATGGCCGCACCGCGGATACAAGCCTGGAGGCTGCCGCCGAGCGCGCCTTGACTGAAAAGGCAGAGGTGCTGCCGCGTTACCTGGAGCAAGTGGGCACCGAAGGCAATGCCTTCCGTGACCCACGCGGCTGGTCATTGAGCACCTACTATCTGGCCTTGCTCGACCCGCAGCAACAGGTCGAGGGCGACCAGTTGGCGTTTTTCGACCTGAACAGTGTGTTGGGCCGCAAGATGCTGCTGCCGTTCGATCACAACCTGCTGGTGGAGCGCGCGCGTGAGCGGCTGGCCAGCAAGACGGTATACAGCAGCCTGCCGTTGAACCTGCTCGGTGAGAAGTTCACGGTGCTGGATGCGTTGGGGGCGGTGCAGGCGTGCCTGGGGCAGGCGGTGAACAACACCTCGCTGCGCAAGCGGCTGGAGCGCCTGCGTGAGCTGGGGTGGGTGAGGGATACCGGGGAGAAGAATCAGCCGCGGCTGGGTCGGCCGCAGCAGTTGTATCAATACACCCCGCAGGGGGAGCGGCCGTTCATGTTCGACCGCAGCCTGTTGCCTGAGGGTGGCTGAACACCTTCCCTGTGGGAGCGGGCTTGGCCGCGAAGCAAGCGACGCGGTGGATGGCACCGGCTTCGCCGGTGTTCGCGGCTGAAGCCGCTCCTCCAGTGCAGCCATGAAGCGCGCAAATCAATGCGCGCAGCGGCTGGTATCACCTTGCTCGGCCGGCGCCTTGCGTGCTGCCGCCAGGATCGTCGCCAGCACGATCAGCCCGGCACCTACCGCCATGCGCAGGCTCGGTTGCTCGCCGAACAGCCACCAGGCGCCGAGAATCGCGTACACCGGCTCCAGCGCGATGATCATGCCAGCCGTGCGGGCCTCAAGGCCCTCCAGGCTCTTGACGAAGAGGAACTGCGACAGCCCGGTGCAGAACACGCCCAGCAGCGCCAGGTTGACCCAGTCGTTGCCGCTCAGGCTGGTGCTGGCCAAGTGGGTGAAGGCGAACGGCGCGACCAGTGCGGCCACCACCACGTTCTGCCAAAAGGCCACCTGCATGGCGTTCATGCTCGATGCATTGCGGCGGTTGGCCACGGTCAGCACAGCGAACGCGAGGCCCGAACCCAGGCCCCAGAGCAGGCCGATGGTGCCGCTGTCGAGCAGGTCGAAGGACGGCACCACCATGACCAAGCCGGCCGTCACCATCAGCAACAGCAAGCCTTGCACGGCGCCGATGCGTTGGCCGAACACGCCGCGTTCGATCATCGCGATAAAGGCCGGGAAGCTGGCGAAGCCCAGGGTGGCTACAGCCACGCCACCCACCTTGACGGCAATGAAGAAGGTCACCCAGTGGGTGGCCAACAGGGCGCCGGTCAGGCCGAGGATCGGCAGGTTGCGCAGGGTCAGTGCATCAAGCAGGCGGGTGCCCTTGAGCCCGGCGACGAAGCCCAGGGCAATGAAGGCGAAGGTGGCGCGGCCGAAGGTGATGATGCTGGCGTCGGCCTCGATCAGGTGGCCGAGGATGCCGGTCAGGCCGAACAGCACCGCGGCGATGTGGGCAACGAGCAGGGCGTTACGGTGGCCGGTGGCAGCACCGGCTACGGGGATTGAAGTCGCGATCATGGCAGTCAAGTCTTCACAATGTGGCGCGCGCATACACTCCCGGCTGCGCGACGCGGGTCTTTAATACTGGGAGTTTTATCGTTATGAGCCCGGACGAACTGCCCGGTGCAAAAAGGCGCCACAGCGTTGGAATTGTGAAGCGAGGCTGCTTACTCGCAAATACCGCGTCCACCAGCCCACGGCGCGGGGCTGGTCGATGGGTGTATTCTTTCTGTATACAGCATAAAGAAGCCGATCACGGGCGACGTGTGCTTGTCTGATCGCGACATCGTGAATTGCCGCGTTGCGCCGTCTTACTCGTCTCCGTAGTTCATGATCGACAGCAGGCGGATCGGCACCTGTACCAGCTGTTCCGGGCCGTGCGGAGTTTCGCCATCGAAGGTCAAGCTGTCGCCGGCCTGCATGCGGTAGAGCTGGTTGCCATGGCGGTACACCAGTTCCCCCTCCAGCAAATGCAGGAACTCCGTGCCCGGGTGGGCGAAGGTCGGAAACTCCTCGCTGGCGTCGTCCATGCTCACCATGTACGCCTCGAAATGCTTCTTCGGCCCCCTGGCGTGATTGAGCAAGTGATAGGTATGGCCTTTGTCGGTGCCGCGGCGCACCACTTCCAGCCCTTCGCCGGCCTTGACCAGCAGCGCATTGCCGTCGGGCTGGTCATATTGGCTGAACAGCTTGGCCATGGGCATGCCCAGCACGTCGCACAGGCGGCTGAGGGTGTCGAGGCTGGTGGACACCTGAGCGTTCTCGATCTTGCTCAGCATGCCCTGGCTGATACCGGCGATGCGCGCGACATCGGCGAGTTTCAGGGACTGCGCCTGGCGCTGGCGCTTGATCTGCATACCCAGGTATTGCTCCAGGCGAAGGCGAGGTTCGGTTTCGGTTGGCATCGAATGTCCTGCACGGTTTCAGTTCAAGAATAAAGATTTCGCACTGGGAAAGTGCGAAAGGCAGCTGCGATGGCTGCTTCTTTCCTCAGGTGAAAACAAGTTTCCCATATCTCCACGCCCCTGTGGGAGCGGCTTTAGCCGTAATGGGCCAACGCTGGCGAGTGTTGGCAAGCGCATTGCATTCCTGGTAGGAAAGTAATTTTCCCGTGTGGAATTAGTGCCCCTCAACTAGGAGTGTTCAACCCATGTTGCCAGCAGAAACCCAGCGCACCCTCGACCAGCACGCCATCAAGTACGTGCTGGCGCAGTTCGTCGATATCCATGGCTCGGCGAAAACCAAATCGGTGCCGGTCTCGGGCCTGAAGATGGTGGCCGAGGAGGGTGCCGGGTTCGCCGGCTTCGCCATCTGCGGCATGGGCATGGAGCCGCACGGCCCGGACTTCATGGCCCGTGGCGACCTGGCTACCTTGATCCCGGTGCCTTGGCAGCCCGGCTACGGGCGCGTGGTGTGTGTCGGCCATGTCAACGGCCAGCCCTGGCCTTACGACAGC
Organism: Pseudomonas sp. NPDC090752; assembly: GCF_055584805.1. Classification (NCBI taxonomy): domain Bacteria; kingdom Pseudomonadati; phylum Pseudomonadota; class Gammaproteobacteria; order Pseudomonadales; family Pseudomonadaceae; genus Pseudomonas; species Pseudomonas sp. NPDC090752. The sequence goes on along the minus strand of NZ_JBVJLI010000015.1, from coordinate 137,967 downwards.
CGTTACGTGCTGCAACAGCAAGTGCAGCGCCTGGCCGACAAGGGCTGGACCCTGAATACCGGCCTTGAGCCCGAGTTCAGCCTGTTCCGCCGTGACGAACAGGGCAAGCTGCAACTGGTGGACGCCTCCGACAACCTCGACAAACCGTGCTACGACTACAAAGGCTTGTCACGCTCGCGGTTGTTCCTCGAACGCCTGACCGAAGCCCTGCAGCCGGTTGGCTTCGACATCTATCAGATCGACCATGAGGACGCCAACGGCCAGTTCGAGATCAACTACACCTACAGCGACGCCATGCAGTCCGCTGACCGCTTCACCTTCTTCCGCATGGCCGCCGGTGAGATCGCCAACGACCTGGGCATGATCTGCTCGTTCATGCCCAAGCCCGACCCCAAGCGCGCCGGCAATGGCATGCACTTCCACCTGTCGCTGGCCAGCAGCACAGACAAGAACCTGTTCCACGACCCCGCCGACAGCAGCGGCATGGGGCTGTCCAAGTTGGCTTACCACTTTGCCGCAGGCTTGTTGGCCCACGGCCCGGCGTTGTGTGCATTCGCCGCACCGACGGTCAACTCGTACAAACGCCTGGTGGTCGGCCGCTCGCTGTCCGGCGCCACCTGGGCACCGGCCTTCGTCGCCTACGGCGCCAACAATCGCTCGGCGATGGTGCGCATCCCCTACGGCCGCCTGGAGTTCCGCCTGCCGGATGCCGGCTGCAACCCGTACCTGGTCACCGCTGCGATCATCGCCGCCGGCCTCGATGGCATCGACCGCCAATTGGACCCTGGCGAGATGTGCAACGAGAACCTCTACAACCTGAGCCTGGAAGACATCGCCGCACGCGGTATCAAGACCTTGCCGCAGTCGCTGAAGGAAGCCGCAGATGCGCTGGAAGCCGACCCGCTGTTTCGCGAGGTACTCGGCGCCGAGATCGTCGACGAGTTCATCAAGCTCAAGCGCATGGAGTGGGTGGAGTACTGCCGCCATGTTTCCGACTGGGAAATCCAGCGCTACACCGAATTTTTCTGACCGCCCCATCCCCTGGGCGGCCCGCACGACAACGGTCGCCCACTGCCTAGTAAGGAGCATCACATGTGTGGAATCGTAGGTCTATACCTGAAGAAACCGGAGCTGGAGGCCCAGCTCGGCAAGCTGTTCGAGCCCATGCTCGAAGCCATGACCGACCGCGGCCCGGACAGCGCCGGCTTCGCCATCTATGGTGACGAAGTGGCTGATGGCTGGGTCAAGCTGACCCTGCAGGCCACTGATATCAATTACCCCTGGGCCGAGCTGATGGGCCAGTTGGAAGGGCGCTTGGGCTGTTCGCTGGACTGGTTCCAGAACGCCAGCGCTGCCGTGCTCAAGGTCAACACCAGCGAAGCTGCTGCGCGGGCCGCTGTAAACGAAGTGGCGCCAGGCGTGCGCATCATGAGTGCCGGGCAGAGCATTGAAATTCTCAAGGGTATGGGCCTGCCGGCCGAAATCTCCAGCCGTTTTGGCCTGGCTGGCATGAAGGGCAGCCACATCATCGGTCATACCCGCATGGCCACTGAGAGCGCTGTGACCCTGGAAGGCAGCCACCCATTCTCCACCGGCGCCGACCTGTGCCTGGTGCACAACGGCTCACTGTCCAACCACTTCCGCCTGCGTCAGGCACTCAAGCGCGAAGGCATCAGCTTCGAAACCGACAACGACACCGAGGTGGCGGCCGGCTACCTGACCTGGCGCCTGCAGCAGGGCGACAGCCTGGCTCAGGCTTTGGATGGTGCGCTGCAGGACCTGGATGGCTTCTTCACCTTCGCCATCGGTACCCGCAACGGCTTTGCCGTGATCCGCGACCCGATCGCCTGCAAGCCGGCGGTGCTCGCCGAAACCGAGGATTACGTTGCCATGGCCTCCGAGTACCAAGCCCTGGCCAGCCTGCCGGGCATCGACAAGGCCAAGGTCTGGGAACCGGCACCGGCCACCTTGTACGTCTGGGAGCGCGAAAGCGCCTGACCCCCATCGGATCACTGGAGACCTTCATGAAAACGATCGACCTTTCCAGCGCCTCGGTGCGCGAACTCAACCAGGCCCTGCATGGCGATGTGCAGGACCGCGAATGGCGTGTAACCCACCCTGACGGCAAGCACAACCTGGCCGTGGGCATCGACCAGGCGGTATCGGTGGATATCGCCGGCCACGCCGGCTACTACTGCGCCGGCATGAATCAGCAGGCCAGCGTCACCGTGCACGGCAACGTCGGCGTGGGCGTGGGCGAAAACATGATGTCCGGCGTTGTCCGGGTCAAGGGCAGCGCATCCCAGGCTGCCGGTGCCACCGCCCATGGCGGAATGCTGGTGATCGAGGGCGATGCCGGCGCGCGCTGCGGTATATCGATGAAGGGCGTGGACATCGTGGTCGGCGGCAGCATCGGCCACATGAGCTGCTTCATGGGCCAGGCCGGGCGCCTGGTGGTGTGCGGTGATGCCGGGGATGCGCTGGGCGATTCGCTGTACGAGGTGCGCATCTACGTCAAAGGTACGGTGCAGTCGCTGGGCTCGGACTGCATCGAAAAAGAAATGCGCGCCGAACACCTGCAAGAGCTGCAAGCGTTGTTGAACGAGGCGGGCCTTGCGCACAAGGCTGCTGATTTCAAACGCTACGGCTCGGCCCGCCAGCTGTACAACTTCAAAGTCGACAACGCCAGCGCGTACTGATCCAGGAGCAACCCCATGAGCGAACAATTTCCCCCAGTACTGCGTGAGTCAGCCACCTTCGATCGCCTGACCATCCAGGAAATCCAGCGCGCTGCCGAAACCGGTATCTACGACATCCGCGGCGGCGGCACCAAGCGCCGCGTGCCGCACTTCGACGACCTGCTGCTGCTCGGCGCCAGCGTGTCGCGCTACCCGCTGGAAGGCTACCGTGAAAAGTGCGGCACCGACGTGGTGCTCGGCACCCGCTTTGCCAAGAAGCCGATCCACCTGAAAATCCCGGTGACCATCGCTGGCATGAGCTTCGGTGCACTGTCGGCCAATGCCAAGGAAGCCCTGGGCCGTGGCGCGACCATCGCTGGCACCAGCACCACCACGGGTGACGGCGGCATGACCCCGGAGGAGCGCGGCCAGTCCCAGCATCTGGTCTACCAGTACCTGCCGTCACGCTACGGCATGAACCCCGACGACCTGCGCAAGGCCGATGCCATCGAGATCGTCCTCGGCCAGGGTGCCAAGCCGGGCGGCGGCGGCATGTTGCTGGGTATGAAGGTCACCGAACGCGTCGCCGGCATGCGTACCTTGCCGATCGGCGTCGACCAGCGCAGTGCCTGTCGCCACCCGGACTGGACCGGCCCTGACGACTTGGCTATCAAGATTGCCGAGCTACGTGAGATCACCGACTGGGAAAAACCTATCTACGTAAAAATCGGCGCAAGCCGGCCTTATTACGACGTCAAGCTGGCGGTCAAGGCCGGCGCCGACGTGATCGTGCTCGACGGCATGCAGGGCGGTACTGCGGCGACTCAGGAAGTGTTCATCGAACATGTCGGCATCCCGATCTTGCCCGCCATCCCGCAGGCCGTGCAGGCGCTGCAGGAGATGGGCATGCACCGCAACGTGCAGTTGATCGTCTCGGGCGGTATCCGCAATGGCGCCGATGTGGCCAAGGCCATGGCCCTGGGGGCTGATGCCGTGGCCATCGGCACCGCCGCGCTGATCGCCCTGGGCGACAACCACCCGCGCCTGGACAGCGAGCTGAAGAAGATCGGCTCGGCGGCGGGCTTCTACGACGACTGGCAAAACGGCCGCGACCCGGCCGGCATCACCACCCAGGACCCGGAGTTGGCCAAGCGCCTGAACCCCGAAGAAGCGGGTCGTCGCCTGGCCAACTATCTGCGGGTACTGGTGCTGGAGGCGCAGACCATGGCCCGGGCTTGCGGCAAGTCGCACCTGCATAACCTCGATCCCGAGGACCTGGTGGCGCTGACTGTGGAGGCGGCTGCGATGGCCAGGGTGCCATTGGCTGGGACCGCCTGGGTGCCGGGCCAAACCCAGTACTGATTCATCAATTGGGGCCGCTTTGCGGCCCTTCGCGGGCAAGCCCGCTCCCACAAGTACGGTGCAGTTTCATAGCCACCGCTGAACCTGGGGGAGCGGGCTTGCCCGCGAAGGGCTGCAAAGCAGCCCTGGCGTTTTAAGCGGCAGCCGCCAGCTTGGCACTGCTCTGCCGACGACGATAGGCACTGTCACGGCTAGCCAGCCACCAGTACAGCGGCGAAGTGATCAACAACCCCACCAACCACGACAGGTCAGCCCCGTTGATGTGCTCGGAGATCGGCCCAACATACAGCGGCGTGTTCATGAACGGGATCTGCACCACGATCCCTACCGCGTAAGCAATCAGCGCCTGTGGGTTGTAACGCCCGTAGATCCCGCCATCGACCTTGAAGATCGACTGGATGTCGTAGTCACCTTTATGGATCACGTAGAAGTCGATCAGGTTGATCGCTGTCCACGGCACCAATACCACCAGCAGCACCAGGACCATGTCGACGAAGTGGCCGATGAAGTCTGCCGAGGCGAACACCGCCACCACGCTGCAGCCCGCCAGCACGATCAGCGACAGTACTGCGCGGCTCTTGGCGGTGGGGATCCAGCGGTAGGCGAAGGTCTGAATCAGGGTGATGATCGACAGCACCGCGCCATACAGGTTGAGGGCGTTGTGGCTGATCACGCTGAGCAGGAACAGCACCAGCATGACCGGGCCGAGGGTACCGGTGGCCAGCTTGACCGCGTCCATGGTGTCCATGCCGACCGGGATCGCCAGCACCGCCACGGCGCCGAAGATGAACGACAGGCTCGAACCCAGGGCAGACCCGAGGTAGGTGGTCCAGAAGGTCGAGCTGACTTTCACGTCAGCCGGCAGGTAGCGCGAGTAGTCCGACACGTAGGGGGCGAAAGCAATCTGCCACAGCGCCGCCAGCGACACCGTGGCCAGCCAGCCGGCCAGGTTGAAGCTGCCCCGGGTCAGGAAGTCGTCGCTCTGCACATGGCTGAAGATGTAGCCGAAGCCGACCACGATGCCGATGCCCAATACCCAGGTGCCGATGCGGTTGAGCACGTGAATGAAGCGGTAGCCGATGATGCCGATGATCCCCGAACCCAGTGCGCCGACAACGATACCGACCGGTACTGGCACGGCGTCGACCACACCATGCAGCGACTTGCCGGCCAGGACGATGTTGGAGGCGAAGAAGCCGATGTACATGACGCCCGCGATCACTACCACCAGCAATGCCCCGAGCGAGCCGAACTGGGCGCGGCTCTGGATCATCTGCGGGATGCCCATTTGCGGGCCCTGCGCCGAGTGCAGCGCCATCAATACGCCGCCGACCAGGTGGCCGACCAGGATGGCGACGATGCCCCATAGCAGGTTCAGGTGAAACAGCTGCACGCCCAGCGCGCCGGTAACGATGGGCAGCGGCGCGATGTTGCCGCCGAACCACAGGGTGAACAGATCCCTAACCTTTCCATGGCGGTCTTGCGGGGGCACGTAGCCGATCGTGTGTTTTTCTATGAGGGGTGCCGAATTGGCTGCACTGGTCATGACTGACTCCAAGGCAAGGTGGGGCATCGGGTGCTGCCCGGGTGCGTGCCGGCGAAGGGCAACGCGTTCTTGTTGGAGCGATGATGGAGGGTGCGGGGGGAACGAGAAATTAGTAAATATGTGCCCATAAACCTTAAAAAACCTAAGGCTGACAAAAGGTTAAGGGACGAGTGGTAGCAAGGAGCGGGCCACCGGGCTGCAAGGCCCGGACTTGGCGTGTGCGAGCGGGTACCCGGCCGAACGGGTGTGTCGTGATGGTGCGGGGTGCGCGATTGAAGTGCAGGCTACATGGGCAACATTCGGTCCTGGATGACCTCCTTCATGGCCAGGGTCGAACTCAAGCGCTTCACATTGGGAATGCTGGTCAGCTGCTCGTCATACAGCTTCTGGAACGCTGGCAGATCCTTCGCCACCACATGCAGCAGGTAATCCGGGTCGCCGAACAGCCGCTGCGCTTCGACGATCTGTGGTATTTCGCCGAGCGCCGCCTCGAAATCCGCCACCGGCTGGCGGGTGACTTCACGCAGGGTGACGAACACCAGCGCGGCGAAGTTCAGCCCCAACGCCGCAGGCGCCAGGCGCGCGTGGTAGCCGAGGATGGCGCCAGTCTCTTCCAGCGCCTTGAGCCGCCGATGGCAGGGCGACAGGCTGAGGCCCACGCGGTCGGCGAGCTCGGTGACCGAAAGGCGACCGTCTTTTTGCAGCTCGGCAAGGATCTTGCGGTCTGTTCTGTCCACTGAGAAGAATATTCCAGCAATTAAGGTTTTCAAGGAAATATACGAAAGATAATCCCTCATTGGAATCCGTACGCTTTCTTCATCCCGAAATCGTGTGAAGGAAGACTCAAGTGGCAATCAGTGTGCTGACGGCGTTCTGGGCCGTGTCGTTGCTGTTCGTGATCACTCCCGGTGCCGACTGGGCCTACGCCATCTCGGCTGGCATGCGAGGGCGTTGGGTAATGCCGGCGGTGGCGGGCATGTTGTCCGGGCATTTCCTGGCCACCCTGGTGGTGGCGGCAGGGGTGGGCAGCCTGCTGGCCGGGCACCCGCTGGCGTTGTTGCTGCTGACACTGGCGGGCTGTATTTACCTGTTGTGGCTGGGCGGCAACCTGCTGCTCAGCCCGGCGGTGCCGGAAGCCGGGCAGGGCGGTGTGGGCGATAGTGGCTCGCGCTGGGCATTCAAGGGCTTCTGCGTGAGTGGGCTCAACCCCAAGGTGTTCTTGCTGTTCCTGGCTTTGCTGCCGCAATTCACCGACCCGCAGTCGAGCTGGCCGGTGCCGCTGCAGATCCTGCTGCTGGGGCTGGTGCACCTGTGCAGTTCACTGCTGGTCTATTCGCTGGTGGGCTATGGCGCCAAAGCGGTATTGAGTACCCGGCCGGGGGCGGCGAAGGTGGTCGGGCGGGTGTCGGGGCTGGCGATGATCCTGGTGGCAGGGGTATTGATCGTCGGCCAGCTAGGCTGAGCCTTCAGGCGCATTCGCGGATACACTTGGCGTTCCTGATCCCCTGACAGCGACTTGCCTCATGCCCGAAACCGCCCAGCTGCTGACCTTCGCCCTGATCTGCCTGGGCATGGTCCTGACCCCCGGCCCGAACATGATCTACCTGATCTCCCGCTCGATCTGCCAGGGGCGTCAGGCCGGGATGATATCGCTCGGCGGTGTGGCCCTGGGTTTTGTCATCTACATGTGCAGTGCCGCGCTGGGTATCACCGCGCTGATGATGGCGGTGCCGTTCGCCTACGACGCACTGCGCGTTGGCGGTGCGCTGTACCTCCTGTACCTGGCCTGGCAAGCCCTGCGCCCCGGCGGGCGCTCACCGTTCCAGGTGCGCGACCTGCCAGCGGACAGCCCGCGGCGGCTGTTCGGCATGGGCCTGGCCACCAGCCTGCTCAACCCCAAGATCGCCGTCATGTACCTGTCGCTGATGCCGCAGTTCATCGTGCCAAGCCACGGCAGCGTGCTGACCCAGTCGCTGGTGCTGGGTTCGACGCAGATCGCGATCAGTGTCACGGTCAATGCGTTGATCGCAGTGATGGCCGGTTCCATTGCCGTGTTCCTCGCCGGGCGGCCTGTGTGGCAGCAGGTTCAACGCTGGCTGATGGGTACCGTGCTGGCCGGCCTGGCCCTGCGCATGCTGGCCGAAGGACGCCGTTGATCGGTCGTTGAAATCCTGTGGAACGAACCGTTGATTGCACATCTCCTATCCTCAGATGGATGGCAATGTGGCCGGGACTTCCCAGACATGAACGTGTTTCAGCAACCCGAAACCCAGAATCCGCCACTGCATTGTCTGCTCAACGGTGGCGCCATCGGCAGCCTGCTGCAATCGATGGACTGGCGCGATTCGCCGCTCGGCCCGCCCGCCGCCTGGTCGCCGCACTTGCAGGCGGTGATGAGCACTTTGCTGCCGGCCCAGGCCCAGTTCGTGCTGTTCTGGGGGGCGGACTATGTGGCGCTTTATAACGACGCCTATGCGCCGACCATCGGCACCAAGCATCCTCAGGCCCTGGGCCGGCCCGGCAAGGAAAACTGGCGTGAGCTGTGGGACGACCTCGAACCCCTGCTGCGAGGCGTGCGTGATACTGGCCAGACGTTCTCGGCCAAGGATCGCCCGTTCTACATAGAACGCCGCGGCGTCGGCGAAACCGTGTACTTCGACGTGTCCTATTCCGCCGTGCGCGAAGCTGATGGCAGTGTCGGTGGGGTTTTGTGCCTGGTCACCGAAACCACTGAGCGAGTGCGCTTCCAGCAACGTCAGGCGTTTCTGCTGGAGCTGGGCCGGACCTTGCCAGGGTTGGGGGAGGCAGAACGCATCGAGGCCTACGCGGTGTGTCGGCTGGCCCAGCACCTTGGCGCGGCGCAGGTCTATTTCGGTGAAGACCAGGGCGACGGAGCGGGCTTCAGGGTGGCGTGCGAGTGGGCCGAGCGCGTGCCTTCGATGGTTGGCCTGCACCGCTATGCCACTTACGGCGCCTCCCTGCGCGAGCAGCTGGTGGCGGGCCAGGTGGTAGAACAGCCTTTTGACAGCGGTCTGCGCACCACGCTGCATATGCCGGTGCTGCGTGCAGGCCGACTGGAAGCCATGCTCGTCGTTCACTTTCACAACCCGTATCCGTGCGTCGAAGACACTCGTACGCTGGTGGAAGACGTTGCCAAGCAAGCGTGGGCCGCCATTACCCATGCCCGCGCGGAGCGTGCCTTGCACCTGCTCAACGAAAGCCTGGAGGGGCGCGTGGCGGCCGCATTGGCTGAGCGTGAGGCGGCGACGCTGCAACTGCACGAAGCGCACAAACTGGAGATGATCGGGCAGTTGACCGGAGGCATTGCCCATGACCTCAACAACATGCTCACGCCGATCATCGCTTCGTTCGAGCTGATGCGCCGACACCCCCAGTCCGAGCGAGCTCCGCGCCTGATCGACGGGGGCCTGCAGGCGGCCGAACGGGCGCGTAATCTGGTCGGGCGCTTGCTCAGTTTCGCCCGCCGCCAGACCCTGAAGCCCCAAGCCGTGTCGTTAGCTGCGTTGGTGGAAGACATGCGCGAGTTGATGGCGCGCTCTCTCGGTCCGACGCTCGCCGTGCAGGTGCGGATCGCCCCGACATTGCCTGCAGTGGTGGTCGATCCGCACCAACTGGAGCTGGCGGTGCTCAACCTTGTGGTCAATGCTCGCGATGCGATGGTCGACGGCGGTGCCTTGAGCATCGTTGCCGGTCTCGATGACAGCGGCCCTCAGAGGCCAGCAGGGATGGCTGCGGGGCGGATGGTCTGGCTGCAGGTAAGCGACAGTGGAAGCGGCATGAGCGAGGAGCAGCTGCGTCGCTGCATCGAGCCGTTCTACTCCACCAAGGGCGTGGGCAAAGGCACCGGCCTCGGTTTGCCAATGGTGCAGGGCCTGGCCATGCAGTCGGGTGGTGGTTTCGAGATCAGTTCGCACCAGGGGGAGGGGACCGTCGCCACATTGTGGCTGCCGGTCAGCGATGTCGCGGCGGTCTGCCGAGACTGCCAGATGGTCGATGCGCCGCTGGCCGACGGTGTCAGCCGGGTATTGCTGGTGGATGACGAAGCCATCGTGCGCCATGCAACGGCTCTACAACTGCGCGATCTGGGTTACGACGTGACCGAAGCCGCCAGCGCCGCTGAAGCGTTGCAGCGAGTGGAGCAGGGCTGGCTGCCGGACGTACTGGTGACCGACCACGTCATGGCGGAGATGACCGGCGTTCGTTTTGCCCAGCTTATGCGCGAGCGTCAGGCTGACCTGCCGGTGTTGATCATCACTGGCTACGCCAACCTGACACCCCGGGAGCTCAAGGGCTTCGAGGTATTGCGCAAACCCTACCGGCGCGCCGAGCTGGCGCAGAGTGTGGCGAGCTTGCTGGCACGGCAGCGCTAACGGCTGGTAAGGCCCCCCAGGACCTTGCCAAGCATCTGGCACACCTGCTCGGCAGAGTACGGCTTGGCCAGGAATGGGAACCCCTGGTGCCCGCCATCGGCAATTGCGTCGCTATAGCCTGAGGTCAAGATCACCGGCAGTTGCGGGCACTGGCGCCGCAGCTCACGGGCCAGCGCCAGGCCGCCCATGCCGGGCATGACGACGTCGGAAAAAACGGCATCGAAATCTCCAGCCTCGCCGGCCAACTGTGCCAAGGCGTCTTCCGCCGATTTTGCCCAACTGATCTGGTAGCCGTGATCCTCAAGAATTTGCGCGGTGAATATGCCGAGGTCGGGGTTATCTTCAACCACCAGTATCCGCCGTCGCTCACCGCTCACCTCGGGCTGGCTGAGGAGCACGGGCGTATCGGCTTGTTCGGTGGGTCGCGCCTCTTGAGGCAGGTAAAGGGTAAAAGTCGTGCCCTGGCCCTCGACGCTGGCCACCTCGACATCGCCGCCGGATTGTATGGCAAAACCAAACACCTGGGACAGGCCAAGGCCGGTCCCTTCACCGGGCGCTTTGGTGGTGAAGAACGGGTCGAAGATGCGATCGAGCAACTCGGCGGCGATGCCGGCGCCACTGTCCATCACCGATATGGCCGCGAACGGCCCGGTTTGCGCGGGCTGCCCGCGCAAACCGGGCATATGCTGGTCGCCTTGCAGGCGCAGGCACAAGGTGCCTTCGCCGGCCATGGCATCGCGGCCGTTGAGCATCAGGTTGATCACCGCGGTCTCCAGCTGGCTGAGGTCGGCGCGGATATAGCAAGGGGCTTCTGGCAACTCCAGTGCCACTCGAATACGCGCCCCGGTGGCCGTATCGATCATGTCAGCCATGGCCTGCAGGCGTGGCCCGGCCTCGAATACTTGCGGGCTCAAGGCCTGCCGACGGGCGAAGGCGAGCAGTTGGCCGGTCAACTTGGCACCGCGGTCGACGGTGTCGGCCATGGTCTTCAGGTAACGCTCGCGGCGGGATTCATCGAGGTTGGGGCGCTGCAGAAAGTGCAGCGACGAGCGGATGATGGTCAGCAAGTTGTTGAAGTCGTGGGCAACGCCGCCGGTAAGTTGGCCGATGGCTTCGAGCTTCTGCGTTTGCCGCAACACGGCCTCGGTGTGCAGCAACTGAGTGGTGCGTTCTTCGACACGATGCTCCAAGGTGGCATTGAGCGCCTCCAGCGCGGACATCGCCTCGCGCACTTCAGCGTGGGCCTGGACCCGCTGGATATGCGACCAGCAACGTTCGGTGACTTCGCTGATCAAGCGCAGCTCGTAACCGGTCCAGACGCGCGGTACCTTGTCGTGGATCGCCATCAACGCGGTCAGGCGGCCGTCCTTGATCAGTGGCATGCAGATCGTCGCAGTAATGCCGATGGCCTGGAATGTGGCGGCTTCCTCGGCTGCCAGCTCAACGAGGTTGTCATTGATCACCAGCGCCTCACCCGCCCGCAGATGGCTGACCGCCAGGCGGCCGAAGTCGGCCAGGCGGTACTGTCCGATCAGCCGCGGGGAACCTTTCGCGACGGCGTCGCCACAGATATTGAAGCCATCTTGGTCGGCGTCCATTACCGCATAGGCGCAGCTGGACAATTGCAGATGCTCCACCAACATGTGCGTGGTAATTGCCATGATCCGTTCCGGATCGGTGGCGTTGGCCACCTCGCGGCCCAAGTTGTCGAGGAAGTTCAGGCGTTGGCTGTTGACCACGCTGGTAGTGGTCTCGGTCACCGTATCGAGCATGCCTAGCACGCTGCCGTCCTCGCCACGGATCGGACTGTAGCAGAACGTGAAATAGGCGCGCTCGGGGCCGCCATTGCGGTCGATGATCAGCGGGAAGTCTTCGATATACACCGCTTCGCCGGCCATTGCACGGTCGGCCATGGCGCTGATGTCGCCCCAGGCCTCCTTCCACACCTCGCTGAACGGGCGGCCCAGAGCCAGCGGTTTGCTGCCCAGGATCGGGGCGAAGGCGTCGTTGTAAAGGGTGATCAGCTCCCCGCCCCAGAGCACTGCTTGCGGAAAGCGCGAGGCCAGGCACAGGGCGACCGTGGTCTTGAGTGGGCCCGGCCAGACCTCAAGCGGGCCAAGCGAGGTGTTGCTCCAGTCATGCTGGCGGATGCGCTCGGCCATGAGACCGCCGCCGTCTAGCCACTTTGCCATGTGCTTTGCCGATCCTTAAGCCGGGGAGGATAAGGGTGCACTGAGAATGGTGAATTGGCGAGGAAATTGTTTCGCCTGTGCCACGGAAAGGGCCGGCCCAGGCTCAGCGAAAGAAAGGTATCGGAGGGTTAGCGAAAGCCAGCCATGATCCATTTGTTTTCTTCAAGCAGACGGCGATTGTCGGCGCTTTCGGCATCGCCCATCGGCACGCCATAGGCTATTTGGGGAGGCTGACGGTTGTTCGGTTACCTGGCCTTGCGCCGCTGGCTGGCCTGCCACGGATTCCTGACTGCTGAAGAAGTCAGGGGGCGGTTTTGGACCGTGGTCTGGGGCAAGCGTGTCTTCTACCACTTTAACCAGAACATGCTCGTCTCCAGCAGGTTTGAGTTGATAGAGCTGCTGGTTCCAGCGCAACGTGCCGGTCATTTGTCCGTTCGAACGGATCAACATGACCGTGTTCATTGCTGCTTCCAGCGTTTGCGTACTGGCAAGAGGTTTGCCTTCGACGCTTAGCACACCTGTCCACGTCAGCGTGCCGTCAGGCTGGCGATGTGCGCGTAGCTTGTGCGCGATCAGGCGCTCTGATTCGGCAAGCCGCAGGTCCAGTTGCCCGGTATCTTCCGCCAGCGAGTCGACGGCGATGTTGGCTGTCCACCGCTCGCTGATCCAGGGTGCACGAGACGTATTGTTTGTGAGTTCAGTCGAAAGGAAAACCCGACCGGGCAACCAGGCAGTCCAGAGCCCTAGCAATACTGCCAGCAGTACGAAGACCGGCAACCAATGACGCATCTGACTCACCTCCATCACGTGCGGGCCTCGTTTTGCCCGCGATCGATAGGACGTTATCAGCCTGCCACTGGGGGAGAATCTGGCAAGGTTACCGGATGAATCAGCACGAATCGTGGGAGCCACCAGGCGCTGCTAACCTGCCGCGGCATCTCAGCGAATGAAGTGCACCTTGCCGGTATCGTCATTTCCCATGTAGATCCCATACACTCCGGCTTGCCGCTCCAGAATGTAGCGTTCGAGAATCTGTCGAATCGCCGGGTAGTAGATTTCTTCCCAGGGAATCTCATCCGGTGTGAAGAACTTGTAATCCAGTGTTTCCGGCCCGTATTGCCCTGTTTCTTCGATAGCGATGGCGCGGAAGATGATGTACACCTCGCTGATCTTGGCCACGCTGAAAATGGAGTAGGGTGAAACGATTTCGCCGCGCACGCCGCTTTCTTCCCACACCTCGCGCAGCGCCGCCTGCTCGGTGGTTTCGCCGGCCTCCATGAAGCCGGCCGGCAAGGTCCAGGTGCCTGGGCGCGGCGGTATTGCACGCTGGCATAGCAGGTACTTGCCATCGCGCTCGATGATGCAGCCGGCGATGATCTTCGGATTGATGTAGTGGATGTAGCCGCAACCGGTGCAGTGCAGGCGTTCGTGGGTGTCGCCAGTGGGAACGCCCCGGGCGAGCTCCGTTGTGCAGTGCGGGCAGTAGCGCGGGGCGTTGGGCATGGTCAGCGGCCTATGCGAGGTTCCTTCAGGGCCAGGGGCTCGACGATGTCGCGCACCTTGGTGTTGTCGTCCTGCTTCTGGCGCAGGTAGTCCAGAGCCACCTTGGCGGCGGCACGGACGTGGTCGACCGAGGCCTGGTGGGCCACCAACGGGTCGCCGCCTTTGATCGCCTCGACGATTTTTTCCATTTCACGGTTGCTGGCGCCACGGCGGTTTTCCTGCGACACCGAAGTGGCGCGCAGGTAGCTGATGCGGGCCTGCAGCTGGCGTAGCTGCTGGGCGGCGACCTGGTTGCCGGAGCCTTCCAGGAGCACGTCGTAGAAACCTTGCACCGAATCCAGCACCTGTTGCAGTTCGCCTTCCTCCAGCGCTTCGCGGTTGACCTCCAGCGCCCGCTCCAGGGCACGGATGTCCTTGGCCTTGGCATTGAGGGTGAACAGCTGCACGATCAGGCCTTCGAGCACGCAGCGCAGTTCGTAGATGTCCCGGGCGTCTTCCAGGGTGATGATGGCCACGCGTGGGCCCTTGGCGTCGGCGAATTCAACCAGGCCTTCGGACTCCAGGTGGCGCAACGCTTCGCGCACCGAGGTGCGGCTGACGCCGAGGCGGTCGCAGAGGTCGCGCTCGACCAGGCGGTCGCCCGGGAGCAGGTGGAAGTTCATGATCGCGCCGCGCAGCTTGTCGAGCACGATTTCACGCAGGGTAACGGGGTTGCGGTTGACCTTGAAGCTGTCGTCGAGTGGCTGGCGTTTCATCAGGTGCGCTCTTTATGAGGCTGTTGCGCCAACATCGCGGAGCCCCCTGAACCGAGGCACTCCTTGCAGTGGTTCGAACAGCCCGTTGTTAACGGGTTGACTCCGCATCGGCTTCGGCGAACGCCTCGCGGGCCAGGCGGAAACTGTCCACCGCCGCGGGCACGCCGCAATAAATGCCGACCTGGAGCAGGATCTCGCGAATCTGTTCACGGCTCAGGCCATTACGCAATGCGCCGCGAATGTGCAGCTTGAGCTCGTGGGGCCGGTTGAGCGCGGAAATCATGGCCAAGTTTATCATGCTGCGCTCTTTCAGCGACAAGCCATCACGGCCCCAGACGTGGCCCCAGCAATACTCGGTCACCAGCTCCTGCAACGGCTGGGTGAACGCGTCGGCGTTCTGGATCGAGCGGTTCACATACTCTTCGCCCAGCACCTGGGTGCGGATCTGCAGGCCTTTCTCGTACTTTTCGTTGCTCATTGCCTAGCTCCGAATCAAAACAGGGGCCGCAACCGAGGGTGAGAGGGTCGCGCGGCCCCTAAAAACAGGGGGATCGGTGGTGGCTTCTTCGCGGGACAAGCCCGCTCCCACAGGTACTGCACAGTTCTCGAGAGCTTTGCAGTACCTGTGGGCGCGGGCTTGCCCCCGAAAAGGCCCGCACGGTGTCAGCCAAGCGGCGGCAGGGCGCCCAGCTTGCCTTTGTGGTAGACCATCGGCGTGGCGGGGTCGGCCGGCAGCACCAGGTTCTTCACCGCGCCGACGATGATCGCGT
The DNA here is from genome assembly GCF_055584805.1 of Pseudomonas sp. NPDC090752. Classification (NCBI taxonomy): domain Bacteria; kingdom Pseudomonadati; phylum Pseudomonadota; class Gammaproteobacteria; order Pseudomonadales; family Pseudomonadaceae; genus Pseudomonas; species Pseudomonas sp. NPDC090752. The sequence continues at coordinate 122,770 of NZ_JBVJLI010000015.1, read as the reverse complement.
GATCACCACCGTCGTACTCGCGCCACAGTTCGCACTCGATGATCGCGGTGGCCTTGGCCAGCAACGGGTTGCCCAGCTCGCTCAGGTGCCACTCGATGCCCTTGGCCTTTTCCTTGCCCTTGCCGGCGAAGGCATAGGCTTCGGCGGTCTGGTCGGCGGACAGCAGGTGGATCGCGAACTGCTTGCTGTCACGCAGGATCGGGTAGGTGTCGGAGGCGTAGTTGGGGCAGAACAGCACCAGCGCCGGATCGATCGACAGCGCGCTGAACGCGCTGGCGGTGATACCGACTATGCCGCCGTCGGCGTCCAGGGTGGTGACCACCGTGACCCCGGACGGAAAGGAGCCCATCACGTCTTTGTAGATGCCTGGTTCGATCATCTCGTGCTACCTCTCAACGCATCACAAACGGGTCGGGCATCGGCGCGGTGGACAGGTTGATCCACACGGTCTTCAGCTCGGTATAGGCGAGCACCGAATCGATGCCGCTTTCACGGCCGTAGCCGCTGTTCTTGAAGCCGCCGATCGGCGCCATGGCCGACACTGCGCGGTAGGTGTTGACCCAGATGATCCCCGAGCGCACGTCGCGGGCCAGGCGGTGGGCACGTCCCAGATCGCGGGTCCAGATGCCGGCGGCCAGGCCGAACTGCGAGTCGTTGGCAATCGCCAGGGCCTCTTCCTCGGTCTTGAAGCGGATCACCGCAGCGACCGGGCCGAACACTTCTTCCTGCATGATGGTCATCGAGTTGCTGTCGCACTCGAACAGGGTCGGCTCGTAGAACCAGCCGTCACCCTCGACCTCGGCGCGCTTGCCGCCCAGGTGCAGCTTGGCCCCTTCGGCCTTGGCGGCGGCGACCAGCCCTTCGACCACAGCCAGTTGCTGGGCGGTGGCCATCGGGCCCATTTCGCTGGCGTCGTCTTGCGGGTTGCCAATCTTGATACGCTTGGCGCGCTCGACCAGGCGGGCGACGAATTCGTCGAAGACCTCGTCCTGCACCAACAGCCGCGATCCGGCCACGCAGCTCTGCCCGGAAGCCGCATAGATACCGGCCACGGCGCCGTTGATGGCGCTGTCCAGGTCGGCGTCGGCGAAGATGATGTTGGGTGACTTGCCGCCCAGCTCCAGCGACAGCTTGGCGAAGTTCTCGGCGCTGCTGCGTACAACGTGACGAGCAGTGGCGGCGCCGCCGGTGAAGGCGATCTTGCGCACCAGCGGGTGGCGGGTCAGCGCCGCGCCGGTGCTTGGGCCGTAGCCGGTGACCACGTTGACCACGCCCGGCGGGAAGCCGGCTTCCAGGGCCAGGCGGGCCAGTTCGAGGATGGTCGCCGAGGCGTGCTCGGACGGCTTGAGCACGATGGTGTTGCCAGCGGCCAGGGCTGGGGCCAGCTTGATCGCGGTCAGGTACAGCGGGCTGTTCCACGGGATGATCCCGGCCACCACGCCGATTGGCTCGTGCACGGTGTAGGCGAACAGGTCCGGCTTGTCCAGCGGCAGGGTGCCGCCTTCGAGCTTGTCGGCCAGGCCCGCGGTGTAGTGGAAGAACTCCGGCAGGTAACCGACCTGGCCGCGGGTTTCGCGGATCAACTTGCCGTTGTCACGGCTTTCCAGCTGGGCCAGGTGCTCTTTGTTTTCGGTGATCAAATCGCCCAGGCGACGCAGCAGTTTGCCCCGCGCGGTGGCGGTGATGCTGCGCCAGGCCTTGCTGTCGAAAGCGCGCTGGGCGGCCTGCACGGCCAGTTCCACATCGGCCTCGTCGGCGTCGGGCAGTTGCGCCCAGGCCTGGGCCGTGGCCGGGTTGAGGCTGTCGAAGGTCTTGCCGCTCTGGGCATCGAGCCATTGGCCGTCGATGCACATCTGGAAACGAACGAGGGTCATGCAACAATCCCCTTGGCGGATTCGGTGAGGGTGCGGGCGTGCTTGAGGAAGTCCAGCAGCATCTTGTTGACTTCGCGCGGGGCTTCCACCGGCATCATATGCCGTTGCTCGGCGAGGACCACGCTCTGCGCGCCGGGGATGCTGGCTGCGAGCTGGCGGGTCATGGCCGGGGTGGAACCTGAGTCGAGCTCGCCGGTGGCGATCAGGGTCGGCACCTGGATACTGCACAGGTCGCTGGCGCGGTACATGTCCTGGGTTGCAAACAGCGAATACGTGGTGTGGTAGCCCTGCGGGTCGTTGCTCGCCAGCACCTGGCGAATCGCCGCGACCTGCGCCGGGTTGGCGGCCTTGTATTCACGGCTGAACCAGCGGTCGAGGGCGGCATCGACGTTGGCGTCGGGGCCCTGTTCGGCAGCCTGGGCGGCGCGGGCGATGACGCCGGCGCTCTGCTCCGGGGTGCGATTGAACACGCTGTTGAGCACTACCAACGCAGACAGGCGCTGCGGGTAGTTGAGCGCGAAGGCGCGCGCGACCAGGCCACCCATGGAGAAACCGATCACGGTCGCTTGGGTAATCTGCAGGTGGTCGAGCAGCTCGGCCAGCTGCGCGGCGTAGCCTTCCAGGCCGGTTTCGGCGGCAGGCAGTGCACTCTGGCCGTGGCCGAGCATATCGTAGGCGATGACGCGGTAGTCGTTGGCAAGGCCCACGAACTGCCCGCCCCACATTTCCTTGTTCAGGCCCACGCCGTGGATCAGCACCACGGGTTGGCCCTGGCCTTGGACCAGGTAACTGGTGCCGGCCGGTGTACGTTCAGCGACAGGCTGAATCATGGAGGGCGCTCCTTGAAGGTCGGGCGCGGCGGGTATTCACGCCACGCCCAGGCCCGTCTTGGTTGTTGTTATTGAGCGTTGGCTTTTTCGGCAGCCAGTTCTTCCAGGTCGATGTAGCGGTTGCCGATGCGCGGGTGCAGGCGGCCACCGTCGGCGGCGCCCAAGACCACGACGATTTCGTCGGCACGCGGGGCGTCTTCGATCTGCATTTCCAGGGTGATGTAGTGCGAACGCAGGCCTTCGTCGTCCTTCTGCATCATTGGGATCTGGATCGAGGTGCCCGGGCCGCCGCGCTTGTTGGTGAAGCTCAGGTAGCTCTTGGCCTGCACGGCTTCGCGGTAGTGGTTGCCGAAGCGCAGGGTGTGGATGACCGCCGAGGCGTGTTCGATTTCACCGTCGGCGCCGACCACGGCGGCTTTCCCGTAGGCTTCGATCTTGTCGGCACCGCCGATGGCGGCGGTCAGGCGTTCGACCATCAGCGCACCCAGCTCGGAGCAGTTGGCACGGATTTCAGGCTTCAGATCTTCAACGAAACCGCGACCGGCCCATGGGTTCTTGATGACCACGGCCAGGCCGACCATGGTCACCGGCTTGTCGGTGGCCTTGCCGCCTTCGATGCGGGTCTCTTCGGAGTAGGTGACGATCTTGCGGATTTCGAAACTCATGGGTGGCTCCTGGTGAGGGTTATCAGCTCTTGTTGTCTGATGGTATACCATAATATTTGTTGTGCAAGAGGGTGCGGGAAAAATCTCTTGGCGGGGGACGAAAGGTTGGCTGTACCTGGGTTTTTGTTGCTGTCTGTAATGGCCTCTTCGCGGGCAAGTCCGCTCCTACAGGTTCACCACTGAACCCAAGAGCGGTGGCGTACCTGTGAGAGCGGGCTTGCCCGCGAAGAGGTCAGCGCGAATCCAAAAAAATGCCCGCTCGCGAGGGCCATGACGGCCGCCGGGAGCGGGCTGATCCCGCAACTACTTCAGGTAATGGGAATTCAGGCGAACGCCGGTACCACTTCCTTGATGAACAACTCGAGCGACTTCTTCTTCTCGGCGTGTGGCAGGCTGTTGTCGCACCAGAAGCTGAACTCGTCGACACCGAGTTCCTGGTAATACTTGATGCGCGCGATGATTTCTTCCGGGGTGCCGATCATGGTGTTCTTGCGGATGTTCTCCAACTGGAACGCCGGCACTTCGGCGAACTTGGACTCCGGGCTCGGCTCCAGGAAGCCATTGACTGGCACGGTCTTGTTGCCGAACCAGGCATCGAAGGTGCGGTAGAAGCGCGAGATGGCCTGGGCGCCGACCTTCCAACCCTCGGGTTCGGACGGGCTGTGCACGTGGGTGTGGCGCAGCACCATCAGTTGCGGGCGCGGCACGTCCGGGTTGTTGTCGCAGGCGGCCTGGAACTTGTTCTTCAGGTCCAGCACTTCCTCGTCGCCCTTCATCAGCGGGGTGACCATCACGTTGCAGCCGTTGGCCACGGCGAAGTTGTGCGAGTCCGGGTCACGGGCGGCGATCCACATCGGCGGCGTGGCGTTGAACGGCTTCGGAACGCTGGTGGAAGTAGGGAATTTGTAGACCTCGCCTTCATGGGCGTAGTCGCCTTCCCACAGCTTGCGCACCACCGGGACCATTTCACGCAGGGCCTTACCACCGTCGGTGGCCGGCATGCCATTGGCCATACGGTCGAATTCGAACTGGTAGGCGCCACGGGCCAGGCCCACTTCCATGCGGCCGTTGCTGATCACGTCGAGCAAGGCGCATTCGCCGGCCACGCGGATCGGGTTCCAGAACGGCGCAATGATGGTGCCGGCGCCCAGGCGGATCTTCTCGGTACGCGCGGCGAGGTAGGCCAGCAGCGGCATGGGGCTTGGCGAGATGGTGTATTCCATGGCGTGGTGTTCGCCGATCCACACGGTGCTGAAACCGCCGTGCTCGGCCATCAGGGTCAGTTCGGTCAGGTCTTCGAACAGCTGGCGGTGGCTGACCTGTTCATCCCAACGTTCCATGTGCACGAACAACGAAAATTTCATGTGGCATTCCTCGGAGCTTGAAAGTCTCGCCTGGCGCGCCAGGCGTCATTAATAAGGCTAGGCGCTTCAGGCGAAGGCGGGCAGGCTGGCCATCTTGCCGCGGCAGTACACCATCGGCCGTGGGGCTTGCTCGGGGACGATCAGGTTGTGCACCTTGCCCACCATGATGGCGTGGTCGCCGCCTTCGTATTCGCGCCACAGCTCGCACTCGATCACGGCGGTGGCGCCGGCCAGGATAGGGTTGCCCAGCGCGCTCAGGGTCCACTCGATGCCAGCGGCCTTGTCCTTGCCCTTTTTGGCGAAGGCGTAGGCTTCGGCCTGCTGTTCACCGGAGAGCAAGTGAATGGCAAAGCGCTTGTTCTTGATCAGTACAGGGTAGGAGTCGGAGCTGTAGTTGGGGCAGAACAGCACCAGCGGCGGGTCCATCGACAGGGAAGAGAAGGCGCTGGCGGTGAGGCCGACGATCGAGCCGTCGTCGTCCAGAGTGGTGATGACGGTGACGCCGGACGGGAAGGAGCCCAGGACGTTCTTGTAGACGGTTGCGTCGATCATGGCGTGTACCTCGAAGGGGGCAGCGGTGGACCGCTTTTTATCGTTGATGTGTCTGATGGTATACCGTAATACTCGATTTGCAAGCGGAATTTCTCAACGCAGCAGAATCACGATGAGTGGCGCAAAGCCGCATGAATAGTGGGCTCCAACAAACTGTAGCGCCTTGGCTGCGGTTGCTGAACCGGATCAGTTACAGTTTTTTAAGCCGAAGCAGTGTTGTCAAAAGCTTGGAATACCATAATATGGTCCGCAGCTGAGAGGCCGCCTAGACGCGGTTTCCTTACAAAGATAAAAACGACCTTTCGAGCTGAAAACCATGTCCCAACCGTCATCGCAACACCAGTTTGTCGAGAATCACACGGTCGATTACGTTCCACCTGCCGAGCGCCATGGGAAGGCGCGCGATCTGTTCACCCTCTGGTTCAGCACCAACATCGCGCCACTGCCCATCGTTACCGGCGCCATGGTGGTCCAGGTGTTCCATCTGAACCTGTTGTGGGGGCTGATCGCCATCGTGCTGGGCCACCTGATCGGGGGCGTGGTTATCGCCCTGGCCTCTGCGCAGGGACCGCAGCTGGGCATTCCGCAGATGGTGCAGAGCCGCGGCCAGTTCGGCCGTTACGGCGCCTTGCTGATCGTGTTCTTCACCGCGCTGATCTATGTCGGTTTCTTCATTTCCAACATCGTTCTGGCGGGCAAGACCATCCACGGCATTGCCCCGAGCGTGCCGATGTCGGGGGCGATCGTGATCGGTGCCCTGAGCGCGACGGCCATTGGTGTGATTGGCTACCGCTTCATCCATATCCTCAACCGCATTGGTACCTGGGTGATGGGGTCGGCGCTGCTGGCCGGTTTCATCATGATGTTCATCCAGGACCTGCCGGGCGACTTCTTCAGCCGTGGTGCGTTCAACCTGTCAGGCTTCATTGCCACGGTATCGCTGGGCACCATCTGGCAGATCAGCTTCTCGCCGTACACCTCCGACTACTCGCGCTATCTGCCTAAGGAAGTGGGGATTGCCAAGCCGTTCTGGGCGACCTACTTCGGCGCCACCCTGGGCACCATCCTGTGCTTCAGCTTTGGTGCGGTGGCGGTGCTGTGCGTGCCGCAAGGCACTGATGCGATGGACGCGGTCAAGCAGGCCACCGGTTGGCTGGGCCCGATTCTCATGGTGCTGTTCCTGCTCAACATCATCAGCCACAACGCCCTTAACCTGTACGGCGCGGTGCTGTCGATCGTCACCGCGATCCAGACCTTCGCCGCGCAGTGGACGCCCAGCATCAAGGTACGGGTGATACTGGCTGCGGTGATTCTGGTGGCGTGCGGCCTGGTTGCGCTGAACGCTTCGGCGGACTTCATCGGCCAGTTCATCGGGCTGATCCTGGCGCTGCTGCTGGTGCTGGTGCCATGGGCTTCGATCAACCTGATCGACTTCTACCTGATCAAGAAGGGCCAGTACGACATTGCCTCGATCTTCCGTGCCGATGGCGGGATCTACGGGCGCTTCAACCATCACGCGATCATTGCCTATGCCTGCGGGATCCTGGTGCAGCTGCCGTTTGCCAATACGGCGCTGTATGTGGGGCCGTATTCGAACATTGTCGAAGGGGCGGACCTGTCCTGGCTGTTTGGTTTGATCGTGACGGTGCCGCTGTACTATTGCCTGGCCACACGGGGCAAGGCCGTGAAGGCTGTGGGGGCTGTTAGCGTCAACGACTGATAGAGTTGAGTTGTCGCTATTGGCGCTGCTTCGCAGCCCATCGCAGGCAAGCCAGCTCCCGCAGGTAAAGCACTGGATTCAAAAACTGTGCAGTACCTGTGGGAGCTGGCTTGCCTGCGATGGGCCGCAGAGCGGCCCCATGTGCTTCAGATCAAACCTTGAACTGCGCCACCATGCCATTCAGATCCACCGCCAATCGCGACAGGTCCTGCGCCGCCGCACTGGTCTGATTGGCCCCCGCCGAAGTCTGCATCGCCAGATCGCGAATGTTCACCAGGTTGCGATCCACCTCCCGCGCCACCTGCGCCTGTTCCTCCGAAGCACTGGCGATCACCAGGTTGCGCTGGTTGATCGATGCAATCGCCTCGGCAATCACCTCCAGCGCCTGCCCGGCGCCCTGCGCCACTTCCAGTGTACCGGTCGCCCGACCCTGACTGCTGTGCATGGCCGTCACCGCACGCTCGGTACCGTTCTGGATCCCGGCAATCATCTGCTCGATCTCCGCCGTGGACTGCTGAGTGCGGTGAGCAAGGGCGCGTACCTCGTCTGCCACTACGGCGAATCCACGGCCGGCCTCGCCGGCACGCGCAGCTTCGATGGCGGCATTGAGTGCCAGCAGGTTGGTCTGCCCGGCAATCGCGCCGATCACATCGAGCACGCGGCTGATCTCGTTGGCATTGTTAGCCAACTGCTCGATCTCGGCGGAGGTGCCGGTGACGTCATCGACCAGGTGCTGGATCGAGGCCAGTGCCTGGTTGACCTGCTCGCGGCCATCGCGGGTGGTGCGGTCAGCGCCCTGGGAGGCATCGGCAGTGCTCACCGCATTGTTCGCCACCTCTTCGACGGCAGCGGTCATCTGATTCACGGCAGTGGCCGCCTGGTCGATTTCCGCGCTTTGCTGATGCAGACCGCGGCTGGTGTCTTCCGTCACGGTGTGCAGTTCTTCCGAGGCCGAGGCCAGCTGGTCGGACGAGGCGGCGATCTTGCGCAGGGTGTCGCGCAGGCTGGCCTGCATCTGGCTCAGGGCGCGCAGTAGCAGAGCCGGCTCATCGCGGCCGGTGACCTGGATGTCCTGGGTCAGGTCGCCGGTGGCCACGCGTTCGGCCACGGCCACGGCATCGGCCAGCGGCACGACGATGCTGCGGGTGAGGGCGGTGGCAATGGCGGCCAGGGCGAGCATGATCACCAGCAGCGCGCCAATGACGGCAGTAAAGGCTTCGTCGGCCACGTCGCTGCTGCGTTGCGAGGCGTGCTCAGCGCCGTTGCCGTTGTAGCTGATCAGTGCCGTCATGGCCTTCATCATGCCGTCGGCGTACTGGGTGAGCGGGCCGGCAATTTGTTGCTTGGCTTCGGCCATGCGGCCGGCGGCAATGTCCTGCAGCACGCGGGCTTGCAGTTCGAGGTACTGCTGATGGGCGGCATTGAAGGTAGTGAACAGGGCGCGGTCATCGGCAGCGATGATGGTCGCCTCATAGTCCTTCAAGCCATCGTTGAGCTGTTGGTTGATGCCTTTGAGCAGGTCGATGTTGCGCAGGCGCTCGCTGGGGCTGTCATCCAGCGCGGCGCGCAGGGTGACGGCGCGGGCGCGGCCGAGGTTGGTGCTGATTTCACTGAGGGCGACCACGGCGGGCATCCAGGTCACGCGGATTTCATCCGTGGCCTCGTCCATCTGCCGGGTTTCGTAGAGTGCGGTAAGGCCCATGGCCAGGACCAGAACGCCCAACAGGGCGAATGCGCTTGCCGCGCGAGTGCCGATCTTCATATTCCGTAACTGCATGGAATGCTCCTTGACGGTGGCGTGCAGGCGCCAAGAGCATGGACGGAAGGCCGGGTCACCGGGGTGATGCCAGGCTCTCGATGCGCTGCGGATTTAAGTGTGTGCCTCACCCTTTTGAATAGTTTTTGATTTGAATGATGCCACATGGCCACCATTATTGACCAGTTATTCAATGTAACGACCAGAACTGACAAAACCGTAATTTGTTGACGGTTTTGTCAGGAAATTGCGCTTAAACGATGGCGATTGCCGGGTCTGCGGCAGCCAGTGCCAAGGCGCGATCAGCGGCTGGCGGGTAGATCCACATTCCGTTGATCTGGCGCTTGAGGTTCTTGCCTTCCTGGCCCTCGAGTTTCAGTTCGCGCTCCCAGCCTTCGCTAAAAGCCGCACCCCAGCCACCGAGGTCCAGGCAGGTGACGTACTTGGGCTGGCGGTAGATCACCGGCTGTTCGCCGAGCAGGTCGGCCATGGCGTTGTTGCCCGAGTGGCGACCCATGGGGATGGCGTGCTGGCAGGTCATCAGGGCGTGGTTGCCCAGTTCGTCGACGGCAGCCCAGGCGGTGTCGCCGGTGGCATAGATGTGTGCCTGGCCGATCACCTTCAGATGGTCGTCGACCTTGAGGCGGCCGAAGTTGTCACGTTCGCCGGCCACTTGCGCGGTCAGCGGGCTGGCCTTGACGCCCACGGTCCAGATCACGGTCTTGCTGGCGATGTACTCGCCGTTGTCCAGGGTCACGCCACCGGCATCGACCGCGACCACCGAGGTACCGGCCAGCCACTCGACACCCGCGTGCTCGCAGGCGGCGACGATCGCTGGGGTGATGCCCGCGCCCAGCGCTTCGCCAACCTTGGCGCCACGGTCGACCACCAGCACACGCACAGCTGCGTCGCCGAGGACGGCGCGCAAGCGGTCGGGCATTTCGGTGGCCGTCTCGATGCCAGTAAAGCCACCGCCGCACACCACCACGGTGTTGCGTGCCGGCGAGGCGGGCAGGGCAGCCAGGCCCGCCAGGTGCTGCTCAAGGTGCACGGCCGACTCCATTTGGTCGACATCGAAGGTGTGCTCGGCCAGGCCAGGGACTGCCGGGCGTGCTACCTGGCTGCCGGCGGCGAGGATCAGGCGGTCGTAGGCGATCTGCTGCAGTTGGCCATTGGCATCAATGAAGCTGACGCTGCGCGCTGCGCTGTCGATGGCCTGGGCATGGCCTTCGATGAACTGCACGCCCACGGCTTCGAACAACTCACCCAGCGGCGCCTTCATGCCATGCACATCGGCTTCGTAGAAGCGCGGGCGGATGCGCAGTTCCGGCTGAGGGGCCAGCACGCTGATGCTCAGGTCGTCGCGCTGGGCCTGGTCGAGCAGTCGGGCGGCGCTCAAGGCGCTCCATACACCGGCAAAGCCGGCACCGATGATCAGGATGTTCGATTTCATGAAGGTGCTCCTTGGGTAATGGGGCTTCGAGGCTTTTGTGTCTCTCGAATAACTACGACTGTATTGATCGTAGTTATTGCCTGCAAGCTTTTTTTGCGTTCAACGCGTGGCCTTGTCGCTGGTGAAACCGCTGAAAAGCCAGTTTATCTAGGGTTTATGGGTTTCTTACTGGGTTAGGGTGGCGACGGGCGGCGCTTTGACACTTTGCCAATACCTGTCGACCAGCGTACTATTTGCGACAAATCTAGTCGGAGATTGCTATGTCGCTCTACAGTGCGGGTGTCGAATACGGCATCCATTGCCTGCTGTACCTGGTGGACGAGCGTGGGGACACCCGCGAGTCCAGCGTCCGCGATCTGGCAGAGCTGCAGGGCGTGCCGCAGGAATACCTGGCCAAGGTCTTCACCAAGCTGGCCCGTGCCAAGCTGGTCGCTGCGACTGAAGGCGTGCGCGGGGGCTTTCGCCTGGCCCGACCGTCTGACGAAATCACCGTGCTGGATATCGTCACTGCCATCGACGGACCGAAAAAGATCTTTGACTGCCGCGAGATCCGCGAGCGCTGCACGCTGTTCGAAGGCTCGCCACCGGGCTGGGCGACCGAAGGCACCTGTGCGATACATGCAGTGATGCTGGGCGCGCAGAAGCGTATGGAAGAGGCGCTGGCGCAACAGACCATTCTCGACCTGACGCGGCGCTTCGGGCGTAAGGCGCCGGCGGAATTTGGCCAGCAGGTCAACGACTGGATGGGCGAGCGGCGGATCCCTGCGAGCCAGTCTTGAAAAGGCGGTGGAGCCTCAGCGCGCCTCGTGTTGCCTGCGGTACGCCCCTGGCTGCACGCCCACCGCTTTGGCAAACGCGCGGGTGAATGCCGCCACCGACTGATACCCCACCTGAGCACCCACTTGCTCAACGGTGTTGCCCGCCTGCAGCAGCTGGCAGGCATGACGCATGCGCAAGGCCAGCAGCACCTGCCCCGGTGATTGCCCGGCCACATCAACGAAGCGTTTGAAGAACGCCGAGCGCGACAGGCCCGTGCACGCCGCCATGCTTTCCAGTGTCCAGGCCTGCCCGGGCTGTTCGATCAACTGTGCCAGCAACTCTGCGAACGCCGGCTGGCGGGCGAGGGCGACCAGCCCGCCGAGCGCATGCCCGCCATGTACCTGCTGGCGCAGCACATAAAGGAACAGCAAGTGTGTCAGGCGCTCCAGCAATGTTTGCGAGGGCGAGCGTCGGCATTCTTCAAGGATCAGTTCGAACAATGCACGCGCGGCATGTGTGTCCGGCTCCTCCGCGCGAAGCACGATCCAGTCGGCCAGGCCCTCGACGATCAGCGACGACAGCCCCGGGCGGAAATCAAAGAACCCACACACCAGCCCCACACCGTCGTTGGCGTTGGGATTCAGCTGCTGCATTATCTGGCGCGGCTGGGCGCAAGCGCTCCCCGGGTTTTGATCACTGGACAACCGATAAGCCAAGTCACGCAGCAGAAACACCGCATCCCCGGCTTCCAGGCGCACGGCCTCGGCCTTGCCTTCAATGTGCAGCCAGCAATGCCCCTGCACCACCAGGTGGAAGCTGGCCCGGCCCATGCCTTGGGTGCTGGCGTGCCAGCCACCGCAATAGCGACCGACATGGAACAGGCTGGCGTCTAGCTCAAGCCCTTCTAATAACCAATCGACAAGATGGCTGGATGAAATCATCTAATGCAAAGACTCAGGAGCAAGGAAAGGCGACTGATGAATATGGAGGGTAATTCTTATAACCAACAGACTGTAGGGACACTCAGCTAAGGAGTCCACTCCATGTCTTCGCGCATTACTTTACACACGCTGCAGAGCGCCCCGGAAGCGGCCCGCCCGTTCCTGGAAAACGCCCAGAAGGCCTCGGGCTTCATCCCCAACCTCCTTGGCGTGCTGGCCAATGCCCCAGCGGCGCTGGAAACCTACGTGACCGTCTCGGCCCTCAACGGCAAGTCCGAGCTGACCCTGGCCGAGCGTGAAGTGGTGCAACTGATCGCTGCTACCCAGCACGGCTGCGACTTCTGCGTAGCTGGCCACACCGCCGTGGCCCTGAACAAGGCGAAACTGCCCCAGGAGGTGGTCGATGCGCTGCGCGCCCGTGGCGAACTCCCGGACGCACGCTACGAGACGCTGGCTGCATTCGCCCGCGAAGTCATCGCCACCCGTGGCAATGTCAGCGAAGCCACTTACCAGGCGTTTCGCGAAGCCGGTTTCACCGAGGGCAACGCGCTTGAGGTGATTCTTGGTGTGAGCCTCGCAACCCTGTGCAACTTTGCTAATGTGTTCGCCCAGACGCCGCTCAACGACGAGCTGAGCAAGTACCGCTGGCAGCCTGCGTAATCCGCACAGGGTGCCGCGGCGCCTGCTTATCAAAAGGAGTAGGGATATGCTTGATGCAGCATTTGCGCAGTGGCTGGATGCCAATGCCGAAGCAATCGACCAGGGCCAGTGCGACCCGCAGCTGGTCCTGGCCCACATCGCCGAGTCGCAATTGCTGCGCGTCGGTGTCGCCCCGGCACTGGGTGGCAGCGGTGGCGAAGTGACCGACGCGGTCGAGGCCATTGCCGCCATTGCCAGCCATTCACTTGCCGCAGCGTTTGTCTGCTGGGGCCAGCGCGCCTTTATCGAATACCTGCTGCAAAGCCCCAACCAGGCCCTGCGCGAACGCCTGATGCCGGGCCTGCTGACGGGCGAACAGGCTGGCGCCACCGGCCTTTCCAATGCCATGAAATTTCTCTCCGGCATCGAGGCACTGCAGGTGCGCGGCCGCCCTCAAGCCGATGGCTGGGCGCTCGAAGGGCGCCTGCACTGGGTGACCAACCTGCGTAAAAGCGGCTTCGTGGTGGCAGCGGCCATTGAAGACGATGCAGGCGGCGCGCCATTCGTGCTGGCCATCCCGTCCGATGCCCCCGGCCTGGAACGTTCGGACGATCTGGCACTGATGGGCCTGCAATCGAGCAATACGGCCGCATTGGCATTCCATCAGGTAGGCCTGAGCCGCGACTGGCTGCTGCACGAAAACGCCCGAGAGTTCTTGCCTAAAGTGCGCCCGGCGTTCCTCGCGCTGCAGTGCGGCATGGCCATCGGCTTGGCACGGCGCTCGCTGGACGAAGTGCATGAGCACCTGCACGGGCGTCTTTCGTTCCTCGAAGAGCACCGCCAAGTCCTCAAGGAACGCCTGGAAAACACCGTGGCCGAACTCAAGCACGGCGTGCTTGAAGGGCGTTTTCAGAGCCAGCCCGCCGCGTTGTTCAAACTGCGCATCACCTTGGCTGAATGCGCCTCCGACGCCGTGCAGCTTGAGCTGCAGGCCAGCGGTGGCAAGGCTTATCTGGACGAATTCGGCGCTGGTTTCGCGCGCCGCTGGCGTGAGTCGGCGTTCGTGCCGATCGTCACCCCGAGCCTGGTGCAACTGCGCGCCGAACTGCACCGCCAGGCCGCCAGCGCATGAGCCACCTGTTGCTCGAAGCCCGCAACATCAGCCTGGGCTACCCGCGCGACGGCGGCTGGCAGGAGGTGCTGGCGCGCTTTGACCTGCAGCTGGCGCGCGGGGAGGTGGTGACCATTCTGGGCCCCAGCGGTGTCGGCAAGTCCAGCCTGCTGCGGGTGCTGGCCGGCTTGCAGCAACCGCGCGGTGGTAGCGTGAGCCTGCACGGCGAACCGTTGCAAGGCCCGCACCCACGCCTGGCGGTGGCCTTTCAGGACCCCAGCCTGTTGCCCTGGCTGAGCCTGGAAAAGAACGTCGCCTTCGGCCTGGATTTTGCCCGTCAGCCCAAGCTGGCCGCGGCCGAGCGCCGCGCGCGCATCGACCATGCGATCGCCGCCGTCGGCCTGGCCCATGCGCGCGATCACTACCCGGCGCAGCTGTCGGGCGGCATGGCCCAGCGCACAGCGCTGGCGCGTTGCCTGGCCCGCCAACCCGAGGTACTGCTGCTCGATGAGCCCTTTGGTGCACTGGATGAGGTGACCCGCGCCGACATGCAGCAACTGCTGTTGCAGCTGATCGCCGCGCACAACACCGCCGCGGTGCTGATTACCCACGATATCGACGAAGCCTTGCTGTTGTCCGACCGGGTCCTGCTACTGGGCGACCACCCCGCGCAGGTCCTCGGCCAATGGCACATCGACCTGCCGCAGCCGCGGGCGCAGCGGGTCGAAGAACTGGGCGCGCTACGAATCGACATCCTCAAAACCCTTCGGCGGGCAAGCCGCACAGCCGAACCTTCCTCTCCCTCGTTGCCCTCGGAGGCTGTCCATGTGCATGGATGACTGCTGCTCCACTTCTTCGCGTCGCGATTTCCTCAAGCTCAGTGCCATGCTCACCGCCGCCGGCGCTTTGCCGCTGCTGTCGAGCCTGCAAGCGCGAGCGGCCGCCGAGCCGGACGCGCCGGTGCGCATCGGCTATCTGCCGATCACCGACGCCACGCCGTTGCTGGTGGCGCACAACAACGGCCTGTTCGAGGCCGAAGGCATCAAGGCCGAGCGCCCGGTGCTGCTGCGCAGCTGGGCCCAGGTGATCGAGGCGTTCATCTCTGGGCAGGTCAACGTCATTCACCTGCTGTCGCCGATGACCGTGTGGGCGCGTTATGGCAGCAAGGTGCCGGCCAAGGTGGTGGCGTGGAACCATGTCGGCGGCTCGGGCCTGACCGTGGCGCCAGACATTACCGACATGAAGCAGCTGGGCGGCAAGACCGTGGCCATTCCGTTCTGGTACTCGATCCACAACGTAGTGCTGCAGCAGATGCTCAACGACAACGGCCTCACGCCCGTGTCCAAGCCTGTCAACGCAGCGCTGGCCGCCAACGAGGTCAACCTGCTGGTGCTGCCACCCTCGGACATGCCACCGGCCCTGGCCAGCAAACGTATTGCCGGCTACATCGTCGCCGAACCGTTCAACGCCCTGGCCGAAAACCTCAAGGTCGGCCGGGTGCAGCGCTTTACCGGCGATGTCTGGCGCAACCATGCCTGTTGCGTGGTGTTCATGCACGAACATGATCTGAACAACCGCCCAGAGTGGTCGCAGAAGGTGGTCAACGCCATCGTCAAGGCCCAGCACTGGACCCGCGACCACCGCGCCGAAGCCGCGGCGCTGCTGTCCAAGGCTGGCCCCAACAAGTACACCCCGCACGAGCCGGCAGTGCTGGCCAAGGTCCTGGCCCCGGCCGCCGAAGACCGTGCCGGCTACATCGCCAGCGGTGCCATCCAGCACCAGCAGTGGGACGAGAAACGCATCGACTTCCAGCCGTACCCGTTCCCCAGCTACACCGAGGAACTGGTCAAGCGCCTGAAAGGCACGCTGATCGAAGGCGAGAGCGGTTTTCTTGCCGGCCTGGACCCGGCGCACACTGCCCGCGACCTGGTTGACGACCGCTTCGTGCGCAATGCCATTGCCGCCGTCGGTGGCCCGTCGGTGTTCGGCATCGCCGACAACTTCGAGCGCAGCGAAGAGTTCGTGGCCTGATGCGCAAGCACGTCGTACATGCAGGCCTGGGTCTGGCTGGGTTGCTGGGGTTGATGGTGTTGTGGTGGGCCGGGGTGCGGCTGTTTGGCGAGGTCGATAGCCTGTCGGCACGCTTCTCGCCACAGGCGACCTTGGTCAGCCTCGCCGAGTTGTTGGGGCAGGGCGAGGTCTACGGGCATATTTGGGTCAGCCTCAAGCGCATTCTCATCGGCCTAATGCTGGCGTTGTTGATCGGAGTGCCGCTGGGCCTGCTGGTGGGAAGCTACCGGCACCTGGAGGCGGCGACCACGCCGGCCTTCCAGTTCCTGCGGATGATCTCGCCCTTGTCGTGGATGCCGGTGGTGGTGATGCTGATGGGCGTGGGCGATCAGCCAATCTACTTCCTGCTGGCGTTCGCGGCGTTGTGGCCGATCCTGCTCAACACCGCCGCTGGCGTACGCCAGCTGGACCCGCGCTGGTTGCAACTGAGCCGCAGCCTGAGCGCCACGCGTTGGGAAACCTTGTGCAAGGTGATCATCCCCGGGGTGATTGGCCATGTGCTGACCGGTGTGCGCTTGGCCATTGGCATACTTTGGATCGTGCTGGTGCCGTGCGAGATGCTGGGGGTGAGTGCGGGGCTTGGGTATTTCATTCTCGATACCCGTGACCGCCTGGCTTACTCGGAACTGATGGCGATGGTGCTGCTGATCGGCGTGCTGGGGTTCATGCTCGACGCCCTGGCGCGTGGGTTGCATCGGCGTTGGGTGCATGGCTGAAGGGCTAATGTGGAGCCTTAGCGGGGCAAGCCCGCTCCCACAGGAACAGCACCGTTGCTGAGTGCTGTAGCCTTCCTGTGGGAGCGGGCTTGCCCCGCGAAGAGGCCATCAGATCAATGCACCGTCTTGCGCTGCCGCACGCATTCCCGCGCCAACTCCGCCAACTCATCCAGCCAGTCATCCCGCTGCTGCTCAGCATCGATCATCGCATCCTCACCCTGCTGGTTGAGCAGGTAGGTATGAATTTGAAGCACCTCGGTGGTCTGATAGATCGGCGCGATATCCAACCGTCCTATCAGCGCACCGCTGGCCTGCCCGGTGCTGCTCATCAACACCTGCGGCCCATTGGCGGCCACCACTTGCATACCCATCGCTTCGAACCAAGGCACCTGGTTGATGGGCGCGTTCAGCTCGACGCTGGCAAAACGAGCCTGTACATCCGCCAGCAGGGCACGGCCGACGCCTTGGCGGCGATGCCCGGGCACCACGGCGAGAAACGCCAATGCGCAGGCGTGCGGGTTGTCCTGGGCCGGCAGGGTCAGGGCAAAGCCGAGCATCTGGTCCGGCGCATCGGCGTCCAGGGCCAGGGTCAGCTGCACGGCCAGGCCGCGGGTGCCGTCCATGGCTTGCAGGTATTGATGCACCTCCATGCCGACACCGTACTGGTAAAGCGGGTACAGCGGGTTGTCGGCACGAATGGCAACACTGCTCAGTTCGCCGACGTGATGGATCACCAGTTCGCGGATCTGGTTCTGGAAGGACTCGGGCGGCACGCTGTCGAGGTGGCTCAGGATGAACATCGGTGGACGGGCTCCGGCTGCGGTGGAATCACTCCGCGCCGGATTGGCGCGGGGTGCACAGTCTAAACCCTTTTTGCGCGGTCAGCCTTGTGCCTGCATCGCCGCGAGCATCAGGTCTAGGTTTTGCACTGCCGCGCCCGAGGCGCCCTTGCCCAGGTTGTCGAACACGGCCGTGAGCAGTACTTGGCCGTGCTCGGGGTTGGCGTACAGGGCCAGGCGCAGGTCGTTGCTGTCGTTCAGTGCCTCGGGATCGAGCGGTGTCGCGGGGCCATGCTGGTGCAGCGGCATGACTTGTACGTGGCGGGCCCCCTGATAGTGCCGTTCGAGGCATGTCTGCAGCTGTTCGGCGCTGACCTGGCCAGGCAGCAGGCGCAATTGCAGCGGGATGCTCAGGACGATGCCCTGACGGTAGGCCGCATAGCCGGGCAGGAATATCGGCCGGGCCGACAAGCCAGCGTGCAGCTGGATTTCCGGCACGTGCTTATGAGCAAGCTCAAGCCCATAAATCTGCAAGGTTGGCGCCATTTGTGCGTCGGGCTGCTCATGCCGCTCGACTGCCGCGCGGCCACCACCGGAATAACCGGAGATGGCATGGATGCTCAGCGGATAGTCCGCCGGTACCAGGCCAGCCTTGACCAACGGGCGCAACAAGGCAATGGCACCCGTTGGGTAACAGCCGGGATTGCTGACGCGTTTGGCCAGGGCGATGCGTTCGGCTTGCTGCTCATCCAGCTCCGGCAGGCCATACACCCAGCCGGGGGCGGTGCGGTGTGCAGAACTTGCATCGATTACCCGCACGGCCGGGTTGTGGATTGCCTCAACGGCCTCGTGGGCAGCGGCGTCGGGCAGGCAGAGCAGGGCGATATCGGCGCTGTTGATCGCTTCGCGGCGGCGTTGCGGATCTTTGCGATCGGCCTCGGGCAGGGTCAGCAGGCACAGGTCGTTACGGCCGTGCAGGCGGGCATGGATCTGCAGGCCGGTGGTGCCTTGGTCGCCATCGATGAAGACAACAGGAGTACGCATGGTCAGGGTCCGATCAGGGTGGGTGGCCTATGCTCACCTATGGCGGTAATAAAGGAAATTTGAATATCATGATGCTGTAATTCAGCTTTTCTGAACTTAAACACCTGGACTCAACTCATGCGCGAAATCAGCCTCGACCGCCTCCGAACCCTGGTGGTCATCACCGACCTGGGCTCATTCGCTGAGGCCGCCCGCCAGCTCAACCTAGCGCCGCCGACCATCAGCCTGCACATCGCCGAACTGGAAGCGCGGGTCGGTGCACCGCTGCTCACCCGCAATCGTAATCAGGCACGTCCGACGGCCATCGGCGAAACGCTATTGGCCCGTGCCCGGCGCCTGCTGGCCGATGCCGACCTGGCACTGGATGAAGTCCGCCGACAGGTCGAAGGCCTGACCGGTCACGTGCGCCTTGGCGCCTCGACCGGTGCCATCGCCCACCTGCTACCCAGGGCGCTGGAGCACTTGCGCGTAGCCCACCCGGGCATCGATGTGCAGGTCCAGGTGCTGACCTCCCAGGCGTCCCTGGCGCGGTTGCGCGAAGGTACTCTGGATATTGGCCTGGTGGCCTTGCCGCAGGTGGCGGGCAAAGGCATCAAGCTCAGCCCCTGGCGGCGCGACCCGATCCTCGCCTACGTGCCCGCCGACTGGCATCCGCCGGCCAGGGTCAGCCCGGCCTGGCTCGGGCAGCGGGCGCTGATTCTCAATGACAGCAGCACCCAGCTGTCGCGGGTGACCGGTGAATGGTTCGCGGCGGCGGGGTTGTACCCCGCGCCGCGGATCGAATTGAACTACAACGATGCCATCAAGAGCCTGGTGGGCGCGGGCTATGGCGCCACCTTGCTGCCCCAGGAAGGTGAGGTAGCCGAGCTGGACCCACGCATCGCCCGCCGGCCGCTGCGCCCGGCGTTGTGGCGGCAGCTCGGTATTGCCTGCAGGGAAGGGCAGGCCGAGCGGGCCACCAGGTTCGTGCTGCAGGCGTTAGAGCGGTTGCGGCAGTAGCGGGACCTCAACCGCGCTCGCGCTGCCTCACAGCGGTCACCGTCTCGCCACCCACCCCCCAGTTGTCCGTCGGCACTTCCTCGATCACCACGAAGGTACTGGCTGGCGGCTTGCCCAACACCTGCTGCAGCAACTGCGTGGTGCCTTCGATCAGTTGGCGTTTGTGCTCGGCGCTGACCCCTTCATCGGTCACGCGAATATGGACATAAGGCATGGCTGTTCGCTCCTCTGCTCAGTGCCAGGTGCCGGCAGTGCTGCCGCCGTCCACGGGAAGAATAACGCCGCTGACGAAGCGCGCATCGGTCAGGTACAGCACGGCGTCCACCACATCCTGCGGTCTGCCGGTGCGGCCGCTCGGCGACAGCGCGCCCAGGCCTTCGACATTGCCGCTGTGCAATGGCGTATCGATGATGCCCGGGGCCACCGCATTGACTTGCACGCCGCTGGCGGCCAGTTCCAGGGCCAGGCCTTTGACCGCCTGGTTAAGCCCACCTTTGACCAGCACCGGCAGCAGCGCCGGGACGCGGGTATCCGGCTGCAGGGCGATGGACGCCGTGATGGCGACGATGTGCCCGTGGCCTTGCTCGGCCATGATCCGCGCCGCTGCCTGGGCCGGGTAGAAGAAACCCTTGAGGTTGGTACCGACCAGTGCGTCGACATCCGCTTCGGTGTAGTCGGTGACCGGTTTGGGAATGAAGATCCCGGCGTTGGAGATCAAAATGTCTACGCCACCGAAAGTCTCGATGGCGGCGGCAAACAGCCGCTTGGCGGTGTCGGCTTCGGCGATGTCACCGGCGACGCCAATGAAGCGGTGGGGTTGACCGAGGCGGGCGGCAGCCTGGTCCAGGCGTGCCTGGCTGCGGGCGTTGCCGACCACGTTGTCGCCACGTTCGAGGAAGGCCTCGGCAAGGGCAAAGCCCAGGCCGCTGGAGGCCCCGGTGATGATGACGGTTCTTGGCTGGATCATGCTTGCGTTCTCCGAAAAGTGAGCCGGCGGCTCGCAGTGATAGCCACTTTAGGCTGCAACGCAGGCTTGAAAAATGAGGCGTATAGCATTTCAATCCATACATCATGTAATCAATAGAGCCACCATGACCCGCCATTTCGATGACCTGCAGCTAGGTAGCCTGGAGCTGTTCTGCCTGGCCGCCGACACCGGCAGTTTTACCGCCGCCGCCACCGAGGCAGGCGTCACGCCAGCTGCGGTAAGCCGCAGCGTGGCGCGCCTGGAAGAGCGCCTGGGGGTACGCCTGTTCGTGCGCACCACCCGGCAGATGCGCCTGTCCGAAGCAGGGCAGGCGTACTACCAGGAGTGTCGCCAGGCACTCGGGCAACTGGTCGAGGCCGAGCGCCAGGTCACGGGCAGGCAGTCCGCCCCCAGCGGCCGCCTGCGCATCAGCGCGCCCACGCCCTATGCCCATTACCGCCTGCTGCCGTTGCTGCCGGCTTTTCGCCAGCGCTACCCGCAGGTGCAGGTGGACGTGCATGTCAGCAATCGTAACGTCGACTTCGCCGAAGAGCCCTTCGACCTCGCCATACGGGGCCGCGAGCCTGCAGACTCACGCCTGGTGGCGAGGCGCCTGGAGGATGCCCCGTTGGTGGTAGTGGCAACCCCTGATTACCTCGCTCGCAAGGGCATGCCGCAAGTGCCGGAAGACCTGGCCGAGCATGACTGCATCCAGTTCGAACTGGCCAGTACGGGCCGCCGCCCGCCGTGGAGTTTTCACCGTGATGGCCGCGACATCGAAATCGAGACCCAAGGTAACTTCACTTGCCTGGGCGATTTTCTCGCCACCACGACCCTGGTCCGCCATGGCGGCGGCCTGATGCAGGCCTACCGCTTCACCGTGCAGGACGCGTTGGCCAGCGGCGAGTTGGTGGAGGTGCTGGGCGAATACGGCGGCACCTCGCGCCCGTTCCTGCTGATCTACCCCCAGGCGCGGCACATGCCGCAGCGGGTGCGGGTGTTCATCGATTTCCTGATGGCCGAGGGGGGAAGATCACCGGGATGACCTGAGGCGCGGGGACGTTTGGACGACTATGCTGGTTGCTGCATCGAGCCGATGTTTCTCGATGACCCTTCCGATTTCCCAGGAGAACGCTCCATGAAATCCATAGCCCTGCTGGTATTAGCGTCTGTGTTGAGTGTTGCCGCCCATGCCGACCCGAAGACCAACTGCGATGCGAAGATCAACGAGTTGGAGAATGACCACAAGGCCAGCGGCCAGGCGATGCATGGCGGCATGGCCCATGACTTCAAAGTGAAATGGGAAGAAGCCAAGAAGGCACGGGATGCGGGAGATTTCACCAAGTGCCAGTCTGCTGCAGACCAAGCTATCAGCATCTACAACAAGGCGCGCAGCAAATAGCAGTGTGAGTGCCGGCTTTTTCGGTCTCGAGAAAGCCGGCGTAGCCGACCTCAGAACCAGCGATCGTTTTTCTTCCGCCCACGGGTCAGTGCCGGCAGGATCAACCCCATCAGTAACCCCGCCCCAGCGATGCTGCCGCCGTAGACCATGTAACGCATCATCACTTGCTTGTTCTCGTCGCCCAGGCGCGCCTGGGTGTCGCGCAAGGTTGACTGGGTCTGGTCGAGCTGTTCGTTCAGCGCCTTGTTGCGCGCTTCCAGTTCGTCGACCAGCTGTTTGCGCGAGTCGAGGGTTTCCTGCATGCCCTGCACGCGATTCTTCCAGCTGTCGTCGATGGTCTTGAGCTGCCCGGACAGCTCGGCCACCTGCGCATCGAGTTGCGGCAGGCGTTCATTCTGGCCCGGCACCGATTGCAGGTCGCTGGAGAGGATCCACACCAAGTCGCCACTCTGCCCGCGCACCTGGCTGTAGTTGCCCTGGCTGCCGACCAAGGTCAGCTTCTGCCCCGACTTGAGGGTGCCGACGATGCGGTGGCCGTCGGTCGGGCCGCTGCGCACGTAGGTGCTCAGGCTGTCACTGACCCAGCGCGCATCACTGGCCGGCTCTTCGGCATGCACGGGGGCGGCAAGGGCCACCAGGGCGGCGATCAGGCTGCCGCGCAGGGCAGGGAGGGCGAGGGAGGCTGGGCGGGATTCAGGCATGTTGGGTCTTCGCTGCAACAGGAAAAATAGGCCCTCCAGACTCGGCGTCGTGGGAGGGCCGGCGAACCGGTCGGTGAATTGACCGCCAGCGAAAGACCGCATTTTTGTAGGCAGGTTCACTACTTGGCGTAGGAATTGTCTGCAGAATGTTGCAGGCGGCGGGCTAGAGCACCTCAGCGAACGGGTTGTTTTGTGCGCGCCATGCAGTCCTTGCAGTTGACGATGGTTTCCTTGTCGCCGCTCTGCACATGTACCAGGCTTGAGCCACAGCGTGCGCACAACAGCGTGCGGGTGCAGGCTGCAGTAACGGACTTGGGGTGGGGCAGTTGCTCGACGTACTCGGCGATCTTGCAGTCAAAACCGTGATCATCCTGTTTCAGTGTCACATCGAACAGCACGTGGTTGAGGCTGCATCGCGGAGCGTTGTTGTCGTAGCCGGATGCCTTGAATTGCCACTGCTCTCTGACGGCCCGTTCGGCCATTGCCAGCATGTTACCGGGTATGGTGTTGCTGGCATGAAGCCGGGTGACCTGGCTGCGCGCAATGAATGCCAGCGCGCCCCGTACCGCCGTGCTGGCCAGTGACCTGATGTGCCGCAGCGAATGCATGCCGAGCAGTTGGATGGCGACCTCCGCGGCCTTTTTCTTCGCCTCGAAGGGCAAGCCATGCTCGACGCATCGCGAGGCGATACACGAGCAGACCTCTTCGATCGACAGTGTTTCGATGGCCTCGGTCAATTCGTCGCGCCATTGCGGTTGCGGTCCGCTGGACAGTACCTCGAGCAGTGCGCGGTGCAGCGACGACAGGTTGGCGCGTTGCCGCCCGTCCAGACTGATATTGGCCACCCAGTACACTTTGTCCCGCCAGGCCTTGGGTGTGGGGTCGTCGCTGAAGGCTTCCTGCGGCGAATCGGGGTCGGGCAACAGCACCAAGTCCTCGTGCAACGCCTGCAGGATGGCCGCATCCATGGCCGTGGAAGGGCTGACCCGTGCGTCACCCGTGGGCCGCTCCGCCGGGATCAAGCGCTCGCGTTGGCTATCCATGCGCACTTCGAGCATGGCCAGCAGTTGCAGCTTGCGGGTGATTGACAGGCTCTGTAGCGATAGCGGGGCCCGCTTGGCCAGCGACCAGTGTTCCTTGATGCGCGTACGCTGCCGCGCTTGCTGATCCACAATGGCCTGTTCACGCGCTACCCGGCATGGCTGGCACGCGCAATCGCGCCGCCAGCGGGAGCGCCCCGCAAAGTAATGGCGATGCGCACAGGTTTTGCAGAACGCCATGTGTTCCTGGCGGCTGTTGGCAGTCTTGCTTTTGCGGCGCTCATACAGGCTGGCCTGGCAATATGGGCAACTCAAGTTGGCGCAAGGCACCGGCGGGAAGGCTTTGATCAAGCTGCTGGGGGGCACGTCGATGGCGTAACGCTCGAGCAGTAGCGCAATTCGTTCACCGCCGATGTATTCGCTGTACAGCGCTTCGATCTGTACAGCTGTGAGGTGCTGCAGTTTTGCTTCGAAGTCCGACAAAGTTGGATCTCCCTGTGTTAAGTCGGTAATGACGCACCCTGGGAATGATCGTGCCAGTCTGTTGGCCATGGGAAGTTGTCGGAGGCTGGATAATTCTCTGTTATGTGTAGTCCTTTTCTGATTAGTGCCAGACTTGCCATGTCTGTGCTTGTGTCCAGGCGATGAAGCGACCTCTACCCCCATGACCAGACTGGGTCGAGGGGCTAGACTCAAGGATCCCTACTCGTCCATGGGACCCCGCCATGACTGCCAAGAACACGATCTGCCTGTGGTTCGACAACGACGCGGAAGACGCCGCCAGGTTCTATGCCAGCACCTTCCCCGACAGTAAAATGATCGCGGTGCACCAGGCCCCGAGCGACTACCCCTCGGGCAAGGCGGGGGATGTGATCACCGTCGAGTTCACCGTAATGGGTATTCCTTGCGTGGGCCTCAACGGCGGCAAGGCGTTTAGCCATAGCGAGGCGTTTTCGTTCCAGGTCAGCACCGAGGATCAGGCTGAGACCGACCGGCTGTGGCACGCCATCGTCAGCAATGGGGGCCAAGAGAGTGTTTGTGGCTGGTGCAAGGACAAATGGGGCATCTCCTGGCAAATCTGCCCAAGGATCCTCATCGAAGCCATCGGCAACCCGGACCGGGCCGCAGCCAAGCGGGCGTTCGATGCGATGATGGACATGGGCAAGATCGACGTGGCCGCGATCGAGGCTGCATTACGCGGCTGAGCGTTACCGGGTGGAGGAAGCGTGTGTCGCGTTCGGGCAGTGCGAGGGTGAATTCGTGCACGCCGGCTGGCCGGCAATGGCGCAGCATCGAAGCGCAGTTCCCCCATAATAAAACCAGGGAAAACCGCCAGCCATGATGACCTCGCCGTTCTCGATTCCCGCCCATGCCCGCCGCATCGACCCGGCCCGTCAGCGCGCCGCCGCGCTCAAGGCCGATGGTTCGGTCGATGACAACGACCGTACCGAAATCGGCCCCACGCCGCTGGCCTTCGCCGAATGGGCCGCACTCGGCCTGGCGGCACCGCATCTGCCAAGCATGCGTGAGTACCGCCTGCAGCGCATCCGCGAACAGCTGATCGCCCGTGACCTAGGCGGCATCCTGCTGTTCGACCCGCTGAACATCCGTTACGCCACCGACACCACCAACATGCAGCTGTGGACCACCCACAATCCGGCCCGGGCCTGCTTCGTCGCGGCCAGCGGCCATGTGGTGCTGTGGGACTTCCACGGCTGCGACCACCTGTCCGCGCACCTGCCGCTGGTGACCGAGCTGCGCAGTGGCGCTTCGTTCTTCTACTTCGAGACCGGTGACCGTACCGACGAACATGCCAGGCGTTTCTGCGCACAGGTCGATGAACTACTGCGTGCCCATGCCGGTAACAATCGTCGTTTGGCCGTGGACCGCATTGAGGTCGCCGGGTTGCGCGCCCTCGATGCCCTGGGCGTGCAGGTGCACAACGGCCAGGAGGTCACCGAATTTGCCCGCTTGATCAAAGGTCCAGACGAAATCCTGGCCATGCGTTGCGCGGTCGCCTCGTGCGAAGCCTCGATCGCCGAGATGCGCCAGGCCATGCGTGCTGGCGCAACCGAGAACGATGTCTGGGCCGCATTGCATGCCGGCAATATCCGCCGGGGTGGCGAGTGGATAGAAACGCGTATTCTGAGCTCCGGCCCGCGCACCAACCCGTGGTACCAGGAGTCCGGTCCGCGTGTGCTCAGTGACGGCGACTTGCTGTCCTTCGACACTGACCTGATTGGCGTGTACGGCTTCTGCGTGGACATGTCCCGCAGCTGGATCTGCGGCGGCCTTGAGCCCTCCGCTGAGCAAAAACGGCTGTACCGCATCGCCCATGAACACATTCATCGCAACGCAGAAATGGTCAAGCCCGGCGTGCGTTTCACCGAACTCACCCGCAATGGCCACCGCTTGCCGGAAAGCTGCCGGGCGCAGCGCTACGGTGTGATGTTCCATGGGGTTGGGCTGTGCGATGAATACCCTAGCATCCGTTATCCGGAAGACCTCGATGCCTATGGCTATGAAGGTGAACTGCAGCCCGGCATGGCGCTGTGCGTCGAGGCCTATGTGGGCGAGGTGGGCGGGCGTGATGGCATCAAGCTGGAGAACCAGTTGCTGGTGACCGACAGCGGGTATGAGCTGTTGACCCATTACCCGTTCGAGGACAGCTTCCTGCGTGATTAGGGGTGCGCCTGCGTCAGTCGAATGATCTGGCGTGCGCAGAAGGCGCCGGTGACGATCACCCCGAACAAGCGCAGCGTTTGCATCGCCAGCACCAGGCCGACATCCGCGTGGGTCTCCACGGCGATGATGGCCATGGCATCCAGCCCACCCGGGCTGGTAGCCAGGTACATTGAGAGAAAATCCGTGCCCATGGCCAGCGCCAGCGCCCAGGCGCAGGCCGCGCACAGCACGATCAACGCCAGCGCCCCGGCAATCATGGTCGGCAAGCGCTTCCACACGTAGCACACGGTCGGCCGGTCGAAGCGCAGGCTGATGTAGCAGCCGATGGCGCCGTAGGCAAAGGCCAGCAGTGGCGCGGGCAGGCTGATCGTCAGCAAACCGCTCAGTTGCAGCGCGCCGCCTAGCAACAGCGGCATCAGCAGGGCGCCTGCGGGCATCCGGCTACCGGCCAGCACCCCCAGTAGCACCACACCAAGGCTGAGCATGGTGTCGAGCATGTGCATGCCTTGTGTGAGCGCCGCGGCGTTGTCTGCAGCGCTTGGGCCAGGCGTAGCGCCGAGCAGATGGCTGACCAGCGAGCCGATCATTACGACGCACACTACCCGCACATATTGCATGGTCGCCACCACCCGGGCGTCAGCGCCGTGTTCCTCGGCCATCGAGACCATGGCCGAGGCCGCGCCTGGCGCAGTACCCCAGGCGGCGGTCGTGCCGGGAATGCCGCCGAAGCGCACGGTGCCGAGGCCGACGAGGGCGCTCAAGGCAACGGTGATGAAGGTGGCCACCAGCATCAGGTGCCAGGACTGCGCCATCGACACCAGTACCGCCCAGGTTACCGAGTGGGCGACCAGCAGGCCGACACAGCCTTGGCCGAAGCGGAAGACCTGGCGGTGCAGGGTCAGGCGCGCACCGGAAACAGCAAACGCGATGGCCACCAGCATGGGACCGAGGAACAACCCGGCCGGTACGGCCAGGGCATGCAGCAACTGGCCTAAGGCTCCGGCGCAGGTCAGTAGGGCGAGCCATGTGAAAAGGGTTTTGGGAGAACCTGATAGGGCAGTCTGCAACGTGATACTCCTTGCGCAGCGATATCGCGGGCTGGCAGCGCCAGCGCAAAAATTATCGACGGCGCAATCGATCAAGTCTATTTTCTACTTTTGATGAATCCATAACTGAAATTCATGAATCATGGACCTGCGCGACCTGACCTATTTTGAAACCATCGCCGAACTCGGCCACCTGGGCCGTGCTGCTGAGAAACTCAACCGCAGCCAGCCAGCGCTGACCAAGAGCATTCAACGCCTTGAAGAATCGTTGGGTACCCGGCTGTTCCAGCGTGACGGCCGGCGCATCAAGCTCACCGACGTTGGCAAGTTGCTGCTGGTGCGGGGCAAGCAGCTGCAACTGAACATCGCTGAAACCGAGCGCGAAGTGCGCGACTTTGCCAGCGGGCTGGTGGGCAATATCCGCCTGGGCTGCGCGGCGAGCATGGCCGATCACCTGCTGCCACACCTCACAGCGTCGCTGCTGGAGCGGGCGCCGGAGGTGACCCTGAAGTTGTCCATCGCCCAGGACGATGTGCTCAAGGAGTCACTGCGGGCAGGGCGGTTGGATGTGATCATTTCGCCACAGATCGCCATCGACCCGGAATTCACCACCTACCCAATTCTCGAAGACGAAGCGATCGTGGTGGCCAGTGCCGAGCACCCGGTGTTCGCCGCGCCTGTCGCGTTGCACGATCTCTGCCAGTACCGCTGGGTACTGGCAGGGCCGACCGTGACCGCGCGGCGCTGGCTGGACAATGTATTCATCGCCCACCAGTTGCCGGCGCCGCAGGTGCAGATCGAGACCAACGCGATTTCACTGCTGCCTCGCTTGATTGCGCGCACCCAGTTGCTCAGTTTTGCCGCGCGGGAAACCCTGGAGCATGGGTTGGGAATGTCTTGGCTGCGCGAGGTGCCGCTGAAAGAAACCACCATGCGCAGGACCGTCGCAGTGTCGGTGCGCACCGACGGCTACCTGTCGCCTGCCGCCGGAACACTGGTGGCCTTGCTCAAAGACAAGGGCAGCAGCTTTTTCGAGCGGGAGTGAGAGCGGTTAACGTCCGCGCCGCCGCGACACCCGCGCCTCGATATTCTTGCGGCCGATCAGCAGCGCTGGTTTTTCCACCACCGGCTCGTCCGCCAGCCACTTGTACATCACCAGGCAGTCCACCAGCCCCAGACGCGCGTGGCGGTAAGCCTTGGGCAAGCGGCCAACGGTCTCGAAGCCCAGTTTGTGCCACAGCGCCACGGCCACTTCATTGCTGGCCACCACCGAATTGAACTGCAGCGCCAGAAAACCTTCCTGGCGTGCCAGTTTCTGCGAGTGCTCGCACATCAGCCGGGCCACACCACGGCCACGGGCTGCTTCAGCCACCATATAGCCGCAATTGCCCACATGGGCGCCGGGGCCGGCAGCGTTCGCCTTGAGGTAGTAGGCGCCCAACAATGCGCCATCGTCCTCGGCCACCAGCGTGCGCAGCGGCAGCTCCAGCCACAGCTGGCGCGCTTGCTCGAAGCTCAGGGCGGGATCGTAGGCGTAGGTTTCGCGAGCTTGGACAACGGCCTGGAAGGTCGGCCAGAAAAGCTCGAAGTCGTCGGGCGTCATGGGGCGGATGTGGATCATGGCGGTACCTGCTAGGGCTAGGCCGCCAAGTCTGGGTGGCGCGGCGCCGTCGCGCAAGGGCAAAGACGCCGCTTGGGCTCAGTCGTTGGCCTTGCCGACCGCGTCCATGGCGCGGGCCGAGTAGACCAGCGCGGCACCGGCATTCATCGCCACGGCCACGCCCAGGGCTTCAGCGATTTCTTCGCGGGTGGCGCCTTGCTTGACCGCCTGCTGCGAATGCACGGCGATGCAGCCGTCGCAGCGGGTGGTGACGGCCACGGCCAGGGAAATCAGTTCGCGGGTCTTGGCGTCCAGGTGGTTGGTCTTGGCACCGGCACCGCTGGCGGTCATGTAACCGGCCACGGTGTCGGGGGACAGCTGCTTGAGATCACCGATGCCGGCCATCAGCTGCTTACGGTAGGCGTCCCAGTCCATCATGCTCATCGTCTTCACCTTGATAGGTTGTGCGTCTGGAGCTTTCAGGCTAGTCGAATCTGCGCGGCACGCCTTGCCACTCAGATATAGATGAACACCAGCACCAGCGCTGCTACCACCAGCCACTTCTCCAGGTAGTAACGCATGCGGTTGCGCTTCTTCAGCGCCTTGCCACGTTCCCGAATCTTGTAGATGCGGGTGAACAGACGGTTGATGCCGCCGGTCTTGTCGTTGGCATTGTTCGGCGCGGCCGCCGCGGCCATCACCTTGCGGCTGAACCAGCGGTTGAACGCGGTGGCCCAGCGGTATTTCAGCGGGCGTTCGATGTCGCAGAAGAGGATGATGCGGTTGTGCTCGGTGGTGTTGGCGGC
The DNA here is from genome assembly GCF_055584805.1 of Pseudomonas sp. NPDC090752. Taxonomy (NCBI): domain Bacteria; kingdom Pseudomonadati; phylum Pseudomonadota; class Gammaproteobacteria; order Pseudomonadales; family Pseudomonadaceae; genus Pseudomonas; species Pseudomonas sp. NPDC090752. The sequence goes on along the minus strand of NZ_JBVJLI010000015.1, from coordinate 93,251 downwards.
GTAGTGGATGTAGGTTTCGTCGAACACCACGGCTTCGCCGTCACGCCACGAATACTTCTCGCCATCCACATCGATGTAGCAGCCATCGTCGTTCGGCGTGTCCAGACCCAGGTGGTAGCGGTAGGAACCGGCATACGGATCGCGGTGACGCACCAGCTTGGCGCCTGGCGGCAGCGTGGCGAACATGGCCGCCTTCACTGAGCCAATGCCTTGCAGCAGTTCGGTGGTGCGCGGGCACAGGTTCATCGCCGACGGGTGGCTTTCGCCGTACCACTTCAGGTAAAAGCGCTTCCAACCCGTCTTGAAGAACGAGTTGAAACCGACGTCGTCATAGTTATCGGACTTCTTGATTTCGCCCACATGCAGCAACTGCTGGGCTTCCGCGCGAATCTCCTGCCAGTGGTCCTTCAGCGGCTGCAGCTCGGGGAAGGCTTCGACCGGCAGGTAGGGCTTGGCCGGGTGCCGGGAGAACAGGTAAAGGAAGCTATTGACCGGAGCCAGGAAGCTGGAGTGATCCCCCAGTTGACGGGTCAGCTTGTGACGTACTCGACCGCGCAGGTGAACATAGGCGATCGAGAGGGCGAAGATCAGTACGAGTGCTATTTTCATGGACGATTACTTGTCGAAAAATGGCCATGCGCCATGGCATAAGCCCGCCAGCATAAACAATCGTCGGCGTAGTTTGTACATATTGTTACGTGAAAGCCGGGCGACTTAGGTGTAATGGCCTACCGACCGCGCAAACGTTTTAGGCTGAGGAATACCCATGGCTCAGGATATTCGCCCGAGTGGCGCCCCCTTCAAGCGGCTGTTTTTCGCGTTGCCTGTGGCCGATGCCCAACGCCGCGCCATTTCCCAATGGCGGCGGGGCCTTGAGTTGCGCAGCGGCAAGCCGGTGCCCAGCGAGAACTTCCACCTGACCTTGCTGTTTCTCGGTGATGTGGAGACTGCGCAGGTGCCGGCAATCTGCGCCGCGGTGGACAACTTGGCCCACCCTGCGGCGCCGTTGCGCCTGCTGCTCGACCAACTGAAGGTCTGGCCGCGCGCCAGCGCGCTGGTGCTGGAACCGCAGGAGACGCCGGCGGCGCTACGCCAGCTGGTCTATGGGTTGCAGCAGGCGCTGCTACCCATGGGATTTGCCGAGCAGGCCCGTGAGTACCGGCCGCACCTGACCCTGTCACGGGACTTTCGCGGCCAAGTGCCGGAGGCGAGCGTGGCGCCGGACTTCTACATGACAGCCCGGCACTTCACGCTCTACGAGTCGCGCAAGGGCCAGTACTGGCCACTGGCGCAATGGCCACTGACGGGCTGACCCGGCTCAGAACTGCGGGGTGTACTTGACCGTGAACATGAAGTTGCGCGGCTCGCCGTAGTTGTTGCTGCCGTTGAGCTGGTTGAAGCCGGCCACCCAGTACTTCTTGTCGAACAGGTTGTTGCCGTTGACCGCCAGGCTGACCTCAGGTGTCAGCTGATAGGCCAGGCGCGCGCTCCACACGGTATAGCCGGGCACGGTGTAGGTGCGCTCGTAGCCCAGGGTATGGCTCTGGGTAGTGAAGCCAAGGCCGGTGCTCCAGCGCTGGCCGTCCACTGGCAAGGTGTAGTCGGCCCAGGCGCGCAACATGTGCTTGGGCGTCCACTGGCTGAACACGCGGCCTTCGTTATCCGGGTCGTCGAGGAACTTGGTGGTGTTGTAGGTGTAGCCGGCGAACAGCTGCAGGCCGCTCAGCACTTCGCCGCTGATCTCGGCCTCGATGCCCTGGCTGCGCACCTTGCCCGATGCGGTGGAGCAGTACCAGTCGTCGCAGGCGAAGCCCGACGCCACATCGGTGACCGCACGGTTTTCCTGGTCGTAACGGAACAGCGCCAGCGAGGCGTTGACTCGGCCGTCCAGCAGCTCGCCTTTGAGGCCTGTCTCGTAGTTGCTGCCGACGATCGGCTTGAGCGGCGCGTTGCCGACGGCGCGCTCGGTCTGCGGCACGAAGACGTCGGTGTAGCTGACGTACCAGGCCCACTCGCGGGTCAGGTCGTAGACGAAACCGGCGTAGGGGGTGACTTCGCCCGACTCGGTCATGCGGCTGGTGGGGTAGCGGGTGCCCGGGTCGGTCAGGCTGTTGAAGTCGATCGAGTCCCAGCTGTAGTCGAACCAGCTGACGCGCGAGCCGACGATCAGGGTCAGGTCTTCGATCGGTTTGACCCGCCACACGCCATACAGGCCTTTCTGGCGGACGTCATAGCTGGCCCGGTTGGACCGTGCCAGCTCGCCGTCGAAGATGCTGTCCCGGCTGGGCTCCGGGCGGTTGTGGTCGATGTCGAAGATATTGTCATCGGACGCGTCGAAGTTGCGCCAGTAGGCATCGTCGGACTTCAGCTTGGCGTAGTTGCCGCCGACGGTGATTTCATGGGCCACGGAACCGGTGTCGAAGTGGCCTACCACGTTCATGTCCAAGCCCAGCTTGGTGTTGTGAAAGTCGGTGATCCAGTCGGCGTAGGTAATGCCGCTGCCGTCTGGCTCGACGCCTTGGCCGGTGGTTTGCACTCGCTGGTGGGTGGAGGTGTTGGTTTCGTCCATGCGCACGGCGGCGGCCTTGAACGCCCAATCGTCGTTGAAACGGTGTTCCAGGTCCAGGTAATAGGTGGTCACGTCGGTTTCGGCGCGGCTCCAGCGGGCACCGGTGTAAGTCGAGCGCGGCAGGTCGATCGGCTTGCCGTCGGCGTAGCGGGGCAGGCCACGCAGCATCGGCCGCGACTCCTGGCGGTTGTAACTGATGCCGGCACCGACCGTGGTGGCATCGTTCAGGTCGATGTCCAGCGCGCCATACAGCGAGTGGGTCTTGCTCCACTGGTAATCGATGAAGCTGTCGCTCTGGTCTTCGTCGGCCACCAGGCGGCCACGCACGCGCCCGTCGGCGGTCAGCGGGCCACCGGCGTCCAGTTGCAGGCCGTAGTGATCCCAGGAGCCGGCTTTGCCTGTAACTGTGACCGTCGGCGTGGCCTGGCCGCGCTTGCGCACCAGGTTGATCGCGCCACCAGGGCTGCCGGTGCCTTGCAGCAGGCCGGAGGCGCCGCGCAGCACTTCCACGCGGTCGAAGAACACCAGGTCCTGGGTGGCCCAGTTGCCCAGCGAGTAGTTGTTGCGCTGGATCGGCACCCCGTCGTACTGCCAGTCGTCGATCTGGAAACCACGCGAGGTCACCACCATGCCCGGGCCGATGCCCTGCGCGCCAACGATGCCAGTGGTGTGGTTGAGCGCATCCTGCAGGTCGGTGATGCCCTGGTCATCGAGCTGCTTGCGGGTGATCACCGTCACCGACTGGGGGATCTCCTTGAGGGTGTGCGTACCTTTGCCCAAGGTGACTGCACGGGCGGCGTACGAGCCGCTGCCTTCGCTGGTGGCGTCGAGGTACTGGTCGGTGATGCTGGTGCTCCCCAGCTCCAGTGCATCACCGCCTTGGCTGGCCGGGGCCACGCTGAAATGCCCGCTGCTGGTCACCCGCAACTGCAGGCCGCTGCCGGCCAGGGCCGCTTGCATGGCTTGCTCGGCGCTCATCTGTCCGACTACGGCCGGCGCTTGCTTGCCGCGTACCAGTGCCGGTTCCAGGGCGATGATGGTCCCGCTCTGGCTGGCAATGCGGTTCAGGGTGGCGGCCAGGCTCGCTGGCGGCAGGTTGAACGCCAGGGTTTGCGCCTGGGCCAGAGCAGTGAAGCTGGTGAGGGCGGCGAACAGGGGCAGGGCGCGGGGCCAGAGGTTGTGCACGGAATTCTCCCGATTGTATTGGCTTGTCAGGAGATAGGTGTGATGAGAAATGAAAACCGGACACGCTTGCGAATGATTTTCATGATTTATTTTGCTGAACCTGTTTCGGGCCGATCAAGGTCAGCCATGGGCTGTACTGTTCGATGCTGATCGGCAAGGTTTCGGCCAGTGCTTCCAGCGCCTCTCGCGGGTGATCGAGCGGGAATACCCCTTGCACCCGCAGGTTGCGAATGGCGGGGGCTACCCGCACATAGCCGCGATGGTAGGGGCGCAGCGCATCGATCACCCTGTGCAAAGGCTCGTCGAGCACCTCCAGGCGCCCATTCAACCAAGCGGTACGCGGCTGCTGATCGTCGGTCAGTGGCTCGATTGCGTTGCTGCGCAGCAACGCTGCCTGGCCCTGGTGCAGGTCGAGCCAACGGCCATCGGGCAGGCTGGCGCGTACGCTGTGCTCCTGCACCACCACGCGCGTGACGGCGTCCTCCTGGCAGACCAGAAAACGCGTGCCCAGGGCCTGGACCTGCCCCTGCGCCGTGCGCACGCGCAAGGGGCGCCGCGGGTCGGCCGCGACCTGAATCAGCAGCTCGCCACGGCGCAGCACCAGCAGGCGCTGCGTGGCGTCGAAGTACAGGTCGACGGCACTGGCTCTGTTCAGGCTCAGGCGGCTGCCATCGGCCAGGGTGAAACTGCGGCGTTCGCCGCTGCCCGTGTGCAGGTCGGCCAACCAATTTTGCGCTGTGTCACTGCGCCAGCCGCCCCACAGGGCACCCCCGAACAGGCCGACGCTGGCCAGCGCAGCCAGTACTTCGCGACGCGAGTGAGTGGGTTGCAGCAATACCTGGCGCGCTTCGGCGGCTTGGCCAGGGGCGCGCTGCTCCAGCGCACGCAAGGTGGCGATGGGACGGCCCAGGCGGCGCTGCAGGCGTTCCCAGGCCTGCTGGTGGGCAGGGTCCTGCTGCAGCCATTGGCTCAGGCGCTGCAGCAGGGCGTCGTCGGGCGTGCGGGCATTGAGCGCCACCATCCAGTCGATGGCCTGTTCACTGATCGCGTCCAGCGGCCGGCTGCTCATGGTTGCACCTCGCACAGGTAGCACTGGCGCAGGGCCTGTTTCATGTAGCGGCTGACGGTGCGCTCGCAGATCTGCAGCTTGCTGGCGATATCGACATAGCTCATGCCGTCGAGCTGGCTGTACAGGAACGCGGCCTTGACGACGGCGGGCAGGCCGTCGAGCACCTGGTCGATGGTTACCAGGGCCTCGATCAGCAGCAGTTGCTCTTCGGCCGAAGGGGCTACGGGCTCTGGCAACTGCGCCAGGCGCTCGAGGTAGGCCTGCTCCAGTTGCCGGCGGCGGTGACGATCGAAGATCAACCGGCGCGCGATGGTCGACAGGTAAGCGCGTGGCTGTTGAATACTATCGGGGTCGACCTGGGCGCCGAGCATCTGGCAGAAGGCTTCGGCGGCCGTGTCCTCGGCGTCGGCGCGGTTGCGCAGGCGCTTGTGGATGTGCTGAAGCAGCCAGCGGTGATGGTCGCTGAAGAAAAAGCCCAGCTTGCGGGTCGAAGAGCTGTCCAACGCCTGGCATCCAGTTGTGAGTGTGAATCGTTCTCAATATTAGCCGGGTCGCTGGATGCCTCGCAATGGGGCGGCGCTGAACAAGTGCTCGCCCAGCTGCCAGGCTGTGGGCAGCAGCAGCGCTGAGGCTGGGCCTTCGCTGTCTTCCAGCAGGGTCGAGCTGAGCACTTCGGCGCCGCAGTAGTCGAAGATGCCGTGCTCGATCTGCACACGCATCGCCTCGCCATAGCCGTGGCGCGCGAAGGTGCCGGCATCGGCGCCAGCAACCCCGACCAGGTGCACCTTCATGCCGCGCAGTTTCTTGACCGTCTTGCCACCTTCGTACTCGAAGGCCCAGCCATTGCTGAACACACGCTCGACCCAACCTTTGAGCAACGCCGGCAGCGACCACCAGTAGATCGGGTAGACCAGCACCAGCGCATCGGCGCGCTCGATGCGCGCCTGCTCACGCAGCACATCGGCCGGTGGCGCAGCGAGGCGGCGGTGCACGGCATGGTCGGCAATGCTGAAGCGCGGGTCGAAGCCCTCGCTGGCCAGGTCGGCGATTTCACTGGCGTGACCGGCACTGGCCAGGCCTTCGGCAATTTGCCCGGCGAGGGCGTGGGTGAGGGAAAGGGGGTCATGGTGACCGACGACGATCAAGGCGTGCATGGCGATTCTCCTAAGGCAAGGATGCGTTGATGCCTTGAGCGCTATATACTCAAGGTAAGTTACGATTAGTAAGTTACTTTTGGTAGGTAAGTGATGTCAAGCGATGCCCAAGGTCAACCCCGCAAGCGACTTTCCCGTGAACAACGCCGCCGTCAGTTGCTCGACATGGCTTGGCAGTTGGTGCGTGAAGAAGGCACCGAAGCCCTGAGCCTGGGGCGTCTCGCCGAGCAGGCCGGTGTGACCAAACCGGTGGTTTACGACCACTTTGAAACTCGCACTGGACTGTTGGCGGCGCTTTATCAGGATTACGACGCGCGCCAGTCGCTCATGCTCGAGCAGGCCCTCGGGCGGTGCGAAGCGACGTTGTCCAGCCGTGCCAGGGTGATTGCCGAGGCCTACGTGGACTGTGTGATGACTCAGGGGCGGGAGATGCCAGGGGTATCGGCTGCGTTGGCCGGTTCGCCGGAGTTGGAGGCGATCAAGCGTGATTATGAGCAGCCGTTTCTCGACAAATGCCGGGCGGCTTTGGGCGCATTCGCGCCGAGCGGTGATGTTGGCGCAGCGGGGATGCGCCTGTTGGTGGGGGCGGCTGACGCGTTGTCGCAGGCGGCTGCGGCGGGGGAGCTGGAGGCGGGGGAGGCCAAGGATGAGTTACAGGCCGCCATCGTTGCCATGGTCGGGCGACAGTGAGTGGGGTTGCGCACTAGCCCCAACAATCAGACAGGTAAACTCTTGTACGGCAACTCATCCCCCGGGCTACGGGCAAACTGGCGCTTGTACTCGCGGCTGAACTGCGAAGTGCTTTGATAGCCCACCCGGTGCGCCGCCTGCGCCACGCCCAGCCCTTCGCCAATCAGCATCTGCTGCGCCTTGAGCAACCGCAGGCGCTTGAGGTATTGCATTGGCGCCATGTCGGTACAGCGTTTGAAGTGCTCATGGAAGGTCGACACGCTCATGTTCGCACACGCGGCCAATGCCTCCACGCTCAGCGGCTCGCTGTAGTGCTCGCGCAGGTAGGCGAGGGCGGCGCCGATGCGGGCGAAATGCCCCTGCTGTTCGACCAGCGCCCGCAAAACGCCGGCTTGCGGGCCGCGCAGCGCGGTATACAGGACCTCGCGAACCCGCGCAGGGCCCAGCACCTTGGCGTCGACCGGGTCTTGCAGGCAACGCAGCAGCCTTTCGACAGCGTCGCGCATCGGCCCATCGAGCGCCGCCGAGGTCATTGACTGCGGCGTTTGCGCCTGCACCCCCGCGTCGGGTGCCAGCGCCATGCTCTGCACCAGTTCACCGAGCACGCCCCGGTCGATATCCACTGCGACACCCAGTAGCGGTTCGTCGGGCGTGGCGAAGGTTTCGCACATGAACGGCACCGAGAGTGCCTGCACCAGGTAATGCCCGGCACCGTACTCCAGGGTCCGAGGCCCCAGGCGCGCAAGTTTGCTGCCCTGGGCCAGGATCATCAGGCTTGGTTCGTAGATCTGCGGGCTGCTGGCCACATAGTGATCCCAGCTCAATACCTGCACCTGGCGCAGGTGCGTGGGGACGAAGCCCGGGCGGGTGGCCAGGCTGCGGATCAGCGTGCACAGCGGGGCGTTGGCGTCGACGTGGCGGGTCAGTTGCATGATGAACCAGGGTAGAGAATCAGACAGTTGCATCATCGCAGATTGGCAGGCCAGCGCTAGATGGAGTAACGCAGGTCCGGAGAATCAGGCATGTATGCCGGAGGATCTGCCGTGGGCACGGCAGCCAGGGGCGCGCAGAATGCGTCGCCTGAATCGTTTCACGTCTTCAAGAGGTCCTGCATGTACACCGCTATCGGTTACGCCGCCCAAACTCCGACCAGCCCGCTGGCCCCCATGACCTTCGAGCGCCGCAGCCCGCGCCCGGACGATGTCGCCATCGAGATCCTCTACTGTGGCGTATGCCACTCCGATATCCACCAGGCCCGCAACGAGTGGGGCATTGCCGTGTACCCTCTGATGCCTGGCCACGAGATCATCGGCCGTGTCACCGCGGTGGGCGACAAGGTTTCGGCGCACAAGGTCGGCGACCTGGTCGGTGTCGGCTGCATGGTCGACTCCTGCCGTCACTGTGAAGCCTGCGCCAAGGACCTGGAGCAGTACTGCCTGGAAGGTCCAACCATGACCTACGCCACCCCTGACCGGGTCGACGGCAGCAACACCATGGGCGGTTACTCCAGCAGCATCGTGGTCAGCGATCACTTCGTGGTGCGCATCCCGGCCGGCATGGACCTGCCCAGCGCATCACCCATCCTCTGCGCCGGCATCACCACCTACTCGCCGCTCAAGCACCATGGCGTGGGCCCCGGCCACAAGATCGGCATCCTCGGCATGGGCGGCCTGGGCCACATGGGCATCAAGCTGGCCAAGGCGCTGGGCGCCGAGGTGACCTTGTTCACCCGCTCCCAGGCCAAGGCCGAGGAGGCCCGCCGCCAGGGCGCTGACCACGTGATCGTGTCCACCGATGCCGAGCAGATGCGCGCGGCCGCCGGGCACTTCGACTTCCTGCTCGACACCATCCCGGTGCAGCACGACCTCAATCCGTACCTGGAAACATTGAAATTCGATGGCGTGCACATTCTGGTGGGCCTCATCGAGCCAATCGACCCGGCCGTGCATGCCGCCAACCTGGTGATGAAGCGCCGGGTGCTGGCCGGCTCGTTGATCGGTGGCATCGCCGAAACGCAGGAAGTGCTGGATTTCTGCGCCGAGCATGACATCCGCTGCGACATCGAGATGCTCGATATCCGTAACATCAACCAGGCTTACGAACGCATGATCGCCGGGGATGTGAAGTACCGCTTCGTGATCGACATGGCCACGCTGCAAGGTTGATCGCTGGCTGTACCGACGCCCCAGGCATTGTGGGTTGTGAGGCGGGATGTGGACGCGTACCATGCCGGCATTCCCTCCAATAACAAACCCGTGCCTCAGCGCGGCCGCTACTTGGCCCCTGACGCGCGTCCTTTCGCCTTGCCTGCGGAGAACAGACTTCCACCCATGAACGGACCCATCCCCACCGACCTGCCGCCGGCTACGGGCGGCGGCAGCTGGCTGAGCGTGATCGCTTTGGCCCTGGCGGCCTTCATCTTCAACACCACCGAGTTCGTGCCGGTGGCGCTGCTCAGCGACATCGGCAGCAGCTTCGACATGACCACCGCGCAGGTCGGCCTGATGCTGACCATCTATGCCTGGGTGGTGGCGCTGGCCTCGCTGCCGATGATGCTGCTGACGCGCAACATCGAGCGGCGGCGCCTGCTGCTGTTCGTGTTTCTGGTGTTCATTGTCAGCCACCTGTTGTCGTGGCTGTCGCAGAGCTTTGCCATGCTGTTGGTGAGCCGTATCGGTATTGCCCTGTCGCACGCCGTGTTTTGGGCCATCACCGCTTCGCTGGCGGTACGCGTGGCGCCGCCTGGCCAGCAGGCCAAGGCGCTGGGTTTGCTGGCGACCGGTACCACCCTGGCTATGGTCCTGGGCATCCCGCTGGGCCGGGTGGTGGGCGAGGCGCTGGGTTGGCGCGTGACCTTCCTCAGCATTGCCGGGGTGGCGCTCGCCACCATGCTGTGCTTGATGAAGTCGCTGCCGCTGCTGCCCAGCCAGAACTCAGGCTCGTTGCGCAGCCTGCCGATCCTGTTCAAGCGTCCGGCCCTGGTGATCACCTATGTACTGGTGACGCTGGTGATCACGGCGCAGTTCACTGCCTACAGCTACATCGAGCCGTTCGCCCTGCATGTGGCGCAGATCGGGGGCGAGCGCACCACGTTGTTCCTGTTGTTGTTCGGCGGTGCCGGGGTATTTGGTTCGGTGTTGTTCAGCCGGTACAGCGACCGTTTCCCGCAGGGCTTCCTGGTCGGCTCGATCGGCCTGCTTGCGGCTTGCTTGCTGTTGCTGTTGCCGCTGTCTGGCAACTTCTACCTGTTCGCCGCGCTGAGCATGTTCTGGGGCATCGCGATCCTCAGCTTCAGCCTGGCGCTGCAGTCCAAGACCCTGAAACTGGCGTCCGATGCGACGGATGTGGCCATGGCGCTGTTCTCGGGGATCTACAACATCGGCATCGGTGGCGGAGCGCTGCTGGGCAGTATCGTCAGCAGCCAGATGGGTGTGGCCGATATCGGGATGGTCGGCGGCAGCGTGGCAGTGGTTGGTTTGCTGCTGGCGCTGGCCAGTACACGCCGGTTTCGTGAAGCCCTTGGTCATTGATTGACCCTACCCCCTATCGCCGGTTTGCCGGCGATAGGGCCGCTCAAACCCACATCAACCTAGCAGCGCCGCCCAGGCCGACACCAGTAACAACCCCGCCAAGCCCCGGTTGAACCACAGCAACCGTCCCGGCGCCTGCAGCCAGCGCGCACTGCCCACCCCAAGCAATGCCCAGGCCGTCATGCAGGGCAGGGCGATCAGCAGAAACACCAGCGCCAGCTGCCACACCGGCAGCTTGGGTGCCGCAAACACGCCAATCACCGCCACCGCCATCATCCACACCTTCGGGTTCACCACCTGCAACGACGCTGCGCTGAGTGCGCCAAATGGCTTGGCTGCGCTGACGTCCAACGGCTGCCCTGCGCTGCGCAGAATGCGCCACGCCAGCCAGCTCAACCACAGCACCCCGATCCAGCTCATCAGTTGCTGGGCCAGTGGGTGACGCAACAGCAACTCGCCCAGCCCCAACCCGACCAGCAGCACGACCGCCGCCGCTGCGCCACAGCCCGCCAGGATCGGCGCCAGGCAGGCGCGCATGCCGTTGCGTGCGCCATGGCCAAGGATCAACAGGTTGGTCGGCCCCGGGCTGATGCTGGCGACCAGGGCGAAGAGGATGAAGGGCAACAACGCGTGTGACATGCTGAACGGCTCCGATTGAACAGAGCACCATGCTCGGGCATTGCCGCGTATCAGTCTGGAAGGTTTGTGCAGCGGCGCCGATAGTCCGCCGGCGTGAGCTGGTAGGCACGGCGGAACCAGCGGCCCAGGTGGCTCTGGTCGGCAAAGCCCAAGGCCATGGCCACTTCGGTCGGTGTCTGGCCCCGGGCAAGCAGGCGACGTGCCCGGGCCAGGCGCAGCTGGATCAGATAGGCATGCGGCGCCAGGCCGAACGCGGTCTTGAACGCCCGCGTCAGGCGGAAGCGGTCGACACCACAGGCGTGCGCCAGGTCGTCGAGGCCGATGTCCTGGTCCAGGTGGGCGTGCAGGTAATCCCGCGCCCGCTGCGCGGTCAGTGGCAGGCGCGGGTCGGGGTTGAGGCGCTTGCGCCAGTGCAGGTGGCCGGTCAATCCACTGAGCAGATCGTCGGTTGCGGTTTGCCGGACGATGCGCAGTTCTGCGCCATGTACGGCCTGGAAAGCCCGCGCAGTGGCACCGACCAGGCGCGGGTCATGGCACAGCGGGTCGGCAATGCTCGGCAGGCTGTCGCTGGGTGCCTGCTCGAACAGCGCACGCAATTCGGCTTCCAGCCACGTTGGCTCAAGGTACAGCGTGGAATAGGTGAAGCCTTCCTCGGTTGGTGCGTGGCCGTTGTGAATGTCACCGGGTTCGAGCAGGAAAACATGCCCAGGCGTGCTGCGGTGACGCACCCGGCGGCAATCGAATTGCTGCACGCCCTGTTCGGTGTAGCCGACCAGATAGCTGTCGTGCCAATGCGGGTCGTAGGCGTGGCCGACGAAATGCGCGCGGACCGACTCGATGCCGGTGTAGGCGTCTTGCTTGAGGTCAATCCAGTTGGGCATGGCGGGGGGCTACAGACGGGTAGAGCAGTTCACCTTACCCCAGACGCACCCGCCGGTTTAGAACATTTGTGCAGGCTGCAACGCCGAGAAGTGCTCGCGCAGGCACTGGTGAAGCTGCGTCACGGCAGGCGACAGCTGTTTGCGATGCGGGCATACCAGGGTCACCGGGGTGGCCTCGCCCTGGTGCTCGGGCAGCAGCACTTCGAGCTCGCCGGCAGCGATGTTGGCGCTGACGTCCAGCCACGATTTGTAGACGATGCCTTCGCCTTCCAGTGCCCAGCGTCGCACCACGTCGGCATCGTCGCTGACCAGCGGCCCTCGCACCTGCACGGTGCGGTTGCCAAGCTGCCACTTGTCGTACACGCGGTTGTGCTGCAGATACAGCAGGCAATCGTGGTGCCGTAGTTCTTCGGGTGTGCGCGGGCGGCCGTGCCGGGCCAGGTAGCTGGGAGCGGCCACCAGCACCCGCCGATTCCAAGGCGCCAGAGGCAAGGCGATGTAGTTGGCGTCCTGGTTGAGGCCATAACGGATGGCAATGTCCACCGGGTCGCGGCTGAAGTCGGCCATCTGGTCGGAGAGGAAAAAGCGCAGGCTCAGCGCGGGATGCTCACGACGAAATGCGCTCAGCCAGGGCAGCAGCAGGTTGCGGCCGATGTCCGAGGGTGCCGACACCTGCAGCACCCCGCGCAAGGTGCTGTGGCTGCCGTGCAGCTGATCATGCCCCTGACGCAAGGTTGCCAATACGTGCTGGGCGGTGGGCAGGTACAGCTCGCCTTCGGCGGTCAGGCGCAAACTGCGGGTCGTGCGGGCGAATAGGCGTACGTCGAGCTCGCGCTCCAGGCGCTTGATCGCGGCAGCCACTTGGCCGGGCAGCAGGTCGGCCTCGTGGGCGGCGGCAGTGAAACTACCCAACGCGCTGCTGCGTACGAACAGTTCCAAGTCAGTGATGCGCAGCATTTTCACTCCAACAATGAAAGTGTTGCTGTATTTTGCCGGTTTTTCTTGTTTGCAGGAAAGATACTATGCACCTCACACCCCGTTCAGCCTTATTGGAGTTGCAGCATGGATACCGTTTCGCTGGCCAAGCGCCGTTACACCACCAAAGCCTACGATGCCGCTCGCAAGATCCCCCAGCACACCGTCGATGCCTTGCTTGAGCAGTTGCGCCACAGCCCGTCCTCGGTCAATTCGCAGCCGTGGCATTTCGTTGTTGCCGACAGCGCCGAAGGCAAGGCGCGCCTGGCCAAGAGCACGGCTGAGGGCTACGCCTACAACACGCCGAAGATCCTTGATGCCTCCCATGTGATTGTGTTCTGCACCCGTACCGAAATGAGCGAAGCGCACCTGGACGCCGTGCTCGACCAGGAAGCGGCAGATGGACGTTTCCGCGATGATCAGGCCCGCGCCGGGCAGAACCAGAGCCGTCGCCACTATGTGAACCTGCACCGCTTCGACCAGAAAGACCTGCAGCACTGGATGGAGAAGCAGACCTACCTGGCCCTGGGCACCGCGCTGCTCGGCGCCGCGGCTCATGGCCTGGACGCGACGCCGATCGAGGGTTTTGACAGCAAGATCATGGACGCCGAGCTGGGTCTGCGGGAGCAGGGTTACAGCAGTGTGGTGGTACTGTGCCTGGGTTATCGCAGCGAGGCGGATTTCAATGCCGGGCTGAACAAGTCACGCTTGCCGGCTTCAAAGGTGTTTACCTTCCTTTAAGCAAGCTGCTGCCTGAGACGGCTTCACCACAACGCGATCGACGCTGCCGCCACCACCCGGCGAAATACCTCGATCGCCTTGTCCACCTCGGCTTCACTGGTAAACCGCCCAATACTCACCCGCACGCTCTTGCGCGCCTGTTGCTCATCCAGCCCCAAGGCCAACAACACATGCGACGCCGCATTGCTCGCCGAGTTGCACGCCGAGGTGGTCGATAACGCTAGCTCGTTGGCCAACGCGGCGCTGTTGAAGCCCGGGGCTTCGATGCACAGGTTCAGGGTGTGCGGGATGCGCTGGGTGGCGCAGCCATTGAGGCGCACTCCGGGCAACGCCAGCAGCCCTTCGCGCAATTGCCCTGCGAGCTGCTCGATGCGCTGATGTTCGCTGTCACCGGGCTGGCCGGCGAGGGCGAAGGCGCTGCCCATGCCGACGATCTGATGGGTCGGCAACGTTCCGGAACGCAGCCCGCGTTCATGCCCGCCACCGTGAATCTGCGCACGCATCAGGTCGCGTGCACGCGGGCCGACGTACAGCGCGCCGATGCCTTTGGGCCCGTACACCTTGTGCGCCGAGAACGACACCAGGTCGACCGCCATGGCCCGCAAATCGATGGCCAGCTTGCCCACCGCCTGGGCCGCATCCACGTGCAGCAGTGCGCCATGGGCGCGCACCCGCTCGCCGATGGCGGCGAAATCGGTGATGGTGCCCAACTCGTTGTTGACCGCCATTAGTGAGACCAGCCGGGTATCGGCGCGCAATGCGGCCTGCACATCGTAGGGCTGGATCAGGCCGGCGGCGTCCGGTGCCAGGCGTGTAACCTCCCAGCCCAGGCGCTCCAGCTCGTTGACGGTGTCGAGCACGGCTTTATGCTCCAACTGGCTGGTGATCAGGTGGCCCGGCTGGCCGAGGCCCTGGGCGATGCCTTTCAGTGCGAGATTGTTGGATTCGGTAGCGCCCGAGGTCCACACCAGTTCATCGGCGTTGGCGCCGACACGTTCAGCCACTTGCTGTCGGGCCTGTTCGACGGCCTCGCGGGCGCTCTGGCCGTAGGCGTGGCCCGATGATGCTGGGTTGCCGAAGTTAACCTGGCGCCCAAGGCAGGTGAGCATGGTTTCGATGACTCGGTCATCGACCGGTGTAGTAGCGGCGTAGTCGAAATAGAGCGGGGCGCTGGGCATGCTGGCAGATCCTGAGATGTCATCGTGGAGTCGACGATCGATGCAGCAAGCGTACCTGCGCGGTCGAAGAAGATTTTCTCCCATTTACTCAAATTCACCCGGCTAACCCAATAAATTTTCTCCAATAAAGATGCAATGGAGAAAACAAATTCTGTCCTAGGCCGGCTCAAGTGCACGTTCTTCCTCAGCTATCACCCGCTCGCACAACTCGATGATCTGTTCGCGCATCCAGCGGTTGGCAGGGTCCTGGTCGGTGCTTTCATGCCAATAGAGGTGCGTTTCCAGCGCCGGCACGTCTACTGGCAACGGGTGGTAGCGCAGCTGATGGCGGCGGGCGAAACGTTCCGGCACGGTCATCGCCATGTCCGTCTGCTGCAGCACTTGCGAGGCCATCAGGTAATGCTGCGAACGCAGCGCGACCTTGCGTTGCACGCCCATCTTGCCCAGTGCCAGGTCGACGTAGCCCAAGCCGTTGCGGCGGCTGGAGATATGGATATGAGTCATGCCAAGGTAGCTGTCGAGGGTCAGTTTGGCCTCGGCCAGCGGGTGGCCCTGGCGCAGTGCGCAAACGTAGCGGTCCTGCATCAGCTTGACGTGACGCACCTGAGGGTCGGTGTTCAGCGGTGCGTCGACGGCAAAGTCCAGGCGGCCGGCAGCCAGCTCCTTAGTGGTCTCGCGGCGCTTGCACAAAAAGCTCTCGATCAACACGGCCGGTGCCAGCCGGCGCAGGCGTTGGAACAACGGCGGCAGGATAACCGCCTCGGTAAGGTCGGTCATGCTGATGCGGAAGGTCTTGTTAGCCTGTTGCGGGTTGAAGATGCGGCTTTCCTGCACCGAGGTGCGCAGCAGCGCCAGGGCGTTGCGCACCGGGCCGATGATGTTCTGTGCCATGGGCGTGGGCACCATGCCCTGGGCGGTACGCACGAACAGGGGGTCGTTGAAGGTTTCTCGCAAACGCGACAGCGCGTTGGACACCGCCGGCTGAGTAATGCCGACGATCTGCCCGGCGCGGGTCAGGTTGGCTTCGGTGTAGATCGCATCGAAGACGATGAACAGGTTGAGGTCGACCTTGCTGAGGTTCATGCGCGCCGCTC
Source organism: Pseudomonas sp. NPDC090752 (assembly GCF_055584805.1). NCBI lineage: Bacteria > Pseudomonadati > Pseudomonadota > Gammaproteobacteria > Pseudomonadales > Pseudomonadaceae > Pseudomonas > Pseudomonas sp. NPDC090752. The sequence goes on along the minus strand of NZ_JBVJLI010000015.1, from coordinate 77,546 downwards.
TTTGTTGGAATTATTGCCCGATCATATATCGGTTATGAATGTTTATACACGTAGAAAATAGACTAGGTAGATTTAGGTGCGCTGCTCTAGGCTCTGCCCATGTACTTCGAACCGTGAAGGTAGCCCCGATGGATTTCGCCTATTCGCCCAAGGTCCAGGCACTGCGCGAGCGCGTCACTGCGTTCATGGATGCCCATGTCTATCCCGCCGAACCGGTGTTCGAGCGCCAGGTTGCCGAGGGCGACCGCTGGCAACCCACCGCGATCATGGAGGAGCTCAAGGCCAAGGCCCGCGCCGAGGGCCTGTGGAACCTGTTCTTGCCCGAATCGGAGTACGGCGCCGGCTTGACCAACCTGGAATACGCGCCGCTGGCAGAGATCATGGGCCGTTCGCTGCTGGGGCCGGAGCCGTTCAACTGCTCGGCGCCGGACACCGGCAACATGGAGGTGCTGGTGCGCTATGGCAGCGAGGCGCAGAAGCGCCAGTGGCTGGAGCCGCTGCTGCGGGGCGAGATTCGCTCGGCATTCGCCATGACCGAACCGGACGTAGCCTCCTCGGACGCCACCAACATGGCCGCCACCGCGGTGCGTGATGGTGACGAGTGGGTGATCAACGGCCGCAAGTGGTGGACCTCCGGCGCCTGCGACCCGCGTTGCAAGGTAATGATCTTCATGGGGCTCTCAGACCCGGAAGGTCCGCGCCACCAGCAGCACTCGATGGTGCTGGTGCCCACCGATGCGCCGGGGGTGAAGATCGTCCGGCCGTTGCCGGTGTTCGGTTACGACGACGCCCCGCATGGTCATGCCGAGGTGCTGTTCGAGCATGTGCGTGTACCTTACGACAACGTGATCCTCGGCGAAGGGCGCGGCTTTGAGATCGCTCAGGGGCGACTCGGGCCAGGCCGCATCCACCACTGCATGCGTTCGGTGGGCATGGCCGAGCGGGCGCTGGAGCTGATGTGCAAACGCTCTGTGGAGCGCACGGCCTTTGGTAAGCCGTTGGCGCGCCTGGGCGGCAACGTCGACAAGATCGCCGACTCGCGCATGGAAATCGACATGGCCCGGCTGCTGACCCTGAAGGCGGCGTACATGATGGACACGGTGGGCAACAAGATCGCGCGCAGCGAAATTGCACAGATCAAGGTCGTCGCGCCCAATGTGGCTTTGAAGGTGATCGACCGGGCCATCCAGATGCATGGCGGGGCAGGGGTGAGCGGGGATTTCCCGCTGGCTTATATGTATGCCATGCAGCGCACCCTGCGGTTGGCCGATGGGCCGGATGAGGTGCACCGTGCGGCGATTGGCAAGTATGAAATCGGCAAGTATGTGCCGGTGGAGATGTTGCGCAGTTCCAGATGAAGCTGATGGCCTTCTCGCCGGTGTCGCGGCGAGAAGGCCATCAACCATTCACTGCGCCTTGAGATCCAGAACCAGGTCCTTGGCCGCCTTGGTCGCCAGAACGCTCATGAGCTTGCTCATTTCGTCCTGACGGCCGATGCCGGTTTCTGCGCTGCCGCCCATCATTACACTGGGAACCGGGGCTCGTGCCGCCGCCTCGGCCCAGGAGCGATTGATCTTCACCAATGCATCGAGCTTGCTCTGCAGGGCGCCGTCGGCCTTGATCGATACTTCACGAGCATGGGCTTCGGCATCAGCAGTTATACGGGTCGCCTCGGCATTGACCCGGGCTTTGTCACGCAGCAGCTCGGCAGTTTGCTTATCGATCTCGGCCCGCCGCTTTTCCCGCTCTGCATTGATCAGCGTCAGTTGCTTTTCTGTCTCGGCGGCAGTGGTGCGTTCGATCTGCTGGCGCAGGCTTTCCTGGCGCTTGGCTTCGACATCCTTGGCGCCGCGAGCTGAGACAAGCTGCTTTTCCTCTTCTTCCTTGAGCCGGTTTTGTCGCGCCACCGCCAGCTCCGCCAACGCCTGTTGCACTCGAACCATCCGTTGCTGATATTGCGGATTGGGGTCGATATGCGTTACTCGAGCATCGACGACTTCAACGCCGAACAGCCGGAATTGTTGCTGCTTGCGCAACTCCTGGCCGTTCTTGTCGAGCTTCTTCTCGATGATGAAACGGGTGGCAGAGTTATCGCCGAAGCTGCCCTGTTCCGTGCCGGCCTGAAGGATGGCGGTCTGCGCTGGGAAATTATCGCGCTGTACGCGAATTTCTTTGCGGCTGGTCAGATACAAGCCATTGCGCAGCTGATTCTCGAATTCGGCGCCGAAATGGCTGCGGTTACCCGCGTAGTAGTCATCGGCGCTCATCAACGAAGCAGTGGCCTGCAGGGTTTCCTTGACTGCCGGCAGTAGCGCACGTTGCAGGAAGTTGTCCGGCGTGCGGTATTCCTGAGCGATCTTCAGAAAATCGTCACCCGACGGCAGGCGAAACTGAGTACTGAATTCGGCTTTGGCGTCGACATTACCGAGGAACACGATCGGCAAATTTTCCAGTGTTATCGACGGGTGGCCTCTACGGGCTTCGTCCCCGCCGTCCATCTGCAGGGAAGACTGCACACCGATGGTACGGCGCCATACGGTGCTGCGGCCGAACCACTGGGTGGCATAGCCCACGTCCTCAACCACTTTCTCTTCGCCGAAAATCGTGCGCACGTGGGTCATCTGGCCCGCTTCGTTGTAGAACATGACCTGATTGAACAATGCTGCGAAACCGCCTATCACGAGAGCGGGAATAGCCACTGCGGCTACTACTTTACGGTTGATGCGGAATTGGGTGAAGTCGGGTAATGGAAGCTTTTGCATGGGAATTCCTTATCCGGGGAATACCCATGCTGGCTGAGCTCGTAGTCTACGGAAAGTCTGCAGAATCGACTTGCGATGTAGGAATAAAGAATTTTGGTGTGATGAAATATACTTCCGGCTCTTGCCCCTACTTGCCGCTCACCTGTTTGCTATTTGGACCTTGATCCACATGCGCCTTTTCTTCCGTCGGGTTTTTTCCCCGCGTCTTGATAAGCGAAACCAGCACCCCGCCCAGCAACAACCCGAAGGTGACCCCCAGTGAGAGCAACGCCGGCACCTTGCCCACCATGCCGTGGTAGAAGATTTTGCAGCCAATGAAGATCAACACCAGCGCCAACGCGTACTTGAGATAGACAAATCGGTGCATCAACGCCGACAAGGCAAAGTACAGCGAGCGCAGCCCCAGAATGGCAAAGATGTTCGACGTATAGACGATGAACGGATCCTGGGTAATGGCAAAGATTGCCGGCACGCTGTCGACCGCAAACACCAGGTCAGCCAGCTCGATCAGCACCAGGGCCAGGAACAGCGGCGTAGCGTAACGCAAGGCTTTGCTCTCGTCCGGCGGGGTCAGTCGAACGAAGAAGTGCGAGCCATGAATCTGGTCGGTCACGCGCATGTGTCGCCTGACGAACTTCAGCACCGGGTTGTTGGCCAGGTCCACGTGGCTATCTTCCTTCGACAGGGCCATCTTCACCCCGGTGAACAGCAGGAACGCGCCGAAGATATACAACACCCATTCGAAATTCTGCACCAGTGTCGCGCCCACGCCGATCATGATCGCGCGCAGGAACACCACGCCGAGGATGCCCCAGAACAGCACGCGGTGCTGGTAGCGGCGGGGGATGGCGAAGAAGCCGAAGATCATCGCCATGACGAACACGTTGTCCATCGACAACGATTGCTCGACCAGGAACCCGGTGTAGAACTCCAGCGCCGACTGGGCGCCCAGTTCGTACCAGACCCACGCGCCGAACAGCACGCCCACGCTGAAATAGCCTGAATACAGCAGCAGGCTTTCGCGCATTTCGATTTCACGGTCCTGACGATGCAGCACGCCCAGGTCGAGGACCAGCAGGCCGATGACGATCGCCAGGAATACCAGCCACAACCAGGTGCTGGTGCCGAGGAATGGATGGGTGAGGAATGCGTGTAGAGCCGTCATGAGCCCCTCCTTGATTGTCGACGTTGCATGGCAACAGTGATCCGACATGGCGGCGCGGTAGCCGTCAGAGGGGCCCGGTATCACATGATTTTGAGCCTAGACCCGTTTGCGGGTGATGCCGAATGGTGAGCTGTTACATTTCTTTGCCAGGGCGCGCGGATCAATAAACCCACACTTCGACCCGCCGGTTACGCAACCGCCCTTGTTCCAGATCATTCCCCGCCACGGGCAATTCATCGCCCATGCCCGTCACTTCCAGCACCTCGACCCCGTCACGGGCCAGCTCACGGCGAACCGCCTGGGCCCGCAAGCGCGAAAGCAGTGCAGCACGGCCTGGTGTTTCCTTGGGGTCGCCAAAGCCCACCAACACCGCCTTGCTTTGCAGCTTGTTGGCCTGGCGCAAATAGTCGGCAACCCGCTGCACATCGCGCAGGGCTTTGTTGTCCAGGCTCGCGCTGCCTTCCTGGAAGCGGAAGTTGACGCTCAGGCGCTGCGCTTGCTGTGCCAGATTGCGGTAGCGCGGCGGCATGTCGGCCTGCGCCGCTACGGATAGGGACTTGACCTGCTGCGAAACGAACCCCTGCTCGGCGACGATGGCCTGGCCGGCCGGGCTCTGGGCGAATTCAGCAAGGCCCTTGGCCTGGGGTTTGGCATTGGCGGGCAGATAGAAGTACAGCCGGCGTGACAGCGGGTAGTCTTCGCTGGCCACCAGCGAGCGGTCCGGGAGCATGGCCGGTGCATCGCCTTCTGCAATCGCCAGTACCTTAGCTCCGTGCACGGCGGCCAGGCTGCTGAAGCCAATGGCCTGGCGATCGGCGCTGACTGTTTCGGCCAGCGTATCGCTGGATTCGTAGCGCAGGGCGCGGTCGGCCAGTTCGCCATGGTGCGGTTCGAGCACCAGCGCCTTGAACGTTTCGAAGGTGCCGGAGCGATCGTCGCGGGCATACAGGTGGATCGCGCCACCCGCCACACCCAGTTGTTCCCAACGCTCGATCTGTCCAGAGAAAATTTGCGCCAGTTGCGCGATAGTCAGCTGCGGCAAAGGGTTGTCGGGATGGACGATCACCGCCACGCCATCCAGGCCGATGACCTGTTCGGAACTGGCTGCGCGAAGGTCACCCAGCGCCTTGAGCTGGCGCACTTCGGCATCGCTGATGGGGCGGGAGGCGGCGGCCAGGTCGGCCTCGCCACGGCCCAACGCGGCAAAACCGGTGCTCGACCCGTGCGCCGCAATGTCGATGCTCAGCACCTGGCCTTGAGCATCGCGGGCGTTGATCACGGTTTCATTCGCAACCGACCCTGGCAGCTGCTCGATGGCCGTTGCCTGCTGTGCCCACAGCTGGCCCTGCACCAGGGCCGGCAGCAGGGCGGCGCCGATGGTGTTGGAGCCTTGCACGCGCAGGTGCACCGGCTCGGCCAGGGCCGTCAGGGGAAGCAGGGGAAGCAGCAAGAGCATCAGGCGAAGCATGCCGGGCAACCTTTGGCACAGGGTTGCCCGGCAGATTACGACGGTAGCGTGACCGAAATGTGACGGTAAGGCGGCGCGCTCAGCCTTTGCTGTCCAGCAACCGCTGATAGCGCGACAGGCTCTCTTCCAAGTGCTTGCGCAATGCCGTGCGAGCGCTGGACACATCGCCCATGCTGATCGCCGAGAGGATAGCGCCATGCTCGCGGCCGATCTTCTTGATATGCGCCTGGCGATTCTTGCCGGTGACCTGGCCATGCTTGAGGTTCAGGTCGAGGATGATGTCCGGCCCCAGCGCTTCGAGCAGTTGGGTGAAGTGCGGGTTGTTGGTGGCGCGGGCGATAGCCAGGTGGAATTCGAAGTCGGCCTTGGCTTCCTCCTCTTCGGTGGCGCCGTCCAGCGAGTTGAAGCGGTCGAAGGCTTCGGTGATCTGCGCCATGCTGGCGGGGCTGCGGCGTTCGGCGGCGCGAGCCACCGATTCGGTTTCGATCCCCAGGCGCAGTTCCAGAATCTGCGCAGCGGCGCGCACGTCATCGACCGCGCTGTCGAGGGCGAAGCCGATGCGCTTGACGTCCTGCTCGACCACGAACACGCCCACACCCTGGCGAGCGATCAGGCGCCCGCCCAGGCGCAGCGAGGCCACTGCCTCTCGGATCACCGGGCGACTGACGTTGAATTCCTTGCACAGCTCCTGCTCGGACGGCAGCTTGGCGCCCGGCCCGTAGGTGCCGTTGTCGATCCGGCTGGACAGCTCCTGGATAACGGTTTCCGCCAGGTTGGCGCGGCGCGTGCCTAACGACGCATTCATAGAAAAGTTGCTCCTGAAACTGATTGGCTCATCACGGGTGTTCTCCGGCAGGTTGAGCGCAGCCCGATAGCCCCTTTGCGGGATCCGTAGCCAACCAGCGGTGAGTTGTAGCCATAGGTTATCAAATATCTGACCTGCTGATCAGGCGCTTGCTTATTGCCCTGTAGTGCACGTTTGCCGAGCCGCGTTGTTTTCACGACTCCCGTAGTATACAGCCATTGACAGTTGCCTGCTGACTGTTATCTTACAAGTGCGATGGCGTATCGGCCAATTCGCAAGCGGTAAGCGATGTCGAGGTTCGTCCAAATACAACTGGGAGCTGAGCATGAATAAGAACAACGCAGGGCCTGTAGCCCTCGCGACCGCGGTAACCTTGCTGATGGCCATGGGAACGGCGAACGCAGCAGATGCTGAAGTGGTCAGGATTGGCTTCGCCGGTCCATTGACCGGGCCTTCGGCGCACCAGGGACAGGACGTCGAACACGGTATCCAGATAGCGGTAGAGGAGGCCAATCAACAGCAACTGAAAATCGGTGACAAACCCGTCCAGTTCAAGCTGGTTTCCGAGGACGATGTCGCCGACCCGCGCACCGGCACGGCCGTGGCGCAGCGCCTGGTGGACTCGAAAGTGGCGGTGGTGATAGGCCACTACAACTCCGGCACCAGCATCCCTGCCTCGAAAATCTATGCCGCAGCCGGTATCCCGCAGATCTCGCCTTCGGCCACCAACCCGGCGCTGACTCGCCAAGGTATTGCGTCAGTGTTCCGCGTGGTCAACGACGACGCGACCCTGGGCCGCTACGCCGGCAACTACTTGGTCGGCAAGCTCGACGCCAAGCGCATCGCCATCTTCGATGACCGCACCGCCTACGGCCAGGGCCTGGCCGACGAGGTGACCAAGGCGGTCAAGGCTGCAGGCGGCAATGTAGTGGTGCGCGAATACACCAACGACAAGTCCACCGACTTCAATGCCATTCTCACCACCGCCAAGGCGCAGAAAGCCGATGCAGTGTTCTTCGCTGCCCTCGACTACCAGGCCGCGCCCATGGCCAAGCAGATGAAGAACCTGGGCCTGAAGGCGCGCTTCATGAACATCGGCAACCTGCCCAACGACTCCTTCAAGCAGATGGCTGGCAGCGCCGCCGAAGGCACTTATGCCTGGAACTACGGCACACCGCTGCTGGAAATGCCCAAGGGCGCGGCCTTCGAGCAGAAGCTCAAGGACAAGTTCGGGGTTGGCGTGGTGCAGTCGTCGCCGGCCGCCTACGACGCCACCTGGGCGGCGATCACTGCCATGGTCAAGGCCGGCTCCGCCGATCCCAAGCAGTACCTGCCGGTACTCAAGCGCGAAAGCTACGACGGCGTGACTGGCACCATCGCCTTCGACGAACAGGGCAACCTGAAAAGCCCGGCGGCGACCGTGTTCCAGTTCGCCGACGGCGGCTGGAAGACCTTGTCGGTCGAACGCGACTGAGCAGCACCCCATAACAAGCGGGCACAGCCCGCGACATAACAAGAAGACTTTTCCCACCTGCCAGGCCAGTCGGCGTGTGGCGCTCTGGCGTCGCGCGCCGACGACAACGCAGTTTCGAGGATTCAGCTCGTGGACGGTAATTTCGATATCTTGTTGCAACAGGTCCTCAACGGCCTGGTGCTGGGCAGCATCTACGCCCTGGTAGCCCTGGGCTACACCATGGTCTACGGCATCATTGGCCTGATCAACTTCGCCCATGGCGAAGTGGTGATGGTCGGCGCCATGGTGACCATTTCGGTACTGACGATGCTCGCCGGCGCAGGCTTTGCCCCCGGCATCATCACCTTGCTGTTGGCAATCATGGCCGCCGTGGTGGTGTGCATGCTGCTCGCCCAGGGCATGGAAAAGTATGCCTATCGGCCGCTGCGCAAGGCCCCGCGGCTGACCCCGCTGATCCTTGCCATCGGCATCTCCATCGTCCTGCAGAACCTGGCGATGATGATCTGGGGACGCGGCTACAAGACCTTCCCGGAAGTGGTCGAAACCCACCCGGTGGACGTGTTCGGTGCCACGGTCACCAACGTGCAGTTGTCGATCATGCTGATCGCCGTGGTGATCATGCTCGGGCTCTGGCTGCTGGTGGACAAGACCCGTCTGGGCAAGGCCATGCGCGCCACCGCGCAGAACCAGGAAGTGGCCGGGCTGATGGGCATCAACATCAACCGGGTGATCAGTGCGACTTTCCTCATCGGCGCCAGCCTGGGCGCCATCGCCGGGGTGATGCGCGCGGTCAACTACGGCCAGGCCGACGCCTACATGGGCCTGCTGCTGGGCCTAAAAGCGTTCTCGGCGGCGGTGCTCGGCGGTATCGGCAACCTGTTCGGGGCGATGGCCGGCGGCTTGCTGCTGGGGCTGATCGAATCGCTGGCAGCAGGCTACACCGGGCAACTCACCGGCGGTTTCCTGGGGGCCAACTACCAGGACATCTTCGCCTTCGCGGTTCTGATCCTGGTGCTGCTCATGCGGCCCAACGGCCTGCTTGGCGAACGCCAGGCCGACCGCGCCTGAGGGGCTTGCCATGAAAAACCTCAAGAGTCACTACCTGCTGTTGATCCTCGGCTTCATCGCCTTGCCGTTCCTGGTCGAGGCCATCCCCATGCTCGGCCCGACCTGGGTGCGCATCCTTGGCTTCGCGATGCTCTACGTGCTGCTGGCGCTGGGCCTGAACATCGTCATCGGCTACGCCGGCCTGCTCGACATGGGCTACATCGGCTTCTACGCCATCGGTGCCTACCTGTATGCATTGCTGGCCTCGCCGCACTTGCATATGGCCGGCCTTGCCAACGGTGTGCTGGACTGGCCGCTGTGGGTGATCATCCCGCTGGCCGCAGTGGCTGCGGCGATCTGTGGGGTGTTGATCGGTGCGCCGGTGCTCAAGCTGCGCGGCGACTACCTGGCCATCGTCACCCTCGGCTTCGGCGAGATCATCCGCATCTTCATGAACAACCTGGACCAGCCGGTGAACCTCACCAACGGCCCCCAGGGCATCAGCGACATCGCCCCGCTGCATGTGGATGGCGGGCCGTGGATGCATGCGGCGGGCGAGGGCGCAGCGCCGCTGTTGTCGTTGCAGCAGAGCTGGAGCCTGTTCGGCCTGCAGGTGTCGCCGGTGATCAGCTACTACCTGTTCTTCCTGGCCATCGTCATCCTCTGCATCGTGCTCTCCAAGCGCCTCGAGGTGTCGCGCATCGGCCGGGCCTGGATGGCCCTGCGCGAGGACGAAGTAGCCGCCGAGGCCATGGGCCTGAACAAGCGCAACCTCAAGCTGCTGGCGTTCGCCATGGGCGCCACCTTTGGTGGCGTGTCGGGCGTGCTGTTCGCAAGCTACCAGGGCTTCGTCAGCCCCGAGTCGTTCACCCTGATGGAGTCGATCATGGTGCTGGCGATGGTAGTGCTTGGCGGCATGGGCTCGATTCGCGGCGTGGTGCTGGGCGCGTTGATTCTGTCGGTGATGCCCGAGCTGTTCCGCGACCTGGTCAACTGGGTACAGCCGTGGGTGATGGACAACGTCACCTTCATCAGCCGCGACATCCTGCGCAACGTGCTGGATGCCTCGACCCTACGCATGCTGGTGTTCGGCCTGGCGTTGATCCTGGTCATGCGCTTTCGCCCCGAAGGCCTATGGCCTTCCGACCGGCGCCGGGCCGAGCTGCACGACGGCGATCCACAACCGGCGCCGGTCGCTGCAGCACTGAGCACCGCCGTGCAGGCACCGGTCAGCGAGCCTTCCTTCGAACTCCCGAGCCAACAGGCGGACAAGGCATGAGCGACATCCTTCTCGAGTTGCACCAGGTCAGCAAATTTTTCGGCGGCCTACAGGCCCTGCACGGCATCGACCTGAGCATCCGCCGTGGTGAGATTCGCGGCCTGCTGGGCCCCAACGGCGCCGGCAAGACCACCCTGTTCAACGTGCTCACTGGGTTGTACCGGGCCGAGCAGGGGCGGGTGGTGTTCGACGGCAAGCCGCTGCGCATCAGCAAGCCGCACAAGGTGGTGGAGGCTGGTATCTCGCGCACCTTCCAGAACATCCGCTTGTTCCACAACATGACCGCCCTGGAAAACGTGATGATCGGCCGCCATGTGCGCACCCGTAGTGGTGTGTTCGGCGCCATCCTGCGCACCCCGGCCTGCGTGCGCGAGGAACGCGAGATTCGCCAGGCCGCGCGCCATTGGCTGGATTACGTAGGCATCGCGCACCTGGCCGGCGAGCTGGCCAGGAACCTCTCCTACGGCGACCAGCGCCGCCTGGAAATCGCCCGCGCGCTGGCCACCGAGCCCAAGCTGATCGCCCTCGACGAGCCGGCGGCCGGCATGAACGCCTCGGAAACCGAGGGCCTGCGCCAGCTGATGTGCAAGATGCAGGGCGACGGCAAGACGGTGTTGCTGATCGAGCATGACGTGAAACTGGTCATGGGCCTGTGCGACCACATCACCGTGCTGGAATTCGGCCGCAAGATCGCCGACGGCCTGCCTGCCGATGTGCGCAAGGACCCAAAGGTGATCGAGGCTTACCTCGGCGCGGAGGCAGTGGCATGAAGAACATTCTCGAAGTGCATGACCTGAAGGTGGCCTATGGCGCCATCCAGGCGATCAAGGGCATCGACCTGAAGGTGGGCGAGGGCGAGATGGTCGCGCTGATCGGAGCCAACGGCGCTGGCAAGACCACCACCCTCAAGACCCTGGCCGGGCTGCTCAAGCCCAACGCCGGGAAGATCACCTTCGACGGCAAGGCGCACGCGGCGATCAAGGGCCATGACCTGATCCGCGAAGGGCTGGCGCTGGTGCCGGAGGGCAGGGGTATCTTCCCCAAGCTGACGGTGCACGAAAACCTCGAAATGGGCGCCTACTCGCGGCGCGACGGCAAGGACGCGATCGATGCCGATATCGAGCGCATGTACGGCATCTTCCCGCGCCTGAAGGAGCGCGCCTTCCAGTTGGCCGGGACGATGTCCGGCGGTGAACAGCAGATGCTGGCGATCTCGCGCGCATTGATGGGCAGGCCCAAGCTGCTGTTGCTGGACGAGCCGTCCATGGGCCTGGCGCCAATCATCGTGCAGAAGATCTTCGAGACCATCGTCGAGGTGGTCAAGGGCGGAGTGACCTTGCTGCTGGTCGAGCAGAACGCCCGATTGGCACTGCAGACCTGCGAGCGCGCCTACGTGATCGACGGTGGGCGCATTTCGCTGGAAGGCTGCGCCAATGCCCTGCTGCACGATGACCAGGTGAAGAAGGCCTACCTGGGCGAGTGATTCATGCTCCTGGCCTGCGGGCGAGGGGGTTATGCTGAATGCTCGGCAGGCTTCACTGGCCTCTTCGCGGGCAAGCCCGCTTCCACAGGGACAGTGTGATCCTGAGGACTACATGGTCCCTGTGGAAGCGGGCTTGCCCGCGAAGAGGCCGGCAGCCCCGGCCGAGTCTCCAAGAAGGTTTACTCGATGTCGCTTCAAAAAACCTCACCATCCGCATTGCAACACGGCCTGACTTCGCGCCAGGTGTCCATGATCTCCATCGCCGGCATCATCGGTGCCGGGCTGTTCATCGGCTCGTCCAAGGCGATTGCCTCGGCTGGCCCGGCCATCCTCATTTCCTATGCCTTGACCGGCCTGCTGGTGCTGCTGGTCATGCGCATGCTCGGCGAGATGGCGGTGGCCAACCCGAACAGCGGTTCATTTTCCACCTATGCCGGCGAAGCCATCGGGCCTTGGGCCGGGTTTACCATTGGCTGGCTGTACTGGTGGTTCTGGGTGCTGATCATCCCCGTCGAGGCCATTGCCGGTGCCGATATCCTTCACGCGTGGTTCCCTGCGGTACCGTCCTGGCTGTTCGCGTTCCTGATCATGGCGCTGCTGGCCTGCAGCAACCTGGTCAGCGTGAAGAACTTCGGTGAGTTCGAATTCTGGTTCGCACTGATCAAAGTGTTGGCAATCGCCGCCTTCATCGCCGTGGGCGGCCTGGCGGTGCTGGGTTTTTGGCCATTGGCGAATGTCTCGGGCGTCAGTCAGCTGTGGGCCAACGGTGGCTTCGTGCCCAACGGCTGGGGGGCGGTGCTGGGCGGTGTGCTGATCACCATCTTCTGCTTCTTCGGCGCGGAAGTGGTGACCATCGCTGCCGGCGAGACTGCCAACCCGAAAGAGAAAATCCGCCGGGCGACCAACCTGGTGGTGTACCGCATTGCGATTTTCTACCTGCTCTCGATCTTCCTGGTGGTCGCGCTGGTGCCCTGGAATGACCCGGCGTTGAACACCGTGGGCTCGTTCCAGCGGGTGCTGGAAATCCTCAACGTGCCGGGCGCCAAGTTGGTGATCGATTTGGTGGTGTTGGTGGCCGTGACCAGCTGCATGAACTCCGGGCTGTACACGGCGTCACGCATGCTTTATTCCCTTGGCGCACGCGGTGAAGCGCTGCCGTTGACCAAGCGGGTGTCGGCCAGTGGCGTGCCGGTGGCGGCGGTGCTGCTGTCGACTTTGGCCGGGTTCGCTGGCTGCCTGGTCAACTATGTCTTCCCGGGCAAGGTGTTCAGCTTCTTGCTCTCAACTACAGGGTCGATCGCGCTGTTGGTTTATCTAGTGATCGCCGTTTCCCAATTGCGCATGCGTGCACGGGCGGAACGTGAAGGCATGCCGTTGGCCTTCAAGATGTGGCTGTTCCCCTGGCTGACCTGGTTGGTGATCAGCGCCATATTGCTGGTGCTGGGTTACATGCTGTTCAGCGATGCCTATCGTTACGAGGCGCTGATGACGGGGGGCGTGACCGGGTTCATTTTATTGGTGTGCGTGACCCGGCGCCGACTGGGGCTGGTGCACAGCCCTAGGTATGCGGAACGGGCTTGACCTGCGCGCCACCGGCATACTCCGGCTTCAAATGCCCCTGTTCATCCAGCAAGTAGGCATCCATCACCTCGCGCACCACCGGCCCAGCCACTCGGCCACCGGCCTCACCGTTCTCGATCATCACCGCCACCACCACGCTGGGGTGGTCGGCGGGGGCGAAGCCGACGAACAGGGCGTTGTCGCGGTGGCGCTCCAGGGTCTTGTTGCGGTTGTAGCGCTCGCCTTGCTTGATCGCCACCACCTGCGCCGTGCCGCTCTTGCCAGCAATGCGGTACTGGGCGCCGGCGGCGGCGGCGCGAGCGATGCCGCGCGGGTCGTGCATGACCATCTGCATGCCCTGGCTGACCTGGTCCCAGGCATGCCGGTCGTGCAGCACGATGTCAGGCATGGGGTTGGGGTCGACCGGGGTTTCGCCGCCCACGCTCATGGCCAGGTGCGGGCGGTGCCACACGCCTTTGCTGGCCAGCAGGCTGGTGGCTTGCGCCAACTGCAGCGGGGTGACCTGCATGTAGCCCTGGCCGATACCGAGGATCAGCGTTTCGCCGGGGAACCAGGCCTGGCGGCGGGTAGCGCGCTTCCACTGGGCCGAAGGCATGAGCCCTGCGGCCTCTTCGTTCATGTCCAGCGAGACCTTCTGGCCCAGGCCGAATTCGGACATGTAGTCGTGCAGGCGGTCGATGCCGAGCTTGTGCGCCAGGTCGTAGAAGTAGGTGTCGTTGGAGCGCATGATGGCGGTGTACATGTCTACCCAGCCATCGCCGCTGCGGTTCCAGTTGCGGTATTTGTGGTCGTAGTTGGGCAGCTCGTAGTAGCCGGGGTCGAACACCCGGTTGCCGGGGGTGATCACGCCGCTGTCGAGGCCGGCGATGGCCACTTCCGGTTTCACCGTCGAACCCGGTGCATACAGCCCGCGCAGCACGCGGTTGAACAGCGGCCGGTCGATCGAGTCGCGCAGGGCGGCGTACTGCTTGAAGCTGATGCCCTTGACGAACAGGTTGGGGTCGAAGCTGGGGTTGCTGACCATCGCCAGTACGTCGCCGTTGGCCGGGTCGAGCACCACCACCGAACCCCGGCGGTCGCCCAGGGCCTTCTCGGCGGCCACTTGCAGGTGGCTGTCGATGCTCAGGATGATGTCCTTGCCGGGGATCGGCGCCTGGTGGTTGAGCACGCGCATCACCCGGCCCTGGGCGTTGGTTTCGACTTCTTCGTATCCGACATGGCCGTGTAGCTGGGCTTCGTAGAAGTGTTCGATGCCGGTCTTGCCGATCGACTGGGTGCCGCGGTATTCGGTGCTGTCGAGGGTCTTGGCTTCTTTTTCGTTGATGCGCCCGACATAGCCGACCGAGTGGGCAAAGTGCTCGGCCAGGGGGTATTCGCGGATGAACTGCGGCTCGACGTCCAGCCCGGGCAGGCGGAACTGGTTCACCGCCACCAGGGCGATCTGTTCCTCGGTCAGGCCGACCATCAGGGTCACCGGCTCGAACGGCTTGCGACCGCGGCGCAGGTCCTTGTCGAACTGCTTGCGGTCGTCATCGCCCAGGCTCAGTACGTGCGCCAGTTCATCGAGTACCTTGGCCGAGTCACCGGCGCGCTCGCGGGTCATGGTCAGGTCGAAGCTGGGCTTGTTGTCGGCCAGCACCACGCCGTTGCGGTCGTAGATCAGCCCGCGCTCGGGGGCGATGGGCAGCACGTGCACGCGGTTGTTTTCCGACACCGCCGTCTGCTGGTCGTGTTGCAGCACCTGCAGCACGTACAGGCGGCCGACCAGGACGGCGACCAGGCTGAAGACCAGGGCTGCGCAGGCCAGCAGCCGGCGGTTGACCAGGGTCTTTTCCTTTTCGTGGTCCTTGAGGGGGATCGGTTGGGGCATGGGCAGTGGTGTGTCGGCTGAACGCGAAAGCTGTGGGAGCCGGCTTGCCGGCGATACGCCAGGCCAGCCAACATGGATGTAGACGAGTGCAATGCACTCGAATCGCCGGCAAGCCGGCTCCCACAAGGATGCGGGGCGGCGATGCTACGCGGGCTGGCGCCGGCCCTCAAGGCAAGCGCCGCCGCCGCAGTCGCCGCGCCCGGCGTTTCACCCCGCGATAAGGGCGTTCACCGTGAATATGAAGATTTGTTCATGCGCCCTGTACGAGGTAGCCAACCGCTGCTGTAGCGCAAAAGCGCTCGACCTGTACTAGGGTGAAGCAGTGCTGCATCCACCGTGCGCCCAAGGGCCTGGCACCCACAGGCCCCATGGAGCGGTAATAGGCCTACCTGGAGAATCCGATGGTACCTATTCCTGTCAGACGGGATTTCTCCCGTGCGCTGCTGGACGTGTTCATTCGTGCCGGGCTGGTCGCGGCACTGGTGGTCACCTGTTACGAAGTCTTCCACCCCTTCCTTGGCCTGATGCTCTGGGCGGTGATCCTGGCGATCACCTTCTATCCCTTGCACGGCCGGCTGCGCCATCGTCTGGGGCTCAAGCCCGGGCATGCCGCTACCCTTATCGTGGTGGTGACCCTGTTGATTCTGATGGTGCCGGTCTACCTGCTGGCGGTGTCCATCGGCGAGTCGGTGCGTGCGGGCCTGGAGCTTTTCGAAAGTGGCGCGTGGCACATTCCACCGGCCAACCCAGACGTACAGACCTGGCCATTGATCGGGCCCCAGCTGTTCGCCCTGTGGCAGCAGGCGGCGACCGATGTCAGCAGCCTGGCGCAAAGCGTAGCACCCCACCTCAAAGGCTTTGGCATGGTCGTACTGGGCAAGCTGGCCGGCGTGGGCACGGGCTTTCTGCTGTTTCTCGGTGCGCTGATACTGTCGGGCATCGTCATGGCCTACGGCGACAACGGCGAACGCAGCGCAGTGCGTATCGGCACGCGGATTTCCGGGCCGCAGCGCGGCCCAGAGATCGCCGCACTGTGCACTGCGACCATCCGTGCGGTGGCCCAGGGTGTGGTCGGCATCGCCTTCGTGCAGATGGTGCTGGTGGGTGTCGGGTTCGTGGTCATGGGCATCCCCGGCGCCGGTCTGCTGGCACTGGTAGTGCTGCTGTTGGGGATCATGCAACTGCCGGTGCTGCTGATTACCTTGCCGGTGGTGTGCTTCGTGTTCTTCACCGAGGGCGTCAGCGTCGCCAGTGTGGTGTTCGCCGTGTACAGCATATTGGCGGGCATGGCCGACAACATCCTCAAACCCTTGCTGCTGGGGCGCGGGGTGAACGTACCGATGCCGGTGGTGCTGATCGGCGCCTTGGGCGGCATGGTCGCTGGCGGCATCATTGGCCTGTTCATCGGGCCGGTGATCCTGGCGGTTGGCTACATGCTGTTCTGGCAGTGGGTCGATGACGGGCCAGCCAGCGCTCCCGTGGCACCGGTCGAGCCAGATTGATCATGGGGCCAGCGTTGCTTCGCGTGTTGTGGGTGCTGTTGGCCCTGCTGCCTGCGATGGGGCAGGGCAACGACGCCGCCACCCTTACCCCCGCTGGCTTACCCGCTGAGCCCGCGGAGCTGACGATCGCCAACCGCAGCATATTCACCTTCCACGCCACCTTGCTTGGGGAAACCCCGGCTGCCCGGGCTCAGCGGGCCACAGCGGTGATCGAAGAAGCGCTGCGGGGCACCGACGAACTGAACGTCAGCCTCGACCCGCTGCAAAGCAGTTATCTGGTGCTGCTGGGCAACCGGCGCGCCTTCATCATCGCGCCGCAGGACCTGGAGCTGAGCGGCGCCGACACCCGCGATGCCGCCGAGCAGGCCGCTGCGGTGCTGCGCCAGGTGGTCGACGAGTCTGGCGAGGCGCGCAACCTGCATTTTCTGCTCAAGGCCTTTGGCTTGTCGGCCCTGGCCACGCTGATTTTCCTGGTGCTGGTCAAGGCCGCCAACCTGGCCCGACGCAAGCTGCGCGGGCGTTTGCCGCAGTTGATGCGCGAGCGGGCCCGACAGATTCGCGTCGGCCAGATGCCGCTGTTCGACATGCAATACGTCTACCGGATCATCGACCGCCTGCTGGGCCTGTTCTATTGGGTGGTGGTGTTGTTGCTGGGCTACCAGTGGCTGAGTTTGGTGCTCTCGCAGTTCCCCTATACCCGGCCGTGGGGCGAGAGACTCAACGTGCACCTGCTCGACCTGCTGCGATACCTGCTCGATGGCATCCTCCAGGCCATCCCGGGGATTGCCGTAGCCATCCTGATCTTTTTCATCGCCCGCGGCATCAGTGGCTTTAGCCGGCGCGTGCTGGAGCGCATGGCACGGCCGGGCACCCTCAACTGGCTGACCGAAGAAACCCTGCAGCCAACCGTGCGGCTGACGTCGCTAGCTATTTGGCTGTTCGCGCTGGTGATGGCCTACCCGTACCTCCCAGGCTCGGGGACCGACGCGTTCAAAGGCCTGTCTGTATTGCTCGGGCTGATGATCTCGCTGGGCGCCTCCAGCATGGTCGGGCAGGCGGCGGCGGGGTTGATCCTGACCTATTCGCGCACCTTGAAAACCGGCGAGTACGTGCGGGTCGGCGACAACGAGGGGACGGTGACCGAAGTAGGGATGTTCAACACCACCATCCGCACCGGCCTGGGCGAGGTGCTGACCTTGCCCAACTCGATGATCACCGGTTCCGTCACGCGCAACTATTCACGAGCGGTGCAGGGCCGTGGCTACATCGTCGATACCGTGGTGACCATCGGCTACGACACGCCCTGGCGGCAGGTAGAAGCGATGCTGGTGGCGGCGGCCCAGCGCACCGAGGGCATTCTCGACACGCCCAAGCCGCAGGTGTTTCAGACCGGGCTGTCGGACTTCTACCCCGAATACCGCCTGGTAGCCCAGGCCGTGCCCAGCGAGCCGCGGCCGCGCGCGGAGCTATTGAGCCTGCTGCATGCCAACATTCAGGACGTGTTCAACGAATACGGCGTGCAGATCATGTCGCCACATTACCTGGGTGACCCCGCACAGGAGAAATGGGTGCCCCGGGACAAGTGGTACACGGCACCGGCGAAAGGGCAAAGCGCGGATGAGCCTTGAGTAACCACTGCAGGGGCGACCCTGCAGTGGTAGGGGGGTTATTTTCTCAAGGCCTGGAACGAACTGACCATGTCTTTGGCCCAGCCGTCGAGCACGGCCTTGGCGTCTTTGGCCTGCATGACTTGTGACGAGTTTTCCAGTTCGGTACCAGCCCCTTTGCGCACAACCTCGGCGACCACCTCATTGGTGTCACCGTCCAGGAAAGCGGCCTCGGTGGCGATGCTGGTGTCCTGGTCACGAATCCCGGTCGCGGTGCTGATGCCCGCAGCCACCAGCGCAATCGGGATCACTTCATACGGCCGCAGGCTTTTGGTCTTGGCGCTCACGGCGGTGATCGCCGGGCGCACCACCAATACCCCAGGGCCAGGGCTGGTGGCCAGCGGCAAGACCTGCGAGAAGTGGTTCTTGAGGGTCTGGTCGTAATAGCCGGTGATGCCCTGCAACGTCGACTGCGGGACTTTCTCGGTCGGTTGCGGTTTGGGATAGAGCTGGCTGGGCTCAATGTACACGCTGCGGTAGTGCTTGGCGTCCACGCCAGGCTTGATCCAGCGCATGACCGGTGCACCCGAGGGCGATTTGTCCTCTTTCAGGACGCTGTAGTCCTTGAGAAAGCCCGAATACTGATCGGACTCCACATACTTGCTAGCGCAGCCCTGCAGCATGAGCGTTGCCAGGCACAGCGATGCAGCCAACGACTTGGTGTTCATGCAGCTTCTCCTTCTCACAATGATCGGTGCCGTGCGGGGTCACTTCAGAAACGCCAGGTCGCGCCGCCGCCGACGATGTGCAGAGCGCTGTTGTCTAACTGCCGGACAACGAATTGCCAGAGCGCGCCTTGGTCTGCTCGACGTCCATGTCGCCGAGCCAGACCAGGGTATAGGCCAGGTGCAGATCGAGGCCCTCGTCGACCTGGTGGTTGACCCCAGCCGCGAACCGCCAGGCTTCGCCCATGGGGTTGTCGACCGTGCGGTCCTTGTCATCGACCGCCGAGCTGTCGTAGCCCAGCCCCATGCTCCAGCGCCACTGTGGGGTTGCCTGGTATTGCGCACCTAGCGAGGCGTGCCAGGTGTCCTTGTACTTGCGGTCGACGGTGCGGCTGGTGCCACCGGCATTGCTGTCGACCTCGACGCCGACGTCGCCAAATGAGGATGCCGCCCGCCCACGCGTCATTGCCATAAAGCAGCGCTGTAAAGGCCATAACAAGGGCGTGCTTGCCAAGCTCACGCGGGCGGTAGCTCATTTCACACGCTCCTGACCAGCGACCGCTGTTTATCAGACTTGATACTTTAGACGACGCACCTTGTCGCGCAAGTTTGGCCGGGCCAGGCAACAAACACGCACGCCTGCACAGCGAAAAAAAAGCAGGTTGCCTGGCAGTTGACTAGTATTGCCTGCCAGGCAAGCGCCATTTCCGGTGGGGATATGCATGGCCCAGGCGAATGATGTGGTCATTTGCGAATACTGCGACGCTGTTTATCAGCGCGCCCCCCTGCAACGTCGCCAAAGTGCACTGTGCCTGCGCTGCGGCGGTGTGCTGTACCGCCACAACCCTTTGAACGTACAACGGCGCCTGGCCCTGTGCGTGACCGGTGGCGTGCTGCTGGCGTTTGCCAACGCCTACCCGGTGATGACCATCAGCATGGGCGGCATCAGCAATTCGGCAACGTTGTGGGATTCGGTACTGATCCTCAGCCACGGCAGCATCACCTTCATCGCCCTGGTGCTGGCGCTGGCGATCATCTTCGCCCCGGTGCTGCAGATTGCCCTGTTGTGCTGGGTGTTGGGCTTCGCGGTGGGCGGGCGTCGCGCCCCTGGCTTTGCCAGTTGCATGCGCGCGCTGGAAGGCCTGCGGCCGTGGAGCATGCTGGAGGTATGCCTGCTCGGCGCCATGGTCGCAGTGATCAAGTTGGCCGGCCTGCTCGACGTGATCCCGGGTATCGGCCTGATCGCCCTGGCGGCGCTGAGTGTGTTGCTGATTTTCATCGCGGGTCGCGACATCCGCGATTTGTGGGCGCAGGTATGAGCGCGCCGGCGTTGGCCGACCAGATGAACCTGTGCCTGTGCCACGGCTGTGGCCAGGCCTGCGCCCTGCGCCTTGATCAGCACCATTGCGACCGCTGCGGCGCGCCGTTGCACCGACGCAAGGCCAACGCCATCACCCGCGGCTGGGCCTTTCTGTTTGCCGCGTTGATCTTCTATATCCCGGCCAACGCATTGCCGGTGATGAACACCGAAATGCTCGGTCAGGGCAGCGACAGCACCATCGTCGGCGGGGTGCTGGAATTCTGGGAGGCGGGCGCCTGGGATATCGCGTTGATCATCTTCATCGCCAGTATCGGCGTGCCGGCGATCAAGTTCGTGTCCCTTGGGCTGTTGCTCTTCACCGCCCAGCGCCGCAGCCAATGGGCGCGCCGCCAACGTTCGCAACTGTTTCGCTGCGTCGAATTGATTGGCTATTGGTCGATGCTCGACGTCATGGTGGTGGCGTTGGTGGCGGCGCTGGTCCAGCTGCGTGGGCTGGGCACCATCGAGCCACGCCCAGGCATCCTGTTTTTCGGCATGGTGGTGGTGCTGACCATGTTCTCGGCCATGAGCTTCGACCCACGTCTGATCTGGGACGACCAACCACACCACGGGGAGCATGGCGATGGCGCTGGAAACTGACAACCGCGCTGGCCCCGGCCAGGCCCAGGTCCGCACACGGCGCTTGAATGTCTCGCTGGTGTGGGTGGTGCCGATCCTGGCGCTGCTGGTCGGCGCTTCGCTGGTAGTGCGCAACTGGATGGAACAGGGGCCGGTGATCAGCATTTCGTTTCGCAGTGGTGAGGGCCTGGTGGCGAACAAGACCCAGGTGCGCTACCGCAGCGTGGTGATCGGCGAAGTGACGTCGGTGGAGCTGGCCGCAGACCACAAGAGCGTAGATGCCAAGGTCGAGTTGTCGAAAGAGGCGGAGTCGTTCGCCACCGAAGGTGCGCGCTTCTGGGTGGTGCGCCCGCGCATCGGCGCCGGGGGCATCTCCGGGGTCGATACCTTGCTCTCGGGCAGCTTTATCGGCGCCGATGCCGGGGAGTCGAAAAAGCCCGAAAAAAACTTCGTCGGGCTTGAGTCGCCACCGCCGATCACCTATGGCGAGAAGGGCAAGCGCTTTGTGCTCAGCGCCAATGACCTGGGCTCGCTGGATATCGGTTCATCGATCTACTTCCGCAGAATCCCGGTGGGCGAGGTGGTGTCCTACGCCATCAAGCCCGATGGCAGGGGGGTGGACATCGATATTTTCGTGCAGTCGCCCTACGACGCCTTCGTCACGCTGGATACACGCTTCTGGAATGCCAGCGGCATCGACATGCAGATCGGCGCTAACGGGTTGAAAGTCGAGACCCAGTCGCTGTCGTCGATCCTCATGGGTGGGCTGGCCTTCGGCACCCCCGAATATGCCGCCGTCGCCGAACCTGCGGCTGATCAACAGGCCTTCGAACTGTTCGCCGACCGCGATGCGGCCCTGGCACCGCCGACCGGTAGCCCGCAATACCTACGCCTGCGCTTCGACCAGTCGATGCGCGGGCTGGCGGTCGGCGCACCGGTCGAATTCAAGGGTGTGGAATTCGGCCGGGTGACCTCGGTGACCCTGGATTACGACCCGAAAAAACAGATCTTCCCGGTGGTGGTCGATGCGGCCATCTACCCCAAGCGCCTGGGCCCGGTGCACCAGAAAATGCTCAAGGTGTTCAACCATACCGAGGGCGACGCCGCCGGGGCCCGACAGCTGATCGGCTCATTCGTCGAGCACGGCCTGCGCGCCCAGGCCCGCAGCGGCAACCTGATCACCGGCCAGATGTTCATATCTCTGGACTTCTATCCGGACGCGCCCAAGGTCGCCTTCGACATGAGTGCCGACCCCATCGTCATCCCCACCGTGCCCGGCAGCCTGGAAAAACTCCAGGAGCAGTTGCAGGGTGTGGTGGAACGCATCGGCAAGCTGCCGCTGGAAAGTATTGCCGGCAACCTCGACGGTACGCTGCGTGAGTTACGCGCCACGCTCAAGCGCGTCGATGGGCAGACGCTGCCGGGGGTAACCAACACGCTGAGCGAACTGCAGAAGACCCTGCGCACGGCCAATTCGGCGATCGACGAAAACTCGCCGCAAAGGGAAAAGCTGGGAGACACGCTGCAGGAGCTGGAGCGCATGTCACGCTCGCTGCGCGACCTGGCAGATTACCTCGGCCGTCATCCCGAATCGCTGATTCGCGGGCGGCCGAAAGCCGCAGGCGCGGACGACGTGCAACCCTGACCACGCCCCAAGGAGTGAGAGCCGATGCGCACGCTGCCTACCCTGTTGCTGGCCACGCTGGTGGTGCTGACCGCGGGCTGCCGCAGCGCGCCGAACAATTACCACACCCTGGTGGCTGCGCAGCCGAACCGTGGTGCGGGTGAGACGATTCTGGTCGAGCGGGTCAGCCTGCCACCCCAGGTGGATCGCCCGCAATTGGTGATACGCCAAGGCACCAGTGGCCTTGTGATCCTTGAGACCGAATGGTGGGGCGCCAACCTGGTCGATGAGTTCCGCAGTGCCTTGCAGGACCAGTTGGGAGGGCCGGTTGGCGGCACGCCGCGCGCTGTGTTGCGGGTGGAGGTGCAGCGCTTCGACTCGGTGCCTGGGCAGTACGCGCTGCTGGAAGCGGTGTGGCGCCTGCAGCGCCCGGGGCAAAACGAGATGACCTGTCGAACGTCGGTGCAGACCCCCGCGCAGAACAGCGTCGGCAGCCTGGTCGGCGCTCAGCAGGTTAACCTGCAGAAGCTTGCCCGCGCCGTGCGAGGGAGTGCCTCGGGTTGCCCAAGGTCCTGAACAATACCACTCAGCGCAGCCGCAACAGATGGTCCAGCGACAACGCACCGCCACCCTTGGCCAGCAGCAACAGCAGCAGGCCCGCCCAGGACAGGTGGGTCGGCCAGGCGTCAGGGTAGACGAACAATTCGATCACTGTAGTCATGCCGAGCAGGGCCAGCGCCGAAAGTCGGGTGAACAAGCCAAGCACCAGCAGCAGCGGGAACAGGTGTTCGGCATAGGTCGCCAAATGGGCGGCGAGCCACGGTGACACCAAGGGCAGCGCATATTCGCTCTGGAACAACTCATAGGTACTGGGCGTGATGCTCAGAAAGCCTTCGACCTTGGTGCGGCCTGACATGAAGAACACCGAGGCGATGCCCAGTCGTGCGACCAGGCACAACAGGTTGTCGTTGAGCAGCCGTTGCAGGCGGTCGGCCAGGCCGTTCCAGCGTTGGCGCAAGCTAATTGCCGGGGCAGTGGAGCGCAGGGTGTCCATGGCCATTCCTTCATGCGAACGAGAGTGGGCGAAAAACCTGGTCTTGCAGCAGGCGACCGAGCAGGTCGCTGAAGTCCAGGTCGGGTTGGCATTGCTGGGCGAGCTGCGAGGCAGTTTCCAGCGAGTGGCCTGCCGCGCAGGCATCGAGGAAAGTGCAGCCGCCGATTTCCAATGGCTGGTGGCTGACGCCTTCGCTGCCGCCACTGAGCAGCGCGCCCTCTGCCACCCAGGGCTGCGCGTCCGCCCACGGTTGGCCTTCACGGCTGCAGCGCCACAGGCTGAGCGCCGGGTGTGCGTTGAACCACTGCCAGCGCACGCTTTGGCGCGGGGTAAGGTGGCTGTGCATCAGGTCGTTGGCGGTCATGCCGGCCAGCTCGGTGAGGTCAAGGCAAGGGTCCTGATCGGCGCTGAACACCTCGCACCAGTAGAAGTCCAGGCGTGCGACGTCGGCCAGGTAGGGCAGCCCGTGATGGGCCTGCAATTGCTCCAGAAAACACGCGAAGCCGGCCCCGTAATGGATCAGCCGGGGATCGTCGGGCGGCGAGTGGTTAGCGTAGGCGGTTGCGACTTCCTGCATCCAGTCGGGGCCTACCAGGGTCTCGACGCTGGGGAAGTTGGCCCGCAGTGCATCGACGCAGCCGGCCAGCACGGTATTGCGGTACACCGCGAATGCCGCTTGCCCGGTCAGGCCTTGCAGCAGCGGGGCAGGGCGCCGGTAGAGGGCGTCGATGAAGGCGTCCTGAAACTGGCCAAGGGGCAGGTTCATGGCAAGGCTCCCGGGTGGTCGAGGGTCGCTTGGGCGATGGCGCGTTCGGCCAGCAGGTCATCGAAAGCCGGCAGGTTGCCGTCGCGCTCGATCAGCGTCGGGCTAGGGCCGATACGGGCGATCAGGCGCCGGTACAAGGCCCAGACCGGCTTGGCAATGGCGGCATCGTGGGAGTCGATGAGCAGCGCGCCCTGCGCGTCGTGGCTGTGCCCGGCCAGGTGTACCTCGCTGATGGCTTGGGCCGGGAAGCGGTCGAGATAGTCCTCGGCGTTGAAGCCCAGGTTGTGTGCACTGACATGCACGTTGTTGACGTCCAGCAGCAACGTGCACTCGGTGCGGCGCACCAGTTCACCAAGAAACCCGATCTCGTCCCAGTCATGCCCTTGCAACTGCAAGTAGTGGCTGGGATTTTCCAGGGCGATGCAGCGCCCCAGGGCATCCTGGGTGCGCAGGATGTTGTCGCTGATGCGTGCCAGGGCTTCGTTGCTGCGGGGGAAGGGCAGCAGGTCGGGTTGGTACTGGCCGCGCCAGGTGGACCAGGCCAGGTGCTCGGACACCAGCGCCGGCTTGACCAGGTCGATCAGCGCCCGCAGGCGGCGCAGGTGGGTGGCGTCCGGCTCGGCATCCGCTGCCAGTGACAGCGCAACGCCGTGCAGCGACAGCGAATGGCGCTCGGCCATGCGCTGCAGCCAGGCAAGGCGTGGGCCGCCGACCATGTAGTTTTCCGGATGCACTTCGTACCACAGGCCTTCGACGTTGCACGCCAGGGCCTGAGCATAGTGCTCGGCCTTGAGCCCGAGCCCGGCGCCAAGGGTGTCGATCCGGTTCATGGTCGGCTCCTTGCACTCAGGACTTGCTCGGGGTCAGCGACCCCATGCCGTTGGGGGTCTTGATCGACGTGCAGGTGCCGGCCGGTACGTTCTTCCAGTGCATGGCGTCGTAGTCCTTCTTCGCACTGCCGGCACAGGTGGTACCAGCGCCGGCCTTGCAATCGTTCTTGCCGGCCATGGCGACGCCGTAGCATTTCTCCATGGCTGCACCGCTGCTGGTGGTATCGGCGGCCATGGCGACACTGGCCATGGAAGCGAGGGCCAGAGCGGCAGTGGCGAGGGCGAGGGTTTTCATGGTGGTGTCTCCGGGTTAGGTGGCCGTGGTGAAGTACCGGCGGCTCATTGAGTAGTTCGCGGCGATAGTTGTCCCGGTTACAAGCCGGCGAAATTTTTTTCCAGTGGGTGGCTTGGGCTCATCTAAGGTTCGATAAAAGAAACCTTCCGACGGTGTAACCCTGGCGGCCAATGCAACGAACTAACCCACAGGACTTGCTTGCTGCACGCGAAACGCAGTTGCAGCGCATGCTGCTGCGCGGGCTGGCAGGTGATGCGCAGGCTTACCGCGAATTCCTCGCGGCATTGGCACTGCACGTGCGCGGTTTTCTGAGGCGGCGTCTGCAACAGCGCCCGGCAGAGGTCGAAGACCTGCTGCAGGAGGTGTTGCTGGCCGTGCACAACGCCCGGCATACGTATCAGCCGCAACAGCCGCTGACCGCGTGGGTGCAGGCGATTGCCCGGTACAAGCTGGCGGATTATCTGCGCCGCTACGCTCACCGCGAGGCGCTGCACGACCTGCTGGAAGACGACAGCGAGCTGTTTGCGGCCAGCGACGAGGTGCCCGCCCAGGCCAGCCGCGACCTGGGTAAACTGCTGGGGCAGTTGCCCGAGCGCCAACGTTTGCCGATCGTCCACGTCAAGCTTGAGGGCCTGTCAGTGGAAGAAGCCGCAAGGATCACCGGGCTCTCCAGTTCGGCGGTCAAGATAGGTATCCACCGTGGGCTGAAGGCCCTGGCCAGGTTGATTCGAGGCAGTGAAAGCGATGAAGACCGATGAACTGATTTCCCTGCTGGCCGCTGGCGAAGGGCCGATAGACCGGCACGCCCTGGCGCGGCGCATGACCGTGGCGCTATTTGCCGGCGTGCTGACCGCGTTGTTGATGACAATCGCCATCTACGGTGTGCGCAGCGACCTTGCCGACGTGGCGCGCACGCCGTTGTTCTGGGCCAAGCTGGCTTTGCCCGGCAGCCTGGCGCTGCTGGCGCTGTGGTTGACGCAACGCCTGGCCAGGCCGGGCGTCAAAGGCGGGGTGGCCTGGGGGCTGCTGGGGCTCCCATTGCTGGTGGTGTGGCTGGGCGCGGCGATCAGCCTTTCCGGCGCCCCGGTAGACGCCCGTGCCGAGTTGATTCTCGGCCGCACCTGGCGCACCTGTGCGTTGAACATCGCGCTGCTGTGCATACCCGTGTTCATCGCCGTGACCTGGGCGCTGCGCGGGCTGGCCCCGACCCGCTTGCGCCAGGCAGGCAGCGCGGGCGGCCTGCTGGCGGGCTCCACCGCGACCCTGGCCTACTGCCTGCACTGCCCGGAAATGCAGGTACCGTTCTGGGGCATCTGGTACGTGCTGGGCATGGCCTTGCCGACGCTGTTTGGTGCCGCATTGGGTCCGCGCTTATTGCGGTGGTAAGCGCGCTGGGTGCACGAAAGGTCGCTTTCCGCTAGAATGCCCGCCGGGTGCTAAGCTGCGCGAAGCAGTGATGCAGGTTAAATAACTACGCAGGTCGGGCCGCCTGCGGGAGTCGTCGCACCCATGCAAAAACATGTATTGCCTCGCGCGCAGCAAATCGCTCAGCGCGCATTTGCCAATTTCGAGCGCTTTCTGCACATCGAAGCCGTCAGCGGCATCGTACTGCTGATCGCCGCCGTGGCGGCCCTGATCTGGGCCAATTCCCCTGCTGCCGACAGCTACGATGCCCTCTGGCACACCCCTATTTCCTTCGGCATCGGCTCGCTGGTGTACTCGCAATCCCTGCATTTCTGGATCAACGATGGCTTGATGACCATCTTCTTCCTGGTAGTCGGCATGGAAATTCGCCGCGAGATCCATGAAGGCGCGTTGTCCAGCCTGCGCCAAGCCACGCTGCCGATGGCGGCGGCAGTCGGTGGGGTCGCGGTGCCCGCGCTGATCTACCTCGCCTTCAACCATGGCCCCGCCGACCATCAGGGCTGGGCGGTGCCCACCGCCACCGACATCGCCTTCGCAGTGGGTGTGCTGGCGCTGCTGGGCAAATCGATCCCCTCGAATGTGCGGGTGTTCCTGCTGGCGCTGGCGATCATCGACGACATCATAGCCGTGCTGATCATCGCCTTCTTCTACTCCGGTGGCCTCGATTACAGCGGCCTTGGTGTGGCTGCAGTGGGCCTGCTGCTGGTGGTCGGCCTGCAGAAGATCGGTGTTGGCTCGGCCTATGCCTACATCATCCCCGGCTTCATCACCTGGTTGGGCGTGCTGATGACCGGAGCCCACCCGACCTTGGCGGGTGTGGCACTCGGCCTGATGACGCCAGTCAAGGCCATGCCGCTGGGCGAGCGCCCGCTTGAGGCCGTCAGCCGTTTCACCGACGACCTGCTGGGACGCGCCAAGTCTCCCGAGCGTGATGCCAGCCAGCTCATGAGCCCGCTGAAAAACCTGCGTCTGGCCCAGCGGGAACTGGTACCACCGGTTACCCGTGTGCAAGGCAACCTGCACCCGTGGGTAGCCTACGCGATCATGCCGTTGTTCGCCCTGGCCAACGCCGGTGTTGGCTTATCGGGTGTTGACCTGACTGCCGACGGGCCATTCTGGGTGATGGTGGCCGTGGCCGTGGCTCTGGTCGCCGGCAAGCCCTTGGGCGTCGTCAGCGTCAGCTGGCTGATGGTGCGCTTGGGCTGGTGTGCATTGCCAGCGGGTGTGACCTGGCGCGGCATCACCCTGATCGGGCTATTGGCGGGTATCGGTTTCACCATGTCGATCTTCATTGCCAACCTGGCCTTCGCAGACCCAGGTGCCCTGGGTGCGGCCAAGCTTGGCGTGCTGTCTGGCTCCGTTATCGCTGCGGTGATTGGCGTGACCTGGGGTGTTCTCGGCCTGCGCAAAGCGACCCCTGCGGTGCCGGCAGAAGCGGGTTGACGTAACGGCCGGGTGCACGGATGAGGAAATATATTTCCACGCGTGCATCCAATCGCCTCCCTGGCGGGTATTACAGGCAGCGCGAATTCGCGCTGTCGATTACTCGCCAGGAGATTTGCACCATGAATAGCCCAGTTGCCACGCTGATGATCACCGGCGGCATTGTCCTGATTCTGGCTAGCCAGGCCGCTCACGCTCAAACTGCTGTTCCCGACCCAGTCAAAGTCCCCGATGGCCATAGCGTCATGCTCGAGACCGTCGGCGTCGGCCAGATCACCTACGAATGCCGCGACAAAGCCAACGCGCCCGGCCAGACCGAATGGACCTTCGTCGGGCCAAAGGCCGTGCTCAACGACAGGGCTGGCAAGCAGGTCGGCGACTACTTCGGACCACCCGCCACCTGGCAGGCAAAAGACGGCTCCAAGGTCACCGGCACCCAGCTGGCCATTGCACCCGCCGCCAAGGGCGACCTGCCTTACCAGTTGGTGCAGGCCAACCCGGCCGAGGGTAAAGGGGCCATGACGGGTGTGAGCTACATCCAGCGCCTGGCCACTCGCGGCGGCGTGGCACCGGCAAGCGCCTGCTCGGTGCAGAACAAGGGTGAGAAGAAAATCGTCGAGTACCAGGCCGACTACATCTTCTGGGCAGCAAAATGATGCTGCTCCCAGCGGGCAGGTGAGCCACTGGCGACTACGCTCATCGACAACCCCAGCCATCTGGCTGGGGTGCCGTCCAAGGACAGAGCATTGAATTCACCTTTGCCACCGTTTGATTTCCAACGTTGCCTTGAGGCCTGCGCACAGGGTGACCGGCGTGCCTTGCACGCGCTCTATGAAGAGGAAGGCGCGCGCTTGCTCGGGGTGGCCCGGCGTATCGCCCGCGATGACGCCACGGCCGAAGATATCCTGCACGACGCTTTCCTGCGTATCTGGACCCGCGCGGCCAGCTTCGACCCCGCACGTGGCTCGGCGCGTGGCTGGGTCTATAGCGTCACCCGGCACCTGGCGCTGAATTTCATTCGCGATACGCGGCGCGAAGTCGAACTGGATGAAGCGGCTTTTTCCAGTGCGCCGTTCGTGCAAGACATCGATTTTCAGGCGGATTCGGCCAAGGTTCACCGCTGCCTCGAGCAGCTTGAGCCTTCGCGCAAGCTGTGCATCCTGCATGCCTATGTCGACGGTTGCAGCCATGCCGAGATTGCCGGCTTGCTGAACACGCCGCTGGGCACGATCAAGGCCTGGATCAAACGCAGCCTGAAGGCGTTGCGGGAGTGCATGGGATGAAGAAGCCGCCTGGCGAAACCGCCGAAGCGCTCGACCAGCTTGCCGGGGAGTACGTGCTGGGAACACTGTCGGCTGACGAACACGAAGCCGTGCGTCAGCGCCTGGGCGAGGATGGGGCGTTACGCGGCGCAGTGGATGCCTGGGAGCAGCGGCTGCTGGCACTGAATGCACTGGCCGAACCGGTGGCACCCAGTGCGCGGTTATGGAGCCGGATCAACCGCAGCCTTGATGTGCAACAACGTGCACAGCCATTGCGCTGGTGGCAACGCTTGGCGCTGTGGCAAGGCATGGCCGGTGCCGGTGCGCTTGCCAGCCTGCTGTTGGCGTTCACGTTGCTGACGGCCAAAGCGCCGGACCCTTCGTATCTGGTGGTACTGGTGGCGCCGGCTGACAGTGCCGCAGGTTGGGTGGTGCAGGCGAGCGATAGGCGCAACATTCAGCTGATTCCATTGGGGCAATTTCCAGTCCCGAGCGACAAGGTGCTGCAGTTCTGGACCAAAGGTGAACAGTGGCAGGCGCCGGTTTCGCTGGGCCTGGTCAAGCCGGGCGAGCAGTACCGCGTGCCCTTGCACGATCTGCCGCCGCTGGAAGCCAACCAGCTGTTCGAGTTGACCCTGGAAAAGGCGGGCGGCTCGCCGACCGGTCGGCCTACGGGGCCAGTGCAATTCATTGGTCGGGCGGTCAAAGTCCTTTGACACCCGCCTGAAAGGTAAGCGGCGCTTGCGCGCCGCTATTGATCAATGCACGTGCTCCAAGGGCTGCTTTCGCGGCGCTGGCGCACCTTCATGAGGCTCGACCTCCACGATTGGCACCTCATTGCCGTCACAGTCGAACAACTTGCCATCGCGGAAGGAATCGCCATCGTTGAGCCCGGCAATGTCGCGGTAACGCAAGGTACGCTCGCTGGCGGCGACGAACACCGACTGCTGGTCGGAGTTGCCGGCACGCAGGTGGTTGAACAGCAAATTAAGCAGAATCGCCATGATCGCCGCCGAGCTGATGCCAGAGTGGAAAATCGTCTCGAACCAGGTCGGGAAGTGGTGATAGAAGCCTGGCGCAGCGATTGGGATCATGCCGAAGCCGATTGAGGTGGCGACGATGATCAAGTTCATGTTGTTGCGATAGTCCACCTGTGCCAGTGTGCGGATGCCGCTGGCTGCGACGGTGCCGAACAGCACCACCCCGGCGCCGCCGAGTACGGCGGTGGGCACGGCGGCAATCAACCGGCCCATTACCGGCAGCAGGCCGAGCGTCACCAGAATCAGGCCTGTGGTGGCGACCACGTAGCGGCTCTTAACGCCGGTCACGGCAACCAGGCCGACGTTCTGCGCGAAGGCACTTTGGGTGAAGGAACCGAACAGCGGCGCTAGGGCGCTGGAGATCATGTCGGCGCGCAGGCCGTTGCCGAGCCGCTTCGAATCGACCTTGGTGCCGATGATTTCGCCGACGGCCAGGATGTCCGCCGAGGTCTCGACCATGGTCACCACGATCACGATCAGCATCGAGAGAATCGCCGCAACCTGGAACTCAGGCGCGCCAAGCGGCAAGGCCTGCGGCAGCGCGACCAGCGTGCCGTTCATCACCTGCGAGAAATCGGCCATGCCAAACGCCACTGCCACCAGCGTACCGATCACCATCGCCAGCAGGATCGACAGGCGCGAAATGCTGGCGCTGCCTAGCTTGCTCAGCAGCAGCACGGTAGCCAGAGTGAACGCTGCCAGAGCGATGTTGGCGGTACTGCCGAAATCCGCCGCTTGGCTGTTGCCGCCCATGGCCCAGCGCGCGGTGACCGGCATCAGGGTCAGGCCAATGGTGGTGATGACGATGCCCGTCACCAGTGGCGGAAAGTACTTGGTGATGCGCGAGAACAAGGGCGTGATCAGCAGCCCGATCAATGACGCCGCGATCACCGCGCCGAACACCACCGAAAGGCCAACACGGCCGTCGCTACCGATGATCGCGATCATGGTCGCCACGCCGGCGAAGGACACGCCTTGCACCAACGGCAACTGGCAGCCGAAGAAGGGGATACCCAGGGTTTGCAGCAAGGTCGCCAGACCGCCGGCGAACAGCGAGGCTGCGATCAGCAGGCCCACGTCTGCCGGGGCCAGGCCGGCCGCCTGGCCAATGATCAACGGTACGGCAACGATACCCCCATACATCGTCAGCACGTGCTGCAGGCCATAGGCCAGGTTGGCGCCGACGCCGAGGTTCTCGTCTTCGGGACGAGGTGTAGCGGGTGAAGTCATGGTGAGTAGCTCGCTTTTGTTTTTGTAATGCGTCTAACAGCACGGTTTCAGTCGCGGTGGGTGAACATTCATGGAGGGCTGGCCGTTGCGCTATGGCGTGCGCAACGGCCCGGTTGCATTACTCGCCGATAACCAGTTGGCGGGCCAGCTGGTTGTGGCGCTCCAGTACCCGCGGCAGGTCGACGGTGGTGATGCGGCCATCCTTGACCACCACACGGCCGTTGATCACGCTGGTGTGAACCTGGGTCGGCGTGCAGAACACCAGCGCCGCCAGCGGGTCGTGGTGCGCACCGGCATAGGACACGTGGCCGAGGTCGAAGGCGACCAAGTCGGCGACCATGCCCGGCGCCAGGGCACCGATGTCATTGCGGTTGAGCACCTTGGCGCCGCCGAGGGTGGCGATTTCCAGCGCCTCGCGTGCGGTCATCGCGTCGGGGCCGAAGCCGACCCGCTGCAGCAGCAGTGCCTGGCGCACTTCGCCGATCATGCTGGCACCGTCGTTGGACGCCGAACCGTCGACGCCCAGGCCCACCGGCACGCCGTGGTCGCGCATCTTGCGGATCGGCGCGATACCCGAGGCCAGGCGCATGTTCGAGCATGGGCAGTGGGCCACGCCGGTGCCGGTGCGGGCGAACAGCTCGATGCCGTGCTGGTCGAGTTGTACGCAGTGGGCGTGCCAGACATCGTGGCCGACCCAGCCCAGGTCTTCGGCGTATTCGGCCGGCGTCATGCCGAACTTTTCGCGGCTGTAGGCGATGTCGTTGACGTTTTCGGCCAGGTGGGTGTGCAGCGACACCCCGTAGTTGCGCGCCAGCACTGCGGCTTCGCGCATCAGGTCGCGGCTGACCGAGAACGGCGAGCAGGGCGCTACCACCACGCGCAGCATCGAGCCGTGGCTGGCATCGTGGTAGTCCTCGATCAGGCGCTGCGACTCCTTGAGGATGTCGCTTTCCTTTTCCACTACCGAATCCGGCGGCAGCCCGCCCTGGCTTCGGCCCACGCTCATGCTGCCGCGCGCGGCGTGGAAGCGCATGCCGATCTCGCCGGCAGCGTGGATGCTGTCGTCGAGCTTGCAGCCGTTGGGGTAGATGTACAGGTGGTCGCTGGAGGTGGTGCAGCCGGAGAGGATCAGCTCGGCCATTGCGGTCTGGGTCGACACCGCGATCATCTCCGGCGTCAGCCGCGCCCAGATCGGGTACAGGTTGGTCAGCCAGTTGAACAGCTCGCCGTCCTGAGCGGCCGGCACCACGCGGGTGAGGCTCTGGTACATGTGGTGGTGGGTGTTGACCAGCCCCGGGATGACCACCTTGCCGGTCATGTCGAGGATTTCGTCAGCGTGCTGGGGCAGTTCGTCGCTGGGGCCGACCTGCTTGATCAGGTTGTCTTCGATGTACAGGCCACCGCGGCGGATCTCGCGGCGTTCGCCGTCCATCGTGACCAGCAGTTCGGCGTTTTTTATCAGCAAAGTCTTGGGCATAGGTATTCCACTCCCGCTTGGGGCGTTGTATTCGAGGTTCTTTCGCAGGCAGCCTGGGTTCAGGCGCCGGGTGTAGAAGACTGAAACGAAGAGGGCTTGCCGGCCGAGTGGACGACATTCGCGCAGAGGCGGGAGAGGGTGTGCAGCGATGGGAGTTGCATGGCTTTAGCCTGTCGCAATACGCAGCGGCGATGACCGGTGTCGTAGGCGTCAGGTAATGTAACCAGGAATGTTTGTTTTTGTATACGAAAAATTCAGGCCGTATCTCCACGAGCAAACAGGCAAAAAAAGAGGCCCGCAGGCCCCTTCGAGGAAAAATAGGAGGCTCGCTTACACCCCTTCAACCTTGCGCGGCGCCATGAAATACAGCCACACCAGGGCGATGAAATACATCGTCGGGATCATGGTGAACAGCACGGCATAGTTGTTATGAGTGACGGTCAGCACGCTGCCGACGATCTGTGTCATGAACATCCCGCCAATGGCCGCGCACATGCTGCCGAAGCCGAACACCGTGCTCACCAGGTGCTTGGGCGTGTAGTCCATCAGCAGGCTCCAGATGTTCGCCGTCCAGGCCTGGTGCGCGCCGACCGCCACAGCGATGGCCAGCACCGCGATCCACAGGTCGCTGGCGTGCGCGGCGAAGGTCACGCTGACGATGGTGCAGGCGAAGATCAGCATCGAGATCAGGCGTGCCCGCGTGGCGCGCACGCCGCGGCCGATCAGCCACGACGAGAGGATGCCGCCGCCGATGCTGCCGAAGTCGGCCGTGAGCCAGATCAGGATCAGTGGGATGCCCATCTGGGTGACGCTGATGCCCAGGTTGTACTGCTGGTTGAGAAACGGGGGCAGCCAGTAGAGGTAGAACCAAAACACCGGTGCGGTGATCGCGAATGCCACGGCGAAGGCCCAGGTGCCGCGCATGCGCAGGATGCGGCTGAAGGGCACGCGCACTGCGTCAGGCTCGTCTTCTTGCTGGATGTAGTCCAGCTCGCTCTGGCGCACGCTGGGGTGGTCTTCGGGGTTGAAGTACTTGAGGCCCCAGAAAATTACCCAGACCAGGCCCAGGCAGCCCATGGCGATGAACGCGGCCTGCCAACCCCAGGCGGCAAGGATCAGCGGCAGCAGCGCCGGGGTGATCATGGCGCCGACGTTGGTGCCGGCGTTGAACAGCCCTGTGGCGATAGCCCGTTCGCCGGCAGGGAACCACAGGCGCGTGGTTTTCACGCAGGCGGGGTAGTTGGCAGCTTCGGTCAGGCCGAGGATGAAGCGGCAGACCATGAAGCCTGCGGCCGAAGTGGCCAGGCCGTGGGCGCCGGTGGCCAGGCTCCAGAGCAGCACCGCGACGAAGAAGGCGCGCTTGACGCCGACCTTGTCGATCAGCCGGCCTTGCAGCAGAAAGCCGATGGCATAGCCCACCTGGAACCAGAAGTTGATGTTGGCATAGTCCATCGCCGTCCAGCTCATGTCCTTGGCCAGCATGGGCTGCATGATGCCGAGGGCGGCACGGTCGATGTAGTTCAGGGTGGTGGCGAAGAACACCAGGGCGAGCATGCCCCAACGCGTCTTGCCGACGGCAAAGGCGCCGCGAATCTTGCTGCCCATGGAAGCATGGGGAATCGGAGGCATGGCGGATGTACCTGTTTCTTGAAATTGTAATGAGCTGCTGGATGCTTCTAGCTTGCGGCTTTTGCCCAAGGCAGAGGGCACTCGCGAAGCCGGGGCATGGTGCGCAGTCAACGCGGGAGCGTCAATGCCAAGTATGGCGCTTGCGTTCGATAACCGAACGAATGCCGACCGCATGAACTTATAAGAGGTGGCGGGTATCTCTACTGAAAGCTGTACAGGAAACTACACTTGTACAATATTTCGAGTGATTCCAGCCCATGGCCAGTAGAAGCGGCATCCCGGCAATGTTGGTCCTGAGCGCCCTGTTGGTGGTGATACCAGCAGCCTCGGCAGACTGGCGCTCCGCGCTGCCGGCGTCACGCCAGTTGGGCAGCGGTGAGTTCACCTGGTTTGGCTTCAGTGTCTACACCGCGCGGTTGTGGGGGGCGGATTCGCCGCAGGGCTGGCAAGCGCCATTTGCCTTGGAGCTGATCTACCACCGGGCGTTGTCCCGCGACACGCTGGTGCAGGCGAGCGTCGATGAAATGCGCCGCCTGAGTGACCGCCCATTGCCCCAGGCCACCCTGGAGCATTGGACCCGATCCATGCAAGAGGCATTCGTGGACGTGCAGCCAGGTACGCGCATCACCGGCCTGTATCTGCCAGGGCAGGGCTGCCGGTTCTATGTCGATGGGCACTTGCGCCACGAGGTCCCCGACCCGGCCTTCGCCCGCGCGTTCTTCGCTATCTGGCTCGACCCGCGAGCCCGCGACCCACAATTGCGCCAGCGCCTGCTCGGCCTGGGAGGAGATTGAAAATGGGTAGAGTTCTGCTGTTGGTCGGCTGCCTGCTGCTGGGCAGTTGCGGCAATGTTGAAGTCGACCACTATGCTGGCGAGAAGCCGAGATTCGACCTGGTCGCGTTCTTCTCTGTGCCGGTGCAGGCCTGGGGCATGGTGCAGACGCGCTCGGGCGAAGTGACCAAGCGATTCCATGTGCGTATCGACAGCCGCCGCGAAGGTGGGAAGCTGTTACTAGACGAGCATTTTGTGTACAGCGATGGCACCCGCCAGCAGCGCACCTGGACGATTATCCCGGATGGGCCTGGGCGCTGGATTGGCCGGGCCGGCGATGTGATCGGCGAGGCGCGGGGCGAGGTGGCGGGGAATGCACTGCGCTGGCGTTACCGGCTGGATGTGCCGGTCGATGGCAGGCACTGGGAGTTGGACATCGACGACTGGATGTACCTGATGGATGACGACACCCTGATCAACCGTTCGAGCATGCGCAAGCTGGGTGTGGAAGTGGGGCAGGTGACCCTGTTCTTCCGCCGGCTGCCGTGAAATTGTGGGAGCGGGCTTGCCCCGCGAAAGGGCCATGCCGGACGATCGAGGTGTATGGCCAGGGCGTCGCCCTGGTTCGCGGGGCAAGCCCGCTCCCACAGAGTTAGCGCCTCAGGGCGACACGCAGGGCGCATGGAAAAACAAGCCCCCAGATTGGCATCAATATCAGCGCAGTCGGTAACGACCCCATTGGCAACTCGACATCCGCCAAACGCGCCCCTGCCAAGTAAGCCAACGGCCCACCGACCATACCCAGCAGCCCCCCGAGCCAGATCGGACGCGCCGCCCACGCCAGGCTATGGCGTAGCCCGCTGGCGAGCACCAGCCACATCAGGGCCAGCCAAAGCGGCAGTGGCCATTGCGCAAACGTGAAGACACCTAGCAAACCCAGGGCGCTATCCAGTAGGCAACCCATAATCGACACGAACACCAACGCACACACTTCACCCTTGCGATCCTGGCAATAGCCCAGGTGCAGCGCCAAGCCAATCGGCACGATCACCAGCAGCCATGGCTCGTGAGCTCCAAGCACGCACACCCACCAACCCGCCTGCAACCACAAGGCGTTGCCGATCAACCACCGACGGGTCACGTTTTAGGCGCCCGGCAACGGCGCTCGGCGCGCCTGCGGCGCAGCCCACAGCAATTGCGCCACACCGATGGCGCGTTCCTCGAAACCGCCCTGGCAGTAACACAGGTAAAACTCCCACAGTCGCTGGAAGGTTTCGTCGTAACCCAACGCCTTGAGTGCAGCACGCGCCTGGCGCAGGTTGTCGCGCCAATGGCGCAAGGTGCGTGCGTAGTCCTGGCCGAAGTCTTCCAGGTGCACCAGGTTCAGTGTGGTCTGGCGGCTGGCGGTGTCGAGCAGCACGCTCAGCGAGGGCAGCGCGCCGCCGGGGAAGATGTAGCGCTGGATGAAGTCCACCGAGCGCCGCGCTTGGGCGTAGCGCTGGTCGCGAATGGTGATGGCCTGCAGCAGCATCAGGCCATCGTCTTTGAGCAGCGTGGCGCACTGGCGAAAATACGTGGGCAGGTAGCGATGGCCGACCGCCTCGATCATCTCGATAGACACCAGCTTGTCGAAGCGCCCACGCAGGTCACGGTAATCTTCGCGCAGCACACTGATGCGTTGGGTCAACCCCAGCGTTTGCACACGCTGCAAGGTATGGGCGTACTGCGCATCGGACAGTGTCGTGGTGGTGACGCGGCAGCCATGCCGGGTGGCAGCATGGATGGCCAGGCTGCCCCAGCCGCTGCCGATTTCCAGCAGGTGGTCGTCGGGCGTGAGTTCGAGTTTCTGGCAGATGCGTTCGAGCTTGTTCAACTGCGCCTGTTCCAGGCTTTGCTCGGCGTTGTCGAACTGCGCCGCCGAGTACATCATGGTAGGGTCGAGCAGGCGCTCGAACAGGTCATCGCCCAGGTCGTAGTGGGCGAGGATATTGCGCCGCGCGCCACGCCGATTGTTGCGGTTGAGCCGGTGCAGCAGGCGCAATGCAGGGCGCGCCAGGCGCGCCAGGCCGCCTTCCATGGCGTCGAGCACGTCCAGGTTGGCGACGAAGACGCGGGTGACTGCCGCCAGGTCGGGGGTGTGCCAGTAACCGTGGATATAGCCTTCCCCGGCACCGATCGAGCCATTGCTGGCCACCAGGCTCCAGGCGGCCTCATCGATGATTTCGACTTCGGCGTACAAGGCACTGCCGGCTTCGCCGAAGCTCCACTGCCGGTCCTGGCAGATCACCCGCAGGCTGCCGCGGGCCAGGCGCCGCAGTTGGGCCAGCACGGCCATCCTGGCCAGGCTGGCGCACATCGGCGTGCGGCCTGCCGACTTGCTAACGCTCAGGCTGGGATCGGTCATGATCGTGCTCCTTACAGATGGCGTGGCCAAGGCCCAGGTTGCCCTGGCTGGCACGGTGGTCGTGGATCGGTGTGCGCTTGAACAGCAACTGCAGGGCCTGCCAGTAGATCGCCGACACGGTGCGCAGGCTCATCCAGGGGAAGGTGAGGATGTGGCGGTGCAACGCGGCGCGGTCCAGCGGCCCGCGTTGCAGCGCCAGGTCGGCTTCGAACACCTTGTGCCCCTGGCGCCAGTTCTCCATGTGCACGTGCACGCGCCGGGCATCGCGTATAAATCGCAGGCGGTATTCCATGTCCAGTGGCAGGAACGGCGAGACATGGAATGCCTTGGCCACGGCAAATCCCTTTTCCAGGCCATCCTGCACCGGCAGTACATAGTGAAAGCGCTCCCGCCAGGGCGTGTTGCGCACCTCCAGCAGAATCGCCGCCAGCTGGCCGTCGCGGTCGTGGCAGAAATAGACGCTGACCGGGTTGAACGACAATCCCCAGCAACGCGGTTGGGTGAGCAGGTGTACCGCGCCCTCGGGCGTTTGCCCGGTGGCCCGGCCGACCAGCTGCCGCGCGGCCTGGGCCAGTGGTTGGCCATGCTGGGTGAGCGCCGGCAGGTAATCGCTTTCACGCCAGCACAACGGCGCCAGGCGCGAGCGGCCAAGCCAGCGGCTGAGGCCGAGCAGGCGCGATTGTTCGTCCAGGTCCAGGTAAAACATGCCGATCCGGTAGCGAAACCTGTGTGTTCGCGGGGTCAGTCGTCGGTGGCTGACCCAGCCATGACACAAACTGCTGTTCACAAGCCTTCCCCAAAAAAATCCGCCACTTTCAGCGCACTGACGACGCCGTCTTCATGAAAGCCATTGGCCCAGTAGGCGCCGCAGTAATAGCTGTGTTGCCTGCCTTGAAGTTCGTCCTGGCGGGCCTGGGCGGCCAGGGCCACCAGGCTGTATTGCGGGTGGGCATAATTGAAGCGCGCGAGGATCTGCGTCGGGTCAATCAGCGCTGTCTGGTTCAGGCTCACGCAGAAGGTCACGGGCGCTTCGATGCCCTGCAGAATGTTCATTGCATAGGTCAGCGCGGCGGGGCTCTGCTGAGGGCCGCCGAGGCGATAGTTCCAGCTGGCCCAGGCTTTGCGTCGGCGCGGCAGTAGCCGGGTGTCGGTGTGCAGCACCACGTCGTTACTGGCGTAGGTGATTGCCCCCAGTACGGCGCGTTCGTCTGCGCTGGGGGCTTCCAGCAGGGCCAGGGCCTGGTCGCTGTGGCAGGCGAACACCACGCTGTCGAAACGTTCGCTGCCCGCTGCGCTAAGCACGGTTACGCCACCCTCGTCACGGCTGACCCGACTGACCGGGCAATTGCGCCGGATGCGCTCGGCGAAGGGTTGACACAACGGCGCCAGGTAGCTGCGCGAGCCGCCCTCGATCACCCGCCATTGCGGGCGATTACTCACCGACAGCAGGCCGTGGTTGCGGCAGAAGCGCACGAAGAACTGCAAGGGGAAACCGAGCATGTCGGCGCGCGACATCGACCAGATCGCCGAGCCCATCGGCACGATGTAATGGTCGATGAAGCGCTGTCCGTAGCCCTGCATCTGCAGATAACCACCCAAGGTGGTGGCTTCGTCGATACGTTTGCTGTCAAGGTCGGCGATCGCGTTGCGATTGAAGCGCAGAATGTCGCGCAGCATGCCCCAAAAACCAACGGATAACAGGTTGCTGCGCTGGGCGAACAGCGTGTTCAGGTCATGGCCGTTGTACTCGAAACCACTGCGTGGGTCGTGCACCGAGAAGCTCATCTCCGTGGGCCTGGAGGCAACCTTCAGCTGATCGAGCAAGCGGATGAAATGCGGGTAGGTCCAGTCGTTGAAGACGATGAAACCCGTGTCTACCGCATACTGCCGGCCCCCCCAGTGCACGTCGACGGTGTGCGTGTGGCCACCGATCCAGGCAGCGGCCTCGAACACGGTGACTTCGTGCCGGCGCGACAGCAAGTAGGCACAGGTGAGGCCGGCGATGCCGCTGCCGATGATTGCGATACGCATGCTGGCCTAATCCTGTTGCTTGCGTGCCAGGCGTTGGCCTAGCTTCAGTCGCCAGCGCACCGGCAGTGCGCCGAGCAGGCGCAGCACCTGGGTGAAAACACCGGGGAAGTTGATTTCCAGTGGGCGTCGCGGCAGCCGCGCGGCGATGTGCTGGGCGGCGCGCTCGGCGGTCCACATCTGGGGCATGGGGAAGTCATTGCGACGGGTCAAGGGGGTGTCGACGAAGCCCGGACTAATCAGGGTGACGTCGATACCCTCGTTGATCAGGTCGATGCGCAGCGACTCGATCAGGTAGCGCACGGCCGCTTTGGACGCACCGTAGGCTCCGGCGCGCGGCAGTGCCAACCAGGACACCGAGCTGCCCATCACTACCAGGTGCGGGCGCTGGCCGCGGCGCAGCAAGGGTAGGGCAGCGTGCAGGCAGTGGCTGAGGCCGAGCAGGTTGGTGCGTAGCACGCGCTCGACCAGGTGGGGGTCGAACTGGCCCGGTTCCAGGTATTCGCAGGTGCCGGCGTTGAGAATCACCAGGTCCAGTGCACCCCAGTGTTGCTCGATCTGTTCGGCGATTGCTGCGACTTGCCGAGGGTCATCGATGTCCCCGATGGCCAGCAAAGCCTGCTGGCCAAATTGTCCGGCCAACGGTGCCAGGCTTTCGGCCCGCCGCGCGCCCAGCGCAAGCTGATGACCCTGTTCCAGCAGCCGTGCCGCCAGCGCTGCGCCAATGCCGCTGCTGGCACCGGTCAGCCAGCAGCGGCTCATGCCAGCCTGCCCTTGAGCCAACGGACGGCGCCGCCCAGCACCGGCACATGTTCATAAAGCAATGCCCCGGCGTCGAAGTAGTCCTGATGAAAGTACACCCGCTCCTGCCAGCGCAGGTGACTGCAGCCTTGCAGGCTGACCCGCTGCCCGCTATTGAGACGCGGATGGCGAAAATGCAAGGTCCAGCGGATGTAGCCGTGGCCCGGTTGCACTTCGTCGGTGCCCTCGAAGGCGTAGCGCACTTCCTGGATATTGCCGTACAGCTCGGCAAAATAAGCGCGCAAAGCAGTTATGCCGGTGATGTGGTGCAGCGGATCGCGGAACGTGATGTCGTCGCTGTACAGGTCACCTAGCTGGTCGAGGGTGTGCACATCGAGCTGGGCAAAGCGTTCGGCGAAGGTTTGCAGGTAGCTGGACATGCGCGATCCTGTACAAAGATGTTTTCTTGTACAGGTATAGTTCAGCTCTGGGTAGAAAGCTATACAGAGCACTTATTTTGTATAGCTTTTGCCTGCTGCCGCTTGAGCGCCATAACTTTTATTCATCAGATCGTCATTGGAAATGTCGCTGTATACAGGCTGAACGGCACTTTAACCTTTTGGTTTCCCGCCAAGAACAACAAGGAACCGTTCAATGTCTGCATTCACTTTTTCCGGGGTGAACCTGGCCATTACCACCCCGTTCGACGCGCAGGGCAACATCGATTTCTCGCGCTTCGAAGGTCTGATCGAGCGCTATCTGGCTGCAGGTGTGCACGGCTTTGTGCTCAGCTCTGGAACCGGGATGCACGTGTACCTGAGCAAAGACGAATCGAAGGAACTCGTGGCGTTCGGCGCCAGGGTGATCAACGGCCGAGCCCGAGTCATCGCCCAGACGTCCGCATTGCTTGTCGAGGACGTCCTTGAACGCACCCGCCACGCCAAGGACTGCGGCGCCGACGGGGTGATGGTGTTGCCGCCTTTTTTCGAAGGCCCCACCGACGATCAGGGCATCATCGATTTCTATTCGGCGGTGTCTGAAGCAGGCCTGCCGATCATTGGCTACAACGTGCCCCAGGCGGTGGGCGTTGAAGTGACGCCGGCGCTGTTCAGGCGACTGAGCGAGATCCCCAACTTCGTCTCGGTCAAGGACAGCAGCGGTGACCTGGCCGCCCAGGCCTCCCTGGTTCGCACCGGTTTGCCGACCCTCAATGGCGCCGATCCACTCGTGCCGTACGCATTGTTTGCGGGTGCTGCAGGGCTGATTTGGGGCGGCGCGAACCTGGCACCGAAAACCTGCGTGGCGCTGGTCAATGCCGCCCAGCGAGGCAAGTGGGAGGACGTGCAGCAGATCTGGAAATCCCTGGCGCCGGTCATGTCGCTGATCTGGCAAGGCGACTATGTGCAGTCGGTGTATGCTGGCGCCGAACTCATGGGTTATGGAGCGGGTAACCCACGCCGGCCACTGGCGCGCCTGGCGGATGGAAAACTGGCGGCCTTGCGCGAAGCACTGGCACCACTGAACGAAGAAGCTTAGCTGGCGCTTGAAATGGAAATGGGCCTCCATCGAGGCCCTTTTTTTGTATGATGGCCTGCCAATCGTGAACTTGAGTCGAAGGCCGATGGTGAAGCACACAGAGCCCGATCAGTCGCTGATCCAGATGCCTTCGCTGCGTGCGGTCAAGGCGTTCGTCGCGGCCGCGAAGTACCTCAATTTCACCCGCGCGGCGGAAGCGTTGTGCGTGACCCAGGCGGCGATCAGCAAGCAGATTCGCGAGCTGGAAGGCTTTATGGGCGCCGAACTGTTCATCCGCAACGGGCGTACCGTGCAACTGACGCCCGACGGTGCGATCTTCTTCGATGCCGTGCAGCTGTCCCTCAGCAACATTTCCCAGGTGTCGGCGCGCATCCGCAGGCAAAACAAGGGCAAACGGGTCGTGACGCTGTGCTGCACACCTGCATTTTCCGGGCTTTGGCTGACGCCACGCTTGTCGGAGTTTCTGGCCGGCAATCCTGACATCGACCTGAACCTGGTGGTCACGCAGAATTTCGTAACCCTGGAACCCGGCGTGCAACCGGACATCTTCATCAACAAGCTGTCGAAAATCCGCGAAGGGTACAGCAGCCATCCGCTGGCGTATGACGTGATCTACCCGGTTTGCAGCCCGGGCTATCTGGAGCAGTATCCGCACGTCGCCACGCTCGATGGCATCAGCCAAAGCGCGTTGCTGAACCTCAGCCCTTACGGCCGCTCACAGATCGCCGAACACGTGGATTGGCACGTCTGGTTCGAATACCACAATGT
The DNA here is from genome assembly GCF_055584805.1 of Pseudomonas sp. NPDC090752. NCBI lineage: Bacteria > Pseudomonadati > Pseudomonadota > Gammaproteobacteria > Pseudomonadales > Pseudomonadaceae > Pseudomonas > Pseudomonas sp. NPDC090752. Next base: position 34,515 of record NZ_JBVJLI010000015.1, on the reverse strand, counting down.
CGACCTGGGCACGCGGGTGGCTGCCGGCGCTCAGCTGTTGCATTCCAACGATTATGGCTCGCTGGTGCAGTTGGCGGTCCAGGGGCAGGGCGTTGCCTTGGGCTGGCATTACCTGGTGAACCCGTTGATAGAGGAGGGCAGGCTCGTACGTCCAGTGGCGCACGAACTGGTGCATAAGGATAGCCAGCACTTTTTGACATTCAATGAGCAGAAAAAAGACGACGATGCCTGTTGCCGCCTGCGGGATTGGATCTTGTCCAAGTTCTAGGCCTTGCTCAATGATCAAAGGTTGCCGGCATCGCGCGCCATCTGTCATTTGCCAAGGCTTTGCACAAGGTCAATCATACTGAGATCTCTGCGAAAGGAGTCACCCCATGTCAAAGCTCTATCCCAGCATCGACCCCGAGGGGCTGGTCGAGTACTCGGTGGTCTACACCGACCGCTCGCTCAACCATATGTCGCAGGCGTTTCAGGGCGTGATGAAGAACATTTCCAGCACCCTGAAACAGGTCTATAGCGCCCAGGCTGTTGCGGTGGTCCCAGGCAGCGGCACATTCGGCATGGAGGCGGTAGCGCGACAGTTCGCCACCGACCAGCGATGCCTGGTGATACGCAACGGCTGGTTCAGTTATCGCTGGAGCCAGATCCTTGAGATGGGCAATATTCCAGCGGCCACCACGGTGCTGAAGGCGCGACCGGTCGACACCGGGCGCCAGGCTGCCTACGCCCCACCTCCTCTGAACGAAGTGCTGGCAGCCATTGAGGTGCAGAAGCCGCAGATTGTCTTCGCCCCCCATGTTGAAACTTCGTCAGGGATTATCCTGCCCGACGACTACCTGCGTGCTGTCGGTGACGCCGTGCATGCGGTGGGTGGCCTGTTCGTGCTGGACTGCATTGCCTCAGGCACGCTTTGGGTTGATATGCACAAATGCGCAGTCGACTTGCTGATCAGTGCACCGCAGAAAGGCTGGAGCGCGTCCCCTTGCTGCGCCTTGGTGATGTTCAGTGCTTTGGCCCTTGAGCGCATCGAGCAGACGCACAGCAGCAGTTTCGCCTGCGACTTGAAAAAGTGGCTGCAGATCATGCAGGCCTACGAACAGGGCGGCCATGCCTACCACGCGACCATGCCAAGCGATGCCCTGGCGCGATTCAACGAAGTGATGAAAGAGACGCAAGCCTACGGTTTCGACAAGGTGCGTGACGAGCAGCAGGCGCTGGGCGATCGGGTACGCGCAATGTTGACAGGCAAAGGCATCAAAAGCGTGGCCGCGGCCGGCTATCAGGCGCCTGGCGTAGTGGTGAGCTACACCGATGATGCCGATATCAAGAGCGGTAGGAAGTTTGCCAACCACGGCCTGCAGATCGCCGCTGGCGTGCCGTTGCAGTGCGACGAACCGGCAGACTTCCAGACCTTCCGCATCGGCCTGTTCGGACTGGAGAAGCTGCAGAATATTGAGCGTACGGTCAGCACCCTGGAGCACGCACTGGACGAGGTGATGGGCAACTGAATGCCTCTCGACGCGCCGCAGTGGGTTGAAAGCAGTCACTCACGACCGGCTGCTTTCGACCCATAGCAGCCCTTTCAATTTTACCTGCGTTACTTCACGTCGTTGGCCGGCAAATAGCTGGTGTATCCATCCGCTCCTTGAGTAAACCAGGTGGCGGTATCGTCCTGCGCCAACGGCCAGCGGTTTTGCAGGCGGGCCGGGTAATCCGGGTTGGCGATAAAGGGACGTCCGAAGGCAACTGCATCCGCTGCCCCGGTGTCGAGCGTGGCTTGGGCCCGTCGGCTGTCGTAGTCGGAATTCAGGATCAGTACGCCGTTGAACGCCTGCCGGATAGCCGCAGCGACGGGTGCGGTTTCCGATTTGCCGAAGGTGCCGTCCTGCGGTGGCTCCCGCAATTCCAGATGGGCCACGCCAATCTCTGATAACACCTGCGCAGCATGGACAAACAGCGCTTCGGGATGGCTGTCGCGCACGCCCAGATCATAACTGCTGGGCGACAGACGTACGCCGGTGCGTTGTGGGCCAATGACCTCGACCACAGCCTCGGTGACCTCGCGCAAAAGACGAATCCGGTTGGCAATCGGGCCGCCGTAAGCGTCCTGGCGGAAGTTGCTGCCGTCACGCAGAAACTGGTCGATCAGGTAGCCGTTGGCCGCATGTATCTGCACGCCATCGAAACCGGCGGCGATGGCATTGCGGGTCGCGGCGCGGAAAGTTTCGAGCAGCTCTGCAATGTCCTCGACGGTCAACGCCCGTGCCGGCGCATACGGCTGTTTGCCGGCGTAGGTATGAGCCAGGCCGGGGGCGGTGGTTACCGACGCCGAGACCGGTTGGCCGCTTTCGAGAAAACTCGGGTGCACCGAGCGGCCCATATGCCACAACTGGGCAATGATCCGCCCACCAGCAGCGTGTACCGCATTGGTAACCCGGCGCCAGCCGCGAACCTGAGCCTGCGACCAGATGCCGGTGGCGTAGGCCCAGCCCAAGCCCTGCTGGCTGATGCCGATAGCCTCGGAAATGATCAGGCCGGCGCCAGCGCGCTGGGCGTAGTAGTCGGCCATGATCGCGGTCGGTACGTGTTCGCGGGTGCCGCGGCCACGGGTCATCGGTGCCATCAGAATTCGGTTCGGCAGTTCCAGTGCGCCAAGGCGCAGGGGTGAAAAGAGCGTAGTCATTAAGTCTCTCCGGGCTAAAGGGGTGAAGGGATTCAGGCCAGCCGTGCACCGCCATCGATGTTGAGCACGGCGCCGTTCATGTAGGTGTTGTTCATCAGGAACACCACAGCGTTGCCGGCCTCTTCGGCGGAGCCGAGGCGATGCAGGGGCAGGGCTTGTTCCAAGGAGGCGACAAAGGCGTCACGGCCTTCATCCAGGGCTTTGCCGAGAATCGGCGTATCGATCGGGCCGGGCGACAGGGTGTTGACCCGTACCGGTGCCAGCTCCAGTGTCAGGCCGCGGGCCAGGGCTTCCATTGCGGCCGAGGCGGCGGCGAGTACAGCGGTGCCATAGGCGTTGGGACGATCGGCCAGGTTGCCGGAGATGAAGGTGATGGAGCCGCTTTTCGACAGCTTGTCACCGAGAGCACGGATGGCGTGTATCGAGGCCCACATGCGCTCTTCAAAGGCACGGCGCAGGTAGTCCACCTGGGCGTCCAGCACGCGGCCGGCAACAAAACTGCCAGCCAGCAACACTAGGTGATCGACGTGGGGGATATCCGCCAGGGCGGCATAGATGGTTTCGCTGCGGGTTACGTCGGCGGCACGCCACCCGGCCAGGCCGTGGGTGGCTGCGGCGTGTTGAGCGCGTTCGGCATTGGAGCCGATCACGATCACCTCGGCCCCGGCGGCTTTGGTCTGGATAGCCGCCGCCAGGCCGATGCCAGAGGTACCGCCGAAAATCACGACGGTCTGACCACGCAGGTTATTGGGCAATGCAGCGTTGAATTGAGCGGTATTCATGGCGATGTCTCCTTTTGGAATGCCCGGTTGGCATTCAGTGGAGGAGAGACTACGGCGTGGAGGAAGGATTGATAATTGGGGCGTAATTCGCTTTACTCATGCCATGAGGGAACAAATAGGCCTAGACCGCCTTACCGGTCTGATCGCATTTGCCCGCGCGGCATCCTTGGGCAGCTACACGGCGGCGGCCAGGGCGTTGTCCGTTTCGCCGTCGGCTGTGAGCAAGAGTGTGCAGCGGCTGGAAGAGCATTTTGCGCTCAAGCTGTTCACCCGCACCACGCGCTCGCTGACGCTGACCCCAGAAGGGCGCGATCTGTACGAGCGTGCCTTGCGCATTCTTGAAGAAGTGGAGGGGATCGACCAGGCGGCGCTGGCGTCACGGGCAGAGCCGGCGGGCACGTTAAAGGTGACGGCACCCTTGCCCATCGGCCTGAATATCCTCGCCCCGGCATTACCGCTGTTTCGCCAGCGCTACCCCAAGCTGGCAGTGGACCTGCGCCTGGGCGATCAGCATGCGGACATCATCGAGCAGGGTATCGATGTGGCCATTCGGGTCGGCAATCTGGCTGATTCGCGCCTGATCTCCCGCACCCTGGGGCCACACCGAACGGCGGCATTTGCCTCGCCAGGCTACTTGGCAAAGCGGGGTACGCCAACGCACCCGCAAGAGCTGCCGGGGCATGAGTGCGTGAACTTCCGCTATCAGAGTTCGGGGCAGGCCTTGCGCTGGCCGTATCAGGAAGGCGAACGAACGCTGGAGGTTGCGCCGCAGGCAGGCATCACCATCGACCTCAGTGATGCCGTGGCGGCGGTGTTGGCCGCCGGTGGAGGGATTGGTATTTCGCCTTGCTATGTGGCCGCGCCCTACGTCAGGCGCGGCGAGTTGGTGCCGGTGTTGCCGCAGTTCACCGTGGAGCGTTTTCCGATTACCGCGCTCTGGCCGGAAAGCCGGCGTGGCAGCCCCAATGTGAAGGCCTTTATCCAGTTCCTCGGCGAGCTGTTTCCCTCACCCACCCCTTGGGATCAGGTGGTGGCTGAAGCGGCAAGCAACAGCGCCTAGCGACATACCAGCACGCCCACGCTTCTGGTCCGCTCAAATGGCTTATGCGCAGCGCGCTTGCCGCAGGGCGTTCAAGCCTGTAACCGCCACAACAAGCGTCGTCGTAACGGCGAATGCTCCGCCCATGGCCATGGCGCTGACCACGCCCAAGCGGTCGACCAGCAAGCCGCCGAGCAAGGCGCCGATACCAATGGCCACCTGAGCACTGCTGACAAACAGTGCCCCCATCTGCTCCAGCCGCCCTGGCGCCATGCTGAACAACCATGTCTGCATGGCGGCCGGCAGCAGGCCGAAACCCACCCCCCAGAGCATGGTGAAGCCCACCACTACCGGTGTACTGGATGCAAGTACCGCCAGCGCCAGCATCGACAGGCCCATCAACAGCGCGGTAATACCCAGGGTGCCGTCGACGCTGCGGGACAGCGCCCAACTGCCCACCAGGTTTCCGACAAAACCGGCGGCGCCAAAGCCCAGCAGAATGCTACTCACGGCCTCGGTGCTCATGCTGGCCACATTGATCAGGTAAGGCGTGACGTAGGTGTAGGCGCTGAACTGCCCGACGAAAATCAGCAGCACGGCAAACAGCCCCCATTGCGCCCTAGGCAGGCGCAATACGCCACCCAGGCTGCCCAGCCCGAAACTGTTCTGTGCCGGCAATTTCGGCAACAGTCGCATCAACAGCAGTGCCACGGCGACGGAAAACAGCGCCGCCATCCCGAACACCGCGCGCCAGCCTAGCCATTCGCCGGCCAGGGTACCGGCAGGCACGCCGGCCACGGTCCCCATCGATACGCCCGAGAAAATCAGTGATGTGGCCTTGGCGGCCTGCAGCGGCTTCAGTCGCGGTCCGAGGGTGCCGCCGGTGGTCCAGAAACCGCCCACGGCGATACCCAGCAAGATGCGCCCCAGCAGCAGCGTCCCGAGCCCGTCGGCCAGCGCCACTAGCAGGTTGGAAGCCGCCAACAGCAAGAGCAAGGCGCAGAGCACCGTCTTGCGATCGACTCGACGCGCCCAGTGCAAGGTCATCGGTGCGGCGAGGGCCGCTAGGATACCGGGTAGCGAGACCATCAGGCCGGCCTGGCCTTCGCTGATCGCCAGGTCCTTGGCGATAGACGGCAGCAAGCCGACCGGCAGGAATTCGGAGGTCACCAGGGCAAAGGCGCCCAGGCCGATCGCCGCCACGGCGCCCCAGGCCGCGGTGGGGGAAGTGTCTTTTTTCACAAGATTCTCCTGAGGCGGAGCCGGCTGCGGCCGGCCCCGGGATGTCAGCCATGTCGGACCAGGTTTAGCCCAGGCAGCGGGCCGCCAGGGAACTGGGCCAGAAGGCCCTGTACGTGGTCACCCAGATCGATGCCGGCAAAGCCCAGCTTGCCGATCAGCCCGGCCACCTGCTGTTTGGCCTCTGGGTGCAAGCCGGAGTAGAACAGCACGCGCTTGCCGCCTTCGGTATCAGGGGCGGCCAGCAAGGCCGGTCGCAGATGGTTGAAGGCCTTTACCACCCGGGCGCCCGGCAACAGCGCCTCGACCACCTGCGTAGAAGGCACCCCCTGCAGGTCTACCGGCTGGAAAAGCGGCGCCTCGATGGGGTTGTTGGTGTCCACCACTACCCGGCCGTCCCAGTGCGGCAGGTCGCGCACGGCGTCCGGAATCTTCGACCAGTTCACGGCGAGGAACACCAGCTCGGCCTGTGCCGCTTCGGCCACTGTCACGGCGCGGACATTGGGTCCTAAACCGGACACGAGTTCGCTCAGACTCTGCGGGCCACGGCGGTTGGCGACCGCCACCTGCAACCCGGCCTGGACCAGCAAGCGGGCAATGGCGCTGCCAATCGCCCCACTACCAATGATGCCAATGCTCATGGGGTGCACTCCTCAGGCTGTAAAGCCGCCGTCAACCAGCAACTCCGCGCCACTGACGAAAGCGGCGGCCGGGCTGGCCAGGTAAGCCACGGCGGCGGCGATGTCCTGGCCTTCGCCATAGCGCCCCACGGCGATGTTGGGGCGCACGAAGTCCGCCACCGGGCCATCGGCCGGGTTCATATCGCTCGCCGTCGGGCCAGGGTGCACGGTGTTCACGGTGATGCCGCGCGGGCCGAGGTCACGTACCAGGCCGCGGGTGAAACCGCTGACCGCGCCTTTGGTCAGGGTGTAGGCCGAGGCGGTACCGAAGCCTGCGTATTGCACCATGGAGCTGCCGATATGGATGATGCGACCGCCACTGCCCATGTATTTGAGGGCTTCCTGAGTGGCGACGAATACGCCCGTGACGTTGACCGCCAAGATGCGCTCGAAGTCTTCGAAGGCGATCGCCTCCGGTGCGCCCAGCACGCTGATGCCGGCGTTGTTGACCAGGATGTCGACCTTGCCGAACTGCGCGGCCACTTGCTGGATGGCCTGGCGGACGGCGTCGGGGTTGCCGGCATCCGCCGCCACGGCCACGGCCTTGCCACCTGCGCTGTTGATGTCCTGCACGACGGTGGCAGCACGCTCGGGCGACGCGTTGTAGGTAATGGCGACCGTGGCGCCGTCAGCGGCCAGGCGTTGGGCGATGGCCGCGCCGATGCTGCGCGAGCCGCCGGTAACGATGGCCACTTGGCCGAGAAGGGATTGAGTGGTGTTCATGGTGAGTGCCTCAAGTATGTGGTTGGTGAGGCTATGAAACACCCTTGCGCTTAAATCGATTAGTAGGTATTGAGTGGAATCATTTTCAACGAATGCTTGAATTGAACCATGGAAACTCTGGCCAACCTGAATGCCTTCGTGCGTAGCGCGGAGGCCGGAACCTTCTCTGCGGCGGCGCGCCAGCTCGGGCTGACCCCGGCGGCCGTCAGCCGCAACGTTGCGCAACTCGAAGCCAACCTTGGGGTGCGCCTGTTCCAGCGGAGCACCCGGCAACTGGCGTTGACCGAAGCTGGCGAGCGTTTTCTCGCCAGCTTGGGTACCAGCCTGCAGGAGGTGCAGGCGGCGATTGCCGACCTCACCAGCAATGCGGGCGCGCCGGCGGGTGTGTTGCGGGTGTCAGCTGCGCCGTCGTTTGGCCTGAGCTATCTCCTACCGATGATGCGGGCGTTCTTGCAGCAGTACCCGGCAATCACCCCCGAATGGCAGCTCGACAACCGCCAGGTCGACCTGGTGGCCGAAGGTTTCGACGCGGCGATTGGTGGGGGGATCGAGCTTTCGCCCGGCGTGGTGGCGCGGGAGTTGGCGCCTGCGCACCTGGTGCTGGTGGCCGCGCCTGGTTTCGTGACCGCCGGGCGTGCGCTCCGTAAACCGGAACAACTGAACACGGTGGACTGCCTGGCGATGCGCTCGCCGCGCACGGGCAAGGTACGCAGTTGGGTGCTGCAGGGGCGCAAAGGGCAGCAGCACCGGCTGGACCTCAAGGCACGGATGCTGTTCAACGATCCTCAGGCGCTCTGCCAGTCAGCTGTACTGGGCATGGGGGTTGCGCTTCTGGCGGTGCCGGATGTGTTGCAGCATCTGCGCAGTGGTGCGTTGGAGCGCTTGTTGCCGGACTGGTATGTGGATGCGGGCCCCATATCGCTCTACTTCGGCGGGCAGAAACTGCTGCCGGCCAAGACGCGTGTGTTTGTCGACATGTTGGTGGACCAGGCGCGGGAGCAGCAGTGGATGGAGCATTTTGACGCGCGCATCAATTGAGCATTCGCAGGGCGCCCAAAGCCAAACACTTCAATGAAAAGCATCTCATCAGGTCTAGAGCAAGCCTCTCCTCGAACTATGGCGCGAATGATCTCGAACGACGGCTATGGGTCGATATCAGCCACTGGCCGAGCAGTAGCTGCCGGCCAGTTCGATGCGGCCAAAGCTCGCGCCAGCGTCCAAAGGGGTAATGGCTAGGAGGCGGTCGAGGCGTTCCTCCTGCCTACCGCTTTCAGTTTCCAGCAGAAGAAACTCCTCCTTGCTCGGTGCCGTGTACAGATCCAGCGCCCTGGCCGCGAAACTCGGACCATCGAGCAACTCGACCTTTAGGCGGTAGCCGTGCATGCACGCGATCTCGAGGAAATCATGCAGATCGCAGTTCAGGGGCTGATACGGTTTCATCGGGATCTCTCCTGGAAACCTTGCAGTGGAATGATGAAGTAGCCCTGCCTGGCGATGGTGGCTGCCACCTCAGGTTGGGCCGGCTCGCTGTGGCAGAACTGGCAACGGCTCTGCGCCACCTGCGCTTGCGTCACGCCGCGGCTGGCGAGCCAGTCGCGGGCATGACGGGCGGCGAGCGCCTGGTCGTTGCCTTCGATGAGCACGTCGAAGTGCAGGTAGCCACCTTCGGACGTGCGTACGAGGGTATCGAAGACCTGGACGTTCACCGCGGGCTCCTTATTTCAGATCGTCGATGGAGGCGCCGAAGTTCAGGTGCAGGACCTGACCTTCGACCACCAGCGCAGGCACCGACTTGACGCCGGCCTGCTCGGCCTCGGCGACGCGCTGGGCCTGATCGCCGAGGTGCACGACCTCGACCTTGACCTCGGGGGCGAGCAGGGTCCGTGCCGGCACGGCACTGCTTGAGATTTCCCAGGGGCGCATGCCCTGCTGGAAACTCAGCGACCGCTTCGGCATCAAGGATCTTGCCCTGCGCGTGCAGCAGTCCGGGCGTACCGGCTGGTACTACCGGGTGTTGGAGGAGGGGGTGATCTGCGCTGGCGACAACCTGCAGCTGGTCGAGCGGCACCACGCCGATTGGTCATTGGCACGCTTGGCCAGCGTATTGTTCGACAAGCAGGTGGAGCGGGGGTTGCTGCGCGAGTGCCTGACGTTGCCGTTGACGCCCTCGTGGCAACGTACACTGGTGCGGCGCCTGGAGAAGGATGAGGTTGAAGAGTGGGGACCGCGTCTGCAAGGTAAGTGCAGCTACTTATAGCGGTGAGCGCGGCTAAGGGGCGTGGACTACCAAAGTCGTATGGCGAGCGGGCAAAGGCTTTCTACACTCAAATTCTTTACCAGTAGCGTTTTACCTGATCAGCCCTCTTGGCGTCTCTATGAGCGGACTCATGTGCCCTGATTTCGGCGAATTCGAAAAGGCGCTGGATGGCGTGACGGGGAGGTACCTGGATTTCCTGCGGGCCCTAGCGAAAGGAGAGACGAGATGAGCGGCAAGAAAGCATTGATTGTGGTAGATATCCAGAATGACTACTTTCCCGGCGGCCTGTGGACCTTGAGCAAGGTCGAGGCGGCGGCGGCCAAGGCGGCCCAAGTGATCGCGGCGTTTCGCAACAGCGGCGACCTGGTGGTGCATATCCGCCACGAGTTCCCCAGCCAGGACGCCCCGTTCTTTCGGCCCAACAGCGGGGGCGCGCAACTGCACCAGAGCGTGATCAACCAACCGGGCGAGCCGGTGGTACTCAAGCACTACATCAACTCCTTCCGCGAGACCGAGTTGAAGCCAATCCTCGACAATGCCGGCGTGAGCGAGGTGGTGGTGGTCGGCAACATGAGCCACATGTGCGTGGACGGCATCACCCGCGCCTCGGTCGATTTCGGCTACCAGACCACCGTGCTGCATGATGCCTGCGCCACCCTCGACCTGGAATTCGAGGGCGTGAAGGTGCCGGCGGCCCATGTGCATGCAGCCTTTATGGCGGCGCTGAAGTTTGGGTATGCGCCGGTCATCTCCACCGCCGAGTACCTCGGCCAGCACGCGAGGAATGCCGAATGAGGCGCACAAAAGCCATTTTTGGGGGCGCTTAAATTCGCGCAAGACGCGCCTGGTTTAGCGCTCTTCGATTTGGCAACCGACAGAGCGGCAGCCCTTTGCGGATGACGTTGGTATTGATTGCCTGGCACAATCATGAACCGTCGCGGCAGCCGAAGGACACAGAATGTCAAAACTGGAGGCGATTAGCACCTACCAGTCGTCATCCGCATTGCTTTGACTCCTGCCTTGCGCTTGGACACGCTCACCACAGGATAACTCATGGAAGAATTACCCTTCTGGGCTGAATTCGGGACCAGCCTTGCCGTATTTCTGCTACTCGACTGGGCCGTCAGGCCTGAACGCTTGCGCCATTGGCTGGGGATCTTGTGCTGGTGGGTCGGCGTTGTGTCGATCCTCAACCCCTGGGCCTGGGTTTGCCTGTTCCTGGGTTGGCGATTGTGGTACCACTCCGATCGTCACCTGCCGGAATGACTTGCGCCTTTGTAAATGAACAACTGACAAGGAACGTTGAAATGCAACACCCCGGACGACTTTCACCCGATCAGCATGAAGCATTCATGACCCGTTATGGCCCCGCATTCGCTGCGAGTACCTTGCTGTGCATGGTGGCAGCGGGGAGCGGGGTCGCTTTGTGGGGCGGTACGTACCTGCGTACTGTGCCGGATGGTTTGGCTTACATGGCAGCTGGCGCAGTCGCATTGATATTGCTGTTCTCCGCTGGCCAGCTTGCGATGATTCGAGGCTTTCGCTGGGGGCTATGGCTACTGTTACCGAGTCTGGTACTCCCCGCACTCACGGCGATCAGCTTGTTCGGCACCCGCCATGCCGGCGCAATGCAGATGGCGATCCTCACCCTGTCCTTGCTGGGCTTGCTGGTGCTGAACAGCAAACGTCACCGCGCCATGCGGCAGCGCCTGATCGAGCTGCGCTTGCAACGCGCCGGCCTACTCCCGCCGACGCGTATGGACGAATTCCCAGACGGCCCCCCGCCCAAAAAAGCCTGGTCAGCACGTCGATGCTGGTACTGGCCGCGCTTCTTGTCATGGGCAAGATCTATATGCTTTTTTGGGGCTGATACCCGGGTAAGGCAAAACGCGCAGCCAGCCGAACCGCCGCCGCTTCGAACGCCTGCTTCATCTGTTCGACGATATCATCGCTGTGCTCCAACGACAGATAGATCCGCCCGTACGGCGACGGCATCACCAGCAGCCCTTCGGCACGCAGTGCCAGATGCAGCGCCTGGCTGAAGGCGGCATCGCCGAAGGCCGCGGCTTCTTCATAAGTGGACGGCGCACGCTCGGAGGGCCAGATAGCGAATACGTTGCCGTAGCCGCTGGTACTGACGGTGATGCCTTGCGCCTGGAAAATTTCCTGCACGGCCTGGCGCAGGTGCTCGCCGCGTTCGATCAATTGGCGGTAATCGGCCTGGTCCAGTTGCTCCAGCGTACCGAGCACCGCTGCGCAGGCCAGTGGGTTGCCACTGAAGGTGCCACCGCGCAATACCTTGCCTTGCTCGAAACCTTCCAGGATGTGCGGCTTGCCGACGATGGCCGACACCGGTACGCCGTTGCCGATAGCCTTGCCGACGCTGGCGATGTCCGGGTCAAGGCCGGCCTCTAGGCTGGCCAGCCCGGCATGCAGGCGAAAGCCCATCAGCACCTCGTCGCTTATGACCAAGGCGCCATGACGATGGGCCACGGCCTGCACGTGCTGCAGGTAGCCCGGCGCGGGCATGATGCAGCCGGCATTGGCGAGCATCGGTTCGAGGATCACGGCGGCGATGTCTGGGTCTTCACCGAACAGGCGCTCGACGTCGTCAAAGTCGTTGAAGCGCAGCAACGTGGTGCGCGCGGTGGTGGGGCGCTCGCCATTGGCGAACGCGGCTTCGGGCGAGCCCACGTTGCCGAAGCTGACATCGTCGAACCAGCCATCGAAACCGGCCGCCATCTTGGCGATGCGCCCGCGTCCGGTATACGCGCGCGCGGCGCGGCAGGCCAGGTGCACGGCCTCGCTGCCGGAGTTGGTGAAGATCACCCGGCTGAGCGCGCCGGTATGCGCCGCCAGCGCACTGGCGGCGGCGTGCTCGCGCACGTGGGCCCAGGACGGCGAGGCGGAGTCGGCCAGGGCCTCAGCCACCTGGGCATTGACGTCGGCATTGGCATGGCCGAGCAGTACAGCGCCGAAGCCTAGCGCGGTGTCGATGTAGCAGCGGCCTTGGTCGTCCCACAGGTAGGGGCCCTTGCCGTTGCGGATGAACAGGGCCTGGCCGTCGAGTGCCGGGAGGATGCGGGCGGCGCTGGAAACATCGCCTATTAGATTGCGCATGTGTACCTCTGTCTTGTTATGCGGTGCAGGCCTCAGCGGGTGTTCCATGGGCTGCTGGCGAGCTTCTGTTCGAGGAAGTCGCGGAACACACGGATGCGTGGGCTGAGGTGTTTGCGGTTGGTGTAGATCATGTAGATCGGTTCGACGCTGTCCTGCGCATAGGTTTGCAGCAGGGGCACCAGGCGGCCTTCCTGGATGTCCTGGCCGATATGGAACTCGGCCAGGCGAACGATGCCGGCGCCGCCCAGCGCCAGGTCGCGCAGCAAGTCGCCCTGGGCGAAGGTGGCCTTGGGCATCACCGGCACGGTCACCACCTGGCCATCGACCACGAAGGCCCAGGTGTTCCACGCGCTGCTGAAGCCGAAGGAAAAGCAGCTGTGCTGCAATAGCTGCCCAGGGTGTTCAGGCGTGCCGTGCGCGGCCAGATAGGCGGGCGACGCGCAGATGACCCAGCGGCTCTGTCCGATCTTGCGGGCTATGCGCGAGGAGTCGGGCAGCACGCCGCTGTGGATGGCCACATCCAGGCCCTGGTCGAACTGGTCGCTGAATTGCGCGCCGACCTGGATATCCACGGTTAGGGCCGGGTAGGCGCTGAGGAATTCCGGCAGCCAGGGGATAATCTGGTGCTTGGCGAAGGTGGTCATGGTGTGCACCCGCAGGGTGCCGCTGACGCGGGTGGGGAAGGCCTCGGCCAGCGAGTCGGCTTCGGCCATGGCGTTGCTCACCGCGCGGGCGCTGACCAGGTAAGCGGCGCCTTCCTCGGTCAGCGTCAGGCTGCGTGTGCCGCGCTGAAACAGACGCACCTGCAGGCGGTCCTCCAGGCGCGAAATCAGCTTGCTGATGGCCGACGGGGTCATGCCGCAGGCACGCGCCGCCGCGGAAAAGTTGCCGTGTTCGGCGGCGCCCAGGAAGGCCAGCAGTTGTGAGTAGTTGTCCATGTTCTGCCTCCGGTAATCAGCAGAATGCTGGCAGCGCCGCGTGGGGGTGGCAACCCGGGATGGGTTTAGATCGGTAGATCAGCGAATGAACTGCTCGATGTAGTCGTCGGGCAAACCCAGCGATTTGTAGTGGGCGCGGGCGGTCTCCAGTTTGGTGAACACATCCTCGTAACCCACGGCCACTCCTTGCGGATCGACATAGGTATAGCCGCCCTGCACGTGAAACCAGGTGATCATCTCTTCGACGTCTTCGGGTACGAACAGGGTGTGGGTTTCGCCTGGCGGCTCGAAGGCGAACGATCCTTCCTCGGCGATCCAGTCATGTTCCAGGTAATACCAGCGGCCCTTGAGCACCAGCGCATGCACGCCGCCGGTATGGCGATGGCGCGACAGCACACCGCTCTGGCGCACCCGCAGCAGGTTGATGTAGTAACCACCGGACACGCTCAGCAGCAGCGGTTTGAACGACACCGAAGCGGTGACCGGCACCCACAGCTGGTCGTCTTCGAGCCACTTGCCGAGGACGCCGGGGTGGACCATGTCGGGGGACATGAACGGCACTTGCGGCAGTTGGTAGGGGATGGCCAGTTCGTCAGGTTTGGGGGCAATGCTCATGAGGGCTTCCACAGTTGTTTTCTTGGAGTGCCCGGCCTGCTCTAGGCCGGGGTTGCAGCCAGGTTAGGGCTGAGCAGCAGGGTGAAAAAGGGGGTGCTCGGCACAGTCGCTGTGACGGCTGGTCACGGTGTGCTAGCTTCGAACTGCAGCGCGCTGCGCTGGGCCGACAGCGCGGGTTGGCTCTTCTGCAGGTAAGTACCGATGGCTACCAGCACCGCTGTCAGCCCCAGGGTGCTGAGCAGCTCGGCCCGTTGCCCGGGGAACGCCGCCATGATCGCGAACACGCTGACGATCAGGGCGATGGTGAACAGCGTCAGCCACGGGAACAGCCACATGCGCACTTCCAGCTGCTTGCCCAGCGCCACCAGCTTGCGGCGCATGCACAGCTGGGTAATGGCGATCACCAGGTACATCAGCAGGGCCAGCGCGCCGCTGGTGGCCAGCAGGAACTGGAACACCTGGGCCGGCAGCAGGTAGTTGGCGGCCAGTGCCGCGAGCGCAGCGGCCGAAGTGAGGGCGACGGCCAGCAACGGCACACCTTGAGCAGTCGTGCGTGACACCGCTTCGGGCGCATCGCCCCGACGTGCCAGTGAATAGGCCATGCGCGAAGCGGTGTAGATGGCCGAATTCAGGCAGCTGGTGACCGCCACCAGCACCACGATGCTCATGATGCCCGGCGCCCAGGGGATGTTCATCGCGCTAAGTACCGCCTGATAGGAGCCCTGCGCCAGCCCCGGTGCATTCCACGGGATCAAGCACACCACCACGAACATCGAGCCGAGGTAGAACAGGCCCAGGCGCCACACCACGGCGCGGATGGCCTTCTTGATATTGGCTTTGGGATCACGCGATTCGGCGGCAGCGATGGTCACCACCTCGCTGCCCTGGAAGCTGAACATTGCTGTCAGCAGCGCGGCGACGATGGCCACGTTGCCGTTGGGCGCGAAACCGCCGTTGGCGTACAGGTTGGCAATTCCGCTGGTGGACGAGCCGGGCATCAGCCCACAGATCGCCAGCACCCCGAGCCCGATGAAGCTGACGATCGACACCACCTTGAACAACGACAGCCAGTACTCCAGCGTGCCGAACGAGCCGACACTGAGGCTGTTGCAGGCGATCAGCACTAGCGTCATGGCGAAGGCGGTGAGCCAATGCGGCAAGCCCAGCCAGTCCCCGAGGATGTTGCCGGCGACGATGGCCTCGATGGCTATCACCAGCACATAGAACCACCAGTACAGCCAGCCGATGGAAAACCCTGCCCAGCGCCCGATGGCCTGGTCGGCGTACGAAGAGAACGAGCCCGTGTCCGGCCGCGCCGTGGCCATTTCGCCGAGCATCTGCATCACCAGCACCACGATCACCGCCGCGATCACATAGGCCACCAGTACCGCCGGCCCTGCCGCAGCAATGGCATTGCTGGACCCAACGAACAGCCCGGCGCCAATGACGCCGCCGATCGAGATCATCGTGACCTGCCTGCCTTTCAAGCCAGTCCCCAGCTTGTTGTTTGTCTTGTCTTGATCGCCACGCATCGGCTTGCACCTCGGTTGCACGCTTGTTGTTGTCATGGGCCGCTTGTTGTGCGGCCTTGCTGGGGTAGCTTACGGGGCGTGGTGGCGGGGGATTAGCCGTTGGGGCGGCATAGCGGGTGTGATGAGTGTTCACAGGTGGGCGAGTGAGGGCATGATCAGCAGGGGGGGGCAATAGCTTCTTGCTGATGGCAGTGCGGCAACGACATGCTGCCATGCAGCGTCTTTATATCTGGTGAATGTGGCGGTTAGGCATTGTTTATCTGCAGTCGGAAGACGAATGAGGTTGTTTCGATGCGGGGGCAGACCTTGATTCAATGTCCATTTCGGTAGGCCACACTACTTTAGGCGCCAAGCGTGAGGCGAACTGGCACCAAAGTAGATCGTTGTGATCCTTGGGCTCACCGGGAGGTGGGAGTGCAGAGGGGCCTTCTTGCATGTACGTGCAGATGTAAGCCCAGGCATACTCATTCGCCCCCATGGTTGTAAGTTGGAAGCGATCAATTACCTCATTAGTGCCAGGTCGGATAATTGAAAGCACTACTCCACTTTTGAATATCATTCCGCCGTTAGGCAGCGCTCCCCCCTGTGACCAACGCTCGGCTCTTACTTGGGACCAGTCGTAGGCAACCGGAACTGTTCTCCATTTTTCAAATGGATTCCACCAACGATGGGAAAAGTTGTAGGCGTAGATTTTTTGTCTGGCCCTGTTGAGACGGATGGGTTCATCTCGCGGTGGTCGAATGCTAATTTTAAAGCCAAAGCTGGTGCACCATATATAGCAGATAAATACAGGAAATCCTGATAATGCAATTCCGTAGTCCTGTCTCAAGATGCTTGATATAATCATATTAGGAATAATGAGTAGAAGTGCTGACATTCCGATGGTCATCGCGAAGAAAAAATTTCGTGCACTTATAGTCTTCCTCGGTATTTCTAGGTAGGTTTGATCTAGTTGGTTAGGTGTTATGTTTCCAAGCGTTTTTTCAATATATTGTTTTTCGTGTGGTGAAGCTAGATCTTCCTTCCATCCGGGGCATGGGGGGCAAAGTAAAGGTCGTGTCATAGTCGGCTCGTTTATTGGAAAAGTTTATCTTCTTTTATTTTGAGTTTCGCGCAGCCGGATGCGTCGCTTTTGTCTGGCCAGTAACTTACTGATAGCTCGGT
This sequence comes from Pseudomonas sp. NPDC090752, assembly GCF_055584805.1. NCBI lineage: Bacteria > Pseudomonadati > Pseudomonadota > Gammaproteobacteria > Pseudomonadales > Pseudomonadaceae > Pseudomonas > Pseudomonas sp. NPDC090752. The sequence goes on along the minus strand of NZ_JBVJLI010000015.1, from coordinate 17,743 downwards.
GGTCAGAATTTTATGGTTGTTTGGTAGTTTAAGAGATCCACTGACGTTAAGGGATTCAGTCTCTGTGTTGAATTTACGTGCCAGCTCAGATGTTTCTAGGTTGATGAAGGCTTCTGTGGTGCTTGTAAGTGGCTCAAATTGATTTGAATTGCTATCTGCTGATAGGGTAATTGATCCGTTTTCCCCACCTTGATAGATGGTGATTTGCCATTGATAATAGGAGTGCTTTTCGCTGAATCGAGGCAGATGGAATGAATATGTCAGTTTAGAGGTGGCAGGTATGGAGAAACCATCGGTCATTACTGGCTCCTGCATAGGAATGGGAGCCGGATTGGTTAAGCGGTCAAATTCAATCTGGATCGAAATTTCGGCATGGATTCCAATGGTTGCCGCATTTAGGGCGCCTATTGCAGCATCCAAGTCCTTCGCTTTATTCCAGTATTGCTGCTCAAGCGATTTGCCCCACCGGCTTTTTCTAGCCCAAATCTCTAGATGGTCTGACTCTTGACGTTTTGCAGCGATGGCGAAAGCGTATGCGCCCAATCCAAGGAGTATCGCGAACCCAAGAGGTCCCAAAAGAAAGCTGCCTGCTATTGCAGCCTTGAACCCAACATAGCCAGCTGCCACAGCAGTGAGGCTTGCGAACGCATAGAGTTGGCCAGAAGAGTCATCACCTTGTTTATTCGTTCTAATGGCTGCGTGGATGAATAGTTTGGCGTCTGCAATGTTGGCAAGCGCTGCAACTGCCCCGCCATATCTAACGATCCTTGTGGCTAATGTGACGGTGGTGCCTACTCCAGATGCGGCCGCCTTGGGTGCTAGAATTTCAATTGCAAATCCTGCCGATTCAATACCTGCCCCCAGCGCTCCCAATGATGATGATCCGATTGCTGCGAGAAGTTCCGCACGGATATGCGGGTTGTCCGCTAGCGTTTCATAATTTGTTCGCAAGCTGTCCTGGTGAAGCCAGATGCTCCCCAGGGCCAATAACAAACCGGGCCCACTTGTGTTGGAAGCGGCACCCCGCAACCCACGAAACGCGTCACTTGCCAACTGCTGAGCCGCATCGGCGGTCAGCTTGACGCTCTCCATCGCGCGCACTGCGCTGTTTCGAAATGCCCCTTCGCCGATCGAAACTTCACGCAGCAGCTCGCCCACACCACCTGCAGCACTTTCGCGCAAATTCTTCAAACGCACCTGCAGGTTTTCCGCACTCTCCAGCGTCCAGACCATCACCTCTACCAGCTGCTTCCGGTTGCCAGCGGAGGCGATATGAATGGCGCCACTGAGGACCATCGCCCGTATCTTCCGCCCCGCGGGCTTGCGGAACTGTTCATCCAGCTGGCTCAAGTACGCGTCGGTACGCTCCTGCAAAGCCTCGTTGAGCACGCTCAGGTATTCGCCGAGGGTCAACGTGACCTTGATCTGGGTGACCGATTGGCCGGCGAATAACAGAAACGCAGAACTGTGGACGTGCCCAATCAGCTTCTTGGTTTCACCGGAGATATGCAGTCCTAAAGCATTACCCGCGCTGGCGGTGGCGGCAAGGAGCTGGCCGATCGCATCCTGCATCGGCTTGATCATCAACCTTTCACCTTCCTGACTGGTCAGGATCCCTTTGATCGTGTCATGCAGTTTGGAGGCGTCGTCGCCAATGAAGGCCTTTCCAAGTTGCGACAATAGATCCTGATGCTTTGCGACCAACGCCTGATACAAGAGACTCTTTGGGTCTTCAAGCAGTTGCTGCCACAGCTCTTGCGTGGCACCGAGTGGCGAATCTTCTGCAGGAGGCGCTTCGGTAGGGCCGCCGGCGAGGCAGGCAGATATCATGCTGATGAAGTATTCAGCCGACAGCCGATGGGTGGCGCTGTAGTCGAAATAGCCGATGCGTTGAAAGGCGCGCTGTGCGTAGAAATGGGTGTAGTGGGCGCCAACCTGATCAATCATCGATTGCCAGTGGTCAAGCTCGCTGTCGTAGGCGTGCTGGAAGGCAGCGCGTGCAGCTTCGTCGTACCGTTCCTCCAGGCGTTCCCGCGCTTCGATGCGCTTGCGCTCGATGGCGCGTTGGCCTTGCACTTCTATATCTACAGGAGGCATGTAGACCTTGGCGCTGATCGGGCTGTCGTTCCAGCGCTCGATGTCCTTGGCATGTTGCTCGGTATCTTCCAGGGCCTGGGCAGCGGCCCTGGCCTGGTTCAGTTCGCGAATGCCCAGTAACGCCTTGGACGTGAAGTATTCGAAATGGCGCTGCGGTTCTGCGCGCCACTCCTGCATGGCCCGGACCAAGCCCGTGCGCTGTGCGTTGGCTTCCGTGACCAAGCCGACGGGGTCGGGCAGGGTCAGCGCCAGTACCCCGTTGTCCAAGGCTTCCTGCTGAATGACGGTGCGCACATGGTTGCGGGTGGCCAACAAGCGACTCATGCGCGGGTAGAAACCGTGGGCGCTGGTAAATTTGCCGGTGTGGACCGTTGCATATTCCAGCACATCGCCCAACCCCAACTCGGTCTCCGTCATGGCAATGCCAACGCTGCCGGGGTCGTTGCGTGCTGTGCCAAGATCGAGCTCGATGAAGCGTTCGGTGCTGTTGGCCTCGCCGTTGATGATGCCCTGCTGGTAGCGGTCAAGCACATCGCGTGACCAGGGGTCGTTGGCGAAGGCGAGCCAGGCTTTGCTGAACAGTTGGGTATTGATGTTGATGAAGGACGCGACAACATCGTGATGCTGGGTTCGGCAGGCTTCCGCCAATGGTCTGCCCGCTGCCAATGGCATCTGTGAAACCGGGAACCGGCGCAGGGCGCCCTCGGGGGTCACTTGATAGGCGTTCCAGATCTCTTTGTCTAACAGCACATAGACATAGCCCTGTCGCAGAATTCGCAGCTGATTGGTGCGCATCTGTACATAGGTGATCTCGCTGTCGTGCGAGACACGGTAGGACTTGGTTTCCTGCGGATGCGGCGCGTAAGCCTCGCGCAACAACAGGATGGGCAGGCAGGAGCGCTCGCAGGCATTGCAGGTGCCGTAGGGGTTGGGGACCTCTTCCTGGGTGACGATGCTGATGGTTTGGCTGATGCTCATCAGTAGCTCCTTGCGGGTGGCAGGGCGGCGACGATTTGCTGCCATGCAGCGTCGTTGTAGGTGGCGAACCTGGCGGCCAGGCGCTGTTTGCCTGCGGCCGCGTCTGCCACGTCGCGCAGGATGGTGGGATGCATCGGCGGTTCCAAATTCGGTGCGAATCCTTTACAGAGCTCTTCCGTGAGCGTGAACGACACCGCCTCGAACTCGGTCCCACCGACCAGGGGTTGAAAGGTGTACAGGTCAAATTGGTTATGCATCTAGGCTCTCGGAAGTGTTGTGCTCGAACAAAAAGGTTGGGCCTAACATTCGATGGTTTATTTTTTGTAGGAAATTTCCCTGGGGAAAATATTTGCTTTATTAGCTGGTAGGATATTTCCCGCCAGTTGATGAATGATTCGTTATTTCTGTAAGAAGGTTCCTACATTGCCTTGCGTATGTTGTGGATGTCTGTTTTCTCTAAAAACCATGCGCGGCAGAGGGGTGTTTGGTCGAGAGCGAAAGTGTGACTTAATATTTATTTGTATTGGGTGTTTTGTGTGCGCTAGTCTCTCGGGGTTGAATTTTCATGCGCAGTTCTGAGATTGGTGCTTTCCGAGTTTCTAGAGGGAGAGTGGCAGCGCGTCAAGTGATCCAGTAGGGTCTTGGGCGTCCAAGCGCGACCAGGCCGCTGGCACTATAAGCGGGGCGCCATAGCTAAAAACTTCAAGGCACTGGCAGTTGATCAGAGCTCCTGGCGTGTTGCACACTTTCAGTGTTGGCTTTTACTTGCCACTTCGCATTTGTGGTCGTATCACCTCTGCTGTTGATCGGCAGGCTGGGCTTGAGTGAATACCTTTTTGCAGTTGTATTTGTCGGCTATGGGGTGGCGTATGTAGTCGGTGGGCTGATCGCGGGAAAGTTGAACACCATGCTGCATCCCTGCTCTCAGATTGGCTACGGGCTGGCTTTGGTTGGCCTTGCGGGACTTACAATGCTTCTGTGGTCTTCCATTGAGGACTTGTCTATCTTCAGTCTGATGGTGCCGGTGAAGCTCAGTACAATCGGAGTAACGATAATCCGTCCCTCTGCTACCACCTGTGCATTGAGTAATCATGCTGAGCGTGCAGGTGCAGCGGTGTCAGTCAACAATACTCTGCTTTTTACTTTGGGAGGCATAGTCAGCACGTTGATTGCGTCGATTGAAAATGGATTGCCAATGGTCTTGGCATCGCTATTCATTGGTGTCAGCGTGGTGGGCGGTGGGCTGCTTTTTTATTTGAGGAAACCGGTACGCTTAGCGTGTGCGATTAATAAATAGACGCTTCAGCGGCCCGAGGTGTGCGAGGCAGAACCGCTGATTGCATCTGCCTCCCAACGCCCTGATCGAACAACAGGCTACCGTCCACCGGGCGATCCTCGACAATCCGCCCAGCGTCCAGCAACACCACTCGCTGGCAGAAATAGCGCACCAGGCTCAGGTCGTGGGTGATCAGTACGAAGGCGGTGCCGTGTTGCTGGCGAAGCGCTTGCAACAACTGCAACAGCTGCAACTGCAGCACCCGGTCGAGGTTCGACAACGCTTCATCGAGCACAACAAGCTTGGGCGAAATCGCCAGCGCGCGGGCGATGTTGGCGCGTTGCAACTGCCCGCCACTGAGCTGGTGAGGCAGGCGCTGGGCATGCTCTTCACGTAGGCCCAGCTGTTGCAGCAGTGTCAGTACCCGTTGCTGACGGGTGGTGCTGTCGAGGTCACTCAGATGGCGCAGCGGCTCGGCAATGCTCCAGCCAATGCTGCGCTGCGGATTGAACGCACCAGGCGCATCCTGAAACACCAGCTGCACGGTGCGCTGAAAGTCCTGAGTCTGGGCGCCGCGCAGGCGGCTGACATCCTGGCCGGCAAAGGTCACCTGGCCGTGTGTGGGCTTTTCCAGCCCCAGCAGCAATCGAGCAAGCGTGCTTTTGCCGCTGCCGCTGCTGCCCAGCAGCCCGACGGATTCACCGGCCTGCAGCTCAAGTTGGATGCCATCGAGCACCTGCAACCAGCCGCGTCTGCTCAGCAATCCTCCCGTGCGGTATCCGTGGCCAAGTTGATCGACGTGCAGCAGGCTCATGGTTGGCTCCCGGTGAGGATCTGATGGGCTTCAAGCAAGGTGCGGGCGGTAACGCTGGCCGGCCGGGCGAACAGCCCATGAACCGTCTGCCGCTCGACGATGCGGCCTGCGTCCATCACCACCACGTGGTCCGCGCAGCGGGCCACCACGCCCATATCGTGGGTGACCAGCAACACGCCGAGCCCATGCTGCTGAACCAGGTCCATCAGCAGGTCGAGAAAGCGCGCCTGGCTCAAGGCGTCGAGGTCGCTGGTGGGCTCGTCTGCCAGCAGGAATGGGGTCTCGGCCATCAGCGCCAAGGCGATCATCATGCGCTGTAGCATGCCGCCGCTCAGCTGGAACGCGAAGGCCTGCAGCACTCGCTCGCGGTCATCCAGGCCCACGGCCTCCAGGCATTGCGCCATGCGCGCGCGGGCAGCGGCGCCGACGATGCCGCGCAGTTTCAGGGTTTCCTGGGCGTGGCTGGCCATGTCGCGCACTGGGTTGAATGCGCTGCGCGGGTTTTGCAGCACCAGGCTGGCCACGCGGCCTCGAACGTCGGCGGCGGGTAGCGGCTGGCCGTCCAGCAGCAACTGGCCCTGCGTGCGGGCCAGCCCTGCTGGCAGCAGGTCGAGCAGGCCCAGGCAACTGAGCGATTTGCCCGAGCCGCTGCTGCCGACGAGGGCACAGACTTCACCGCGGCGCAGTTGCAGATCGACTTCATCGACCAGTACTCCAGCCCGCCCTTCGATCCGCAAACCCTGAAGCTCCAGCGTCGAATGCTTCACTCAGCGTACCTCCTGGGAAGGGTCCAGGCGGTCGCGCAACGCATCGCCCAGCAGGTTGAAGGCCATCACCGAGAAAAAGATCATCAACCCGGGCAACAGCAGCAGTTGCGGGTGGGTCCAGATGAATTCCTTGGCATCGTTGATCATCACCCCCCATTCGGCGGTGGGCGGGGTAACGCCGAGGCCGAGAAAGGACAGGCCGGAGACATGCAGCATCATGTGCCCGATGTCCATGGTCGCCAGCACCAGCAACGGGCCGGCGATGTTCGGCAGCACGTGCTGGCGCAGGCGCGCCCAGCGCGAGGCCCCGGCCAGGCGCGACGCCAGCACGTACTCACGACCGCGCTGGGCGATGACCATGCCGCGCACCATGCGCGCGTACCAGGCCCAGTGCGACAGGGCGATGGCGATGATCACATTGCTCAGGCCCGTGCCCAGCAGGGTGACGAAGAAGAATGCCAGCACCAGGGTGGGGAAGGTCATGAACATGTCGCACAGGCGCATCAGCAGCATATCGACCTTGCCGCCGACGAAACCGGACACCCCGCCCACCAGCAGGCCGAGGCACAGCACCAGGGCCAAGGTCAGCATCACGCTACCCAGCGACAGCCTTGTGCCGACCATCAACCGAGACAGCAGGTCGCGGCCGAGGTGGTCGGTGCCCAGCCAGTGGCTGCTGTCGGGTGGTAGCAGGCGCTGGCCAAGGTCTACAAGGTCTGGGTCATGCGGGGCGAGCCATTGGCCGAACAGGGCCAGCACGGCCAGCAGGCTCACCAGCACCAGGCCGACCATCAGGTTGGTGCGGCCGGCCAGGGCAGGGCGGCGCAGCAGGGTCAGGACACTCATGCGCTGGCCCCCTCAAGCCGGCTGCGCGGGTCGAGCCAGGCATAGCACACGTCCACCACCAGGTTGCAGACCATCAGCAAGCCGGTCAGCAGCAGGGTGAAGCACTGCATCACCGGGAAGTCGCGGTTGAGCACCGCCGAGACGGCAAAGCGCCCGACACCGGGCCAGGCGAAGATGGTTTCGATCACCAGAGCGCCACCAATCAGTTCGCCGATGTGCATGCCGGTGGCGGTGACGAAGGGCAGCCAGGCATTGCGCAGCACATGGCTACTCCAGACCCGGCGCTCCGGCAGGCCGCGCGCGCGGGCATAGGTGACATGGCGCTGGCCGCTGGCTTCCAGCAAGCTGGCCCGCAACAGGCGGGCATTGATCGACATCGACATCAGCGCAATCGCCAGCACCGGCATCACCAGGTGCGCGGCCCCTCCACGCCCCAGCGGTGGCAGCCAGCCGAGCCACAGCGAGAACAGTGCGATCAGCAGAAACGCCAGCCAGAAGTTGGGCATGGACACACCGAGGAAGGTCACTGCGCGCACCGCGTGATCAGGCCAGCGCCCTTGCCAGCGCGCCGCCACCAGCCCCAGCGGGATCGACAGCAGCAGCGTGCAAGCCAGGGCCAGCCCGCCCAGTTGCAAGGTGGCGGGGAGGTAGTAGAGCAGGTCGTCGAGTACCGGGCGGCCGGTCAGGTAAGACGTGCCGAAGTCCAGTTGCAGCGCCTTCCACAGCCAGCTCAGGTACTGCGCGTACAGCGGGCGGTCAAGGCCCAGGGCATGGCGCACTTCGGCGATGGCCGCGTCGGTCGGGGGAATGTGCGACAGGCGCAGGTAGTCCAGCGCCGGGTCGGTGCTGCCCAGGTGCAGCAGCACGAATACCAGCAGCGACACGCCGAGCATCACCGGCACCAGCAGCACCAGCCGCAAGAGGATGTAGCGCAGCATGTCAGCGCTCCTGTTTCGGCGTCATGCGTTCGAATGGCACGTCGAACAGCGTGCTGCCGAACTGCACGTGGGCCACCGAATCACGGCGCACGCTGATGGCGGTGAGGTAGGAAATGGGCAAGTAGACCGCCTGCTCATGCAACGTGGTGAGGATGAAACGGTACTGCTCTGCACGTTGTCCCGCGTCGGTGCTGGCCAGCACCTGGCCGATGCGCTGGTCGAGTTCATCCTTGATCGCCAGGCCACGCTGGGCCATGTAGTCGGCATGCCCGGCGTAGCGCATGGAGCTGACGAAGGAATGCGGGTCGTAAGGTGCGCCCCAGGTGTCGGCGAAGATCATGCCGAAGTCGCCTTCGCGCTGGCGGCGCACCAGCGCACCTTCTTCCACGGCGCGCAGTTCGATGTGCATGCCGACTTTGGCCAGCTCGCCTTGGAGGACTTCGGCCAGGCTCTTCTGCAGCGCACTGGTGCCAAGGAACACCAGCTCGATCGCCAGTCGCTCGTCGCCTTTGCTGCGCACCGTCGCGCCCGGTGCCAGGCGCCAGCCGGCGGCGTCCAGTTCGCGGGCGGCGAGGGCAGGATCATAGGCGTAGGGCTTCAAGCCCAGGTCGGCATAGGGCATGTTGGGGGCGAACAGCGTGTCGGCACGGGGCTCGAGGCCGTAGAGGATCTTGTCGATGATCGCCTGCTTGTTCACCGCCTGGTTGATCGCCTGGCGCACCGCGAGGTCGCGGGTGGCGCCGCGCCCGGTGTTCATGGCCAGGGTACGCGTGGCCAGCGGCGCCGACAGGGCGGTGGCGAAGCCTTGGTCGCGCAGGCGCACGAAGGTGCCGGCGGTAATCTCGCCCGCCGCGCCCTGGATCAGCTCCAGTTCACCGGCCTGCAGGGCCAAGGCGCGGCTGTTGGGGTCCGGGATGACCTTGACCAGCACTTCGCCATACGCAGGCTTGGGGCCCCAATACAAAGGGTTGCGGGCAAAGCGGTCGTATTCGCCCAGGCGTGAGTCGACGCGCATCCACGGCCCGGTACCGGCAGGCTCACCCGGCTTGGCCTGCGGCGAGGCGAAGCGTAGCGGGCGCACCTGGGCCAGCTCCATCAGGGTCGGGTAGTAGGGATGTTTGAGCACCAGGCGCAGGGTCCGTCGATCCGGGGCTTCAACATGGTCGAGGGTGGTGACCAGTTCCATCCAGCGGTGGCGTTGGCTGTTGGCCAGGACCGCATCCAGGTTGGCTTTGGCCGACGCAGCGTCGAACGGCGTGCCGTCACTGAAACGTACCCCGTCGCGCAGGGTGAAGGTGTAAGTCTTGCCATCGTCGGACACCTGCCAGGCCGTGGCCAGCCAGGGCTCGACAGTGCCGGATGCGCTGTAGCGCACCAGCGGCTCATACACCATCGCCTGGGCGTACATCTGGTTAGGTGCGTAGCCGCGAGGGTCGAGTGGGCCGGCATTGACTGGCCAGGAGTACACCAGCGTTGGGGCAGTATCGGCGTGCACAAAGGCGCTTGCAGCCAGCAGCAAGAGCCCCGACAGGGCGAGTTTTCGTTTACCGGGTTGCTGCCTCACAAAGGGTCCTCCATTTCAGCGGAGGCCGTAGGCTAGAGAGAGGTGGGGGTGATGTCTATGTAAAATCATCATGCCGGAAGTAACAAAATGCGACACGCGCATTGTCTATTACGGACGTTTGAGGAAACACCTAGGCAGATACACGCTGCGACAATCGTGACATTGACAAACCGCGTAATAATATTTTGTAACGCATTAGGTAGCCTGCTATCATTTTTCGCCCGTGATGTACGATGTCATTCATGTAAATGATCAGTTGATTCCCGTCGAGCTTGACGCGATACCAGAAAATCAACGATCCGGCACCTTCGACGCGCGCAAGCAATGCGTGCGGAAGGCGCCCACTCACGGGTCTTAGTGATTAGTCATAGGTGGACCTGAATGTTGTTAGCCAAGCAAACGTCGCGAAGGAAGTTCCTGCTTTCTTCGCTGATCGCCTTGCCCGCCATGGGCATCGCCGTCAATGGCCTCAGCGCCGCGATGGCCGCCGAGATGGCGGCGCCCAGCCTTGAAAGCTATACCCCGAGCTTTTTCACCCCCGCCGAATGGACCTTCATCCTGGCCGCCTGCGATCGCCTGATCCCCGCCGACGGCCGTGGCCCTGGCGCGTTGGAAACCAATGTGCCGATCTTCATCGACCAGCAACTGGCCGGTGACCTGGGCAACGAGATTTATCTGGAAGGGCCGTTCGACCTCGAAGCACCGGCGACCATGGGCTACCAGTTGCCCTATACCCCGCAGCAGATCTACCGCAAAAGCATCGCCGCGCTGGAAAGCTGGTGCCTGGCCACCCACGGCCAGCACTTCGCGCTGCTCGAACTGGGCAAGCGCGACGACGTATTGAAGAAGCTGCAAGCCGGCCAAGTGGACTTCGCCGCCCATGGCGAAAGCGCGCTCAAGGCCAAGCTGTTCTTTGGCGAATTGCTCAACCACACACGCCAGGGCTGGCTGGCCGACCCCATCTACGGCGGCAACAAGGGCATGAAGGCGTGGATTGCCATCGGCTTCCCCGGCGCCCGCGCCAGTTACCTGGAATGGGTAGCCCAGCACAACGTCCCTTACCCCCTCGGCCCGGTCAGCCTGACCGGCCAGCGCGGTTGATCCCTTCGCTTCGCGATACAGCATTCAAGGTTTTATATGGCACAGATTACCAATGACGAAGTCGACGTCGCCGTCGTCGGCCTGGGTTGGGCCGGCTCGCTGATGAGCATCGAACTGGCCCAGGCGGGCCTCAAGGTGCGCGCCTTCGAGCGCGGTGAAGACCGCAACAACGCCGATTTCGCCTACCCCAAGCCCGCTGACCAGTACGCCTACGGGGTGCGCAACAAGATCATGGTCACGCCCAAGGACGGCGCGCTCAGCGTGCGGCACAACCTCAACAGCACTGCCTTGCCGACCCGGCAGTGGGGCGCGTTCGTGCCGGGCACCGGTGTCGGCGGCTCGGGCTTGCACTGGACAGGCGTACTGATTCGCCCGACGCCCACCGACATCAAGCTCAAGACCTATGCCGACCAGGCCTACGCGCCGGGCATTTTACAAAGCGACATGCAGATCCAGGATTACCCGTTCACCTGGAATGAAATCGAGCCGTACCTGGACAAGTTCGACAAGATTTGCGGCTTGTCGGGCAACACCGGCAACCTCAATGGCCAGATCCTGGTCGGCGGCGACCCGTTCGAAGGCCCGCGCTCCAACCCGTTCCCGCTGCCGGCGCTGGAAGACACGCTGAACAACAAGATGTTCGCCGACGCCGCGCGCAAGCTCGGCTACCACCCATTCCCCAACCCGTCGGCCAATGTCTCGCGGGCCTGGAAGAACCCCTACGGTAACCAGATCGCGCCGTGCAACTACTGCGGCTACTGCAGCAAATACCCGTGCCTGAACTACTCCAAGGCCTCGCCGCAGACCGCGGTGATGGACGCGCTCAAGCGCATGGACAACTTCGATTATCGGGTCAATGCCAACGTGCTGCGCGTCGAGTTGCACCCCGACGGCAAGACCGCCAAGGGCATCACCTATGCCGACGCCCAAGGCAACGAAGTGTTCCAGCCGGCCAAGATCGTCGTGCTCGCCGCGTTCCAGTTCGTCAACGTGCGGCTGATGCTGCTGTCGGGCATCGGCAAGCCCTATGATCCGGTCAGCGGCAAGGGTACCGTCGGGCGCAACTATGCGTTCCTCAGCAACGGCGGCGCCACGCTGTTCTTCAAGGACAAGCACTTCAATCCGTTCGCTACCGCCGGCGCAACCGGGCAGATGTTCAACGACGTGTCGCCCGGCAACGTCGACGGCCCGGCGCTTGGCTTCATCGGTGGCGCCAAGATCCACAGCTCGCAGGCCACCGGTACGCCGATTGGCACCGCGCTGCCGGGCGGCACGCCGGAATGGGGGCAGGGCTGGAAGGAGGGGATGCAGGACTGGTACGGCCATTCGATGAAGATCAGCATTTCCACCGGCTGCATGTCGTATCGCGACCACTACGTCGACCTCGACCCCACCTACAAAGACCCATGGGGCCAGCCGCTGCTGCGCATCACCTTCGACTGGAAGCAGAACGAACTGCGCCTGCAGCAGCACCTGCGCAAGATCGTGCTGGACATCACCAAGGAGCTCGGCCCGGACAGCTACAGCGAAAGCTTCCTGGGCATGGATTCGCACTGGGACATCACCAAGTACGTCTCCACCCACAACGTTGGCGGCGCAATCATGGGCGACTCGCCGGAAACCAGCGCGCTCAACCGCTACCTGCAGAGCTGGGACGTGCACAACGTGTTCGTCCCGGGCGGTAATGCCTTCCCGCAGAATTTCCAGGCCAACCCGACAGCGTTGATCGGCGCATTGACCCTGTTCTCGGCCCAGGCCATCAAGGATCAGTACCTGAAGAACCCTGGCCCGCTGGTGCAGGCATGAGGAGCGAGAAGATGAAAGCCAAGTCCCGTTCCGTCGCACTGATCCTGGTCGCGGTGGCCGTAGTCGCTGCCGCTTTAGCGTGGATCGTCGCCGGCATGCTGAACCGCTCGGGCGACCCGGAGGCCAAGCTGACCCAAGCCGTGACCCCGGCGCTGATCGAGAAGGGCGCCTACCTTGCGCGCGCCGGTGACTGCGTGGCCTGCCACACCAGCCATGATGGCGGTAAGCCGTTTGCCGGCGGCTTGGGTATCGCCTCGCCGATCGGCACCATCTATTCGACCAATATCACCCCGGACAAAAAGACGGGTATCGGCAACTGGACGTACGGCGAGTTCGAACGTGCCGTGCGCCGTGGCATCGGCCACGACGGCAGCGCGTTGTACCCGGCGATGCCGTTCCCGTCCTATGCCAAGGTCAGCGATGAAGATACGCAGGCGCTGTACGCGTATTTCATGCAGGGCGTGGCGCCGGTCGAGCAAGCGAACAAGGCCAACGACATCCCCTGGCCGCTGTCGATCCGCATGCCGCTGGCTTACTGGCGAGCCCTGTTCTCGCCGCTGCCAGATGATGCTGCAGTGGCTGCAGCCTCGCCAACTGCGCTACAGCGCGGTGCCTACCTGGTGCAGGGCCTGGGCCACTGTGGCTCGTGCCACACCCCGCGGGCGCTGACCTTGCAGGAACAGGGCCTGGACGAACGTGCCGCAGGTTACCTGACCGGCACCGACCTCAATGGCTGGGCGGTGCCGGCGCTACGTGGCATGCCGCACTGGACCGAGGCGCAGATCGTCGATTACCTGGGCAGCGGGCGCAACAGCGTAGCCTCGGTGGCCGGCGAGATGAAGGACGTGATTGCCAACAGCACGTCGCACATGAGCGACGCCGACCTGTTGGCCATGGCGGCTTACCTCAAGTCACTGGACGGGGCCAAGGCAGCTGTCGATTCGCAGCAGCCGCAGCCCAGCGAAGGTACTACCGCCAAGTTGACCTCAGCGAAAAACCTTACCTTGGGTGAGCGGCTGTACGTGGACAACTGCGGAGCCTGCCACTTCGTCTCTGGCGAAGGTGCGGCACAGGTGTTCCCACGGCTGGATGGTGCCTCGGTGGTCAATGCGGACAATGCGACGGCGTTGATCCATGTGATCCTGGCCGGCGCGCAGACGCCTTCGACCGAGCGTGCGCCGTCGGTGTTGCCGATGCCTGGCTTTGCCGAGCGCATGGATGACGCCGAGGTTGCCGAGCTGGCCACCTTCTTGCGCCAAGGCTGGTCGAACCATGCCGGTGCGGTAACTGCCCAGCAGGTCCGGGCGGTGCGCACGTCGCTTGCTCATTGAGCCTTAATAGCTAAATGGAAAGGCGCTCAGGCGCCTTTTCTATTGGATTTTTTACGGACTTTTTACGGCGCACTGCGTTGCTCGAAACGATACTGGCGGCACTTTTTCCCGCCGCCGGGCAGCGTCAACCGTGCAGAGAAATTATCCGTGAGTGCAACAGCAACCGCCGCTAATCAATCCAACCCCGCCACCCGCTCAGGTATCGGCCTGCTGATCGCCGCCGTGGGCGTGGTCTACGGGGACATCGGCACCAGCCCCCTTTACACATTGAAGGAAGTGTTTTCCGGCCACTACGGTGTGCAGCCCAGTCATGATGGTGTGTTGGGTATCCTGTCGCTGATCTTCTGGTCGCTGATCTGGGTGGTGTCCATCAAGTACGTGCTGTTCGTGCTACGGGCCGACAACCAGGGCGAGGGCGGGATCATGGCGTTGACCGCGCTGGCGCGCCGCGCGGCGGCACCGTTTCCGCGCATGAGCCGTGTGCTGGTGCTGCTTGGGCTGTTCGGCGCTGCGCTGTTTTACGGCGACAGCATGATTACCCCGGCGATTTCGGTGCTGTCGGCCGTAGAAGGCCTGCAACTGGCGTTCAACGGGATCGACCACTGGGTAGTGCCCGTGGCGGTGGTCGTACTGGTCGGGCTGTTCCTGATCCAGAAGCACGGCACCGCGCGCATCGGCATTTTGTTCGGGCCGGTGATGGTGGTGTGGTTCGTGGTCCTCGGGGCACTGGGGGGCCATGGCATCGTGCAGCGCCCGGAGGTGCTGCAGGCACTCAACCCAGCCTGGGCGGTGCAGTTCTTCATCGTCCACCCAGGCATCGGCGTGGCGATCCTCGGGGCTGTGGTGTTGGCCCTGACCGGTGCGGAAGCGCTGTACGCCGACATGGGCCATTTTGGCCGCAAACCGATTGCCCGCGCCTGGTTCATGCTGGTTTTGCCTGGGCTGGTGCTGAACTACTTCGGCCAAGGTGCATTGATCCTCGGCAACCCCGAGGCGGTACGCAACCCGTTTTACCTGCTGGCGCCGAGCTGGGCCTTGCTGCCGATGGTCGCATTGTCGACCCTGGCCACCATCATCGCCTCGCAGGCGGTGATTTCCGGCGCCTTTTCCTTGACCCGCCAGGCCATCCAGCTGGGCTACGTGCCGCGCATGTTCATCCAGCACACCTCCAGCGAGGAGCAGGGGCAGATCTATGTCGGGACGGTGAATTGGGCGCTGATGGTCGGCGTGGTGTTGCTGGTGATCGGTTTCGAGTCTTCCAGCGCGCTGGCCGCCGCCTATGGCGTGGCGGTCACCGGCACGATGCTGATCACCACCTTGCTGTCTTCGGCGGTGGTGCTGTTGGCGTGGAAAACCCCGCGCTGGCTGGCCATTCCCATGCTGCTGGGCTTCCTGCTGGTGGACAGCCTGTACTTCGCGGCTAACGCGCCGAAGATCATCGACGGTGGCGCGTTCCCGGTAATTGCCGGGGTGTTGCTGTTCATCACCATGACCACCTGGAAGCGCGGGCGGAAAATCATCGTCGAGCGTCTGGATGAAACCGCGTTGCCGTTACCTTTGTTCATCAGCAGTGTTCAGGCACAACCGCCGCACCGGGTGCAAGGCACGGCAGTGTTCCTCACCGCGCGCAGCGATGCCGTGCCCCATGCGTTGCTGCACAACCTGCTGCACAATCAGGTCCTGCACGAGCAGGTGGTGCTGCTGACCGTGGTATCCGAGGATGCGCCGCGCGTCAGTGCCGGGCAACGTATCGAGGTCGAAGCGTTTGGCCACGGGTTCTTCCGCGTCAGCCTGCATTTTGGCTTTATCGAAGAGCCGGACGTACCGTTAGCCCTGGCCCTGTGTCAGCGCACCGACCTGGACTTCAGCCCGATGCGCACCACCTATTTCCTCAGCCGGGAAACCGTGGTACCCACCACGCGCATCGGCATGGCGAAGTGGCGCGAGCACCTGTTCGCATTCTTGCTCAAGAATGCCAACAGCAACCTGAAGTACTTCAAACTTCCGCTCAACCGGGTAATCGAACTGGGCACGCAAGTGGAGATGTAAGGGTGTTGACTGAGCTGGGCGTTGCCGTAGAATCGCGCGCCCACATCAGCATGCACAGCGAGAAGGAGTCTCAATGCAACGGGTGATGATTGTTGGCCAGCCTGGTTCTGGCAAGAGCACCCTGGCGCGCAAGCTTGGCAAGTGCACGGGCTTGCCGGTCGTTCATATCGATACGATTCATTGGCAGCCGGGTTGGGTCGAGCGGAGCTGGGACGAGAAAACCCGCTTGTGTAGCCAGGTCGAGGCCGGTGATCGCTGGATTTTCGAAGGAGGGCATTCAGCCACCTGGGACAACCGGATTGCCCGCGCTGACCTGCTGATATGGATCGATCGGTCGGCAACGCTTCGCTTCTGGCGTGTGTTCCTCAGAACGCTGCTCAACCGAGGCCGCACCCGGCCAGACTTGCCAGAGGACTGCCCAGAACTGTTGAGCAATCTGCCTGAGTTTTTCAGGTTCATGTGGCGGACTAAAAAGACCACACGCGCGAAGATGAAACAGTTCGTGGCAACAGCCCCAGCAAGCTGTCGGGTGGTCTGCCTGCGCTCTGATCGGGATACCCGCGATTTTCTCGCGGGTATCAACCTTTGCAGAGCGTGACTCGAATCAGTCCGTAGCCTGCTCAACGGCTGTATCGGCGGCGGGGGCCGTTACAGGCGGTTTAGACTTCGCACGATTGCGTCGGTCCTGGCTACGTTGCCGCGAAGCCTGCTGCTTGGCGTGCAGTGCCTGGGCGGCGGTCACCATGCCCGCTGGTTGACCGGTCAGGTCCAGCCGTGGCGCATCTTCCACCATGCTTGCCCAGTAGCGGTTTCCGCGACACCAGGTAGAGATGCCGAGCTTGAGCTGTTCGCGAGTGATGCCGAGCAGTTCGAGGTGTTGCTCGGCATCCTTGAAAATGCCCTCTTTGAGCGGCACCTTGGGCGCCGGGTTGACCGGGAAGGCCAACGGAAAATGCTTCTGCAATGGCCAGATCGCTGCCACTGCTGGATCGACCTCGCGAGGCTTCGCAGGCGCAGAGGGCTTGCGCTTGCGGGGCGGTGCGCTCTCGGCCTTGGTCTGCTCTTTTTCAGCCCGCAGGCGGTCGCGTAGTTCAGCTAGTTGTTCAAAACCCATCGTTCATTTCACTGCTTTGAAGTTGTTCGCGTGGGCAAGGATAAGCCATATAGCGTTCGGCAGCAGAAAAAAGGACGAATCGCCGCTAATTTTCGTGAACACGCCGGCTGGCTTCCGTCGGCCAGACGGTCGTGTCGAATCATCGTGACAGGGCTATCGTTGCTTGTCTGGGCAACGACTACCAATCGAGGGCGGCGCCAATGAACACCAGTGATCTGCTCGAACAGTTACTGCGAGCCGGGCAAGGCTCGCGAGCACAACAAGGACGTGGCGGCCTGTCAGCGCAAGACAGCATGGGCGGTTTGGGTGGCTTGCTTGGTGGGCTGCTGGGTGGCGGCAGTTCAGCGGCTGGCGCTGGAGGGCTGGGTGGTTTATTGGGCGGCCTGTTGGGCGGCGCTGGTGGTGGCAGCGCGGGCGGCTACGGCCAAGGGCGCTCCACGGGTGGCACCAACTACGCGGCACTGGCATCGCTGGGCATGATGGCCTTCCAGGCCTATCAAAGCTGGCAGCGCAGCCAGGCCGCAGCCCCGCAGCAGGCGGTGCGTACCGTCGATCAATTGTCCGGCCCCGAGGCCGAGGACCACAGCCATGCCATTCTGCGCGCGCTGATTGCCGCCGCCAAGGCTGACGGTCGCATCGACGAGCAGGAAGAGCAGTTGATCTACGCCGAAATCAAACGCCAAACCAGCGACCCGCAATTGCAGCAATGGCTGGATGAAGAAGTCAGCAAGCCACTCGATGCTGCAGAAGTGGCTCTGTCCGCTCGGGACCCGGCCATGGCTGCGGAAATGTACCTGGCCAGCGTGATGCTGGTGGATGATCAGCATCACGCTGAGCGGGCCTACCTTGACGAACTGGCCGGCGCGCTGCAACTTGATCCAGCCTTGCAGGTGCAATTGGAACAGCAGGCAAAAGGCGCCGCATGACCGGACTGCGATGCCTGGTCCGTTGTTGTCGGCAGTGAACAGTGTGGGAGCAACTGTCTTCCACAAAACTTAGAAAGCTGCGCGATCCCTGTGGGAGCGGGCTTGTCCCGCGAACACGGGCGAAGCCCGTGCCATC